>JANQRJ010000077.1 GCA_028284635.1 Pelagicoccus sp.
CCCGACCGAAGTCGGGAACGCATACGCGTGCACATTGGGACGCAAATCGGTCGTCTTCGGAGAAACCGACCCACCTATGTGCGACTAAACAAACGAAAAATGCTCTAGCCGCTTGCCTGCCAACGAGCATAAAGCCCACAGGGAAGGGTGTTTAACGATTCGGCGATCGGTATGCCCACTTCGCCTGATGTGACTTGGCCTTCGAAGCCCGACATAGCTTGCCTTAGCAGATTGCCGACAACAGTCGGCGAGATACCGGTCGTATATGCGTTGACGAGAAAGAAGAGGCCAGCCGGGTCGAAGATCTTCGCGCACTTCTGGAGCAGGCCGTAGAGGTCTCGCTCGAACTGCCAAACCTCGCCGCCGCTGCCTCGACCGTAGGATGGCGGGTCCATTATGATGCCCTGGTAGCGGTTGCCGCGCCTCGACTCGCGTTCGACGAACTTGACGCAATCGTCTACGAGGTAGCGGATGGGAGCGGATCCGAGTCCGCTTAGCGTAGCGTTTTCCCGGCACCAAGCGACCATGCCTTTGGCGGCGTCTACGTGGCAGACTTCGGCGCCGGCCGCTGCGGCGGCTACGGTGGCCCCGCCGGTGTAGCCAAAGAGGTTGAGGACTTTGACCGGGCGTTTCGACTGCGAGACGAGCTTGCCGAACCAGTCCCAGTTGACGGCTTGCTCAGGGAAAAGCCCGGTATGCTTGAAGTTGGTCGGACGGATCTTGAATACGCGGTCGCGGTAGCGGATGGTCCAGCTTTCGGGGAGCTGGCTGCGGTATTCCCAGCTGCCGCCGCCCTTGGCGCTGCGGTGGTAGTAGGCGTCGTACCTGCCCCAATCTCGCGAAGCGAGGGGCCAGATGACTTGCGGATCAGGTCGTACCAGGACGCGGTCGCCCCAGCGTTCCTTTTTCATGCCGTCGCCGCATTCCAGGATTTCGTAATCCTCCCATTTGTCTGCCAGAATCATGGTCTAGTAGAGTGTTGCATGAACCAAGGCCTATCGACTTCAGCTGCTTTGCGAGGAGTTGTTGCGCGATGCTGCATCAGGCATGGGCCTCCGCTTTTTGCAGGTTCTCCTTGAGTACGCCGATGCAGGATAGGTTGCGATAACGTTCGGCGAAATCCAGGCCGTAGCCGACGACGAACTCGTCGGGGATGGTAAAGCCTTTGAAGTCGGCGCGGAAGTCGGCCTCGTGGCGGGCGGGCTTGTCGAGCAGCACGCAGGTTTTGAGGGAGAGGGGGGAGGCTTGCTCGAGGTGCCTTATTATCGCCTTGAGCGTGTTGCCGGAGTCGAGGATGTCGTCGACGACGAGGACGTGGCGGCCTTGAATGCCGGTCTTGAGAGGGTTGGTGATCCGCGGCGGATTTGCCGCGCTGGTTTTGCTGCCGTAGCTTTCGGCTCGTAGGTTGTCCAGTCGGGTGGCGAAGTTGCAGACCCGTATCAGATCGGCGGTAAAGACCAGGGCTCCGCTCATGACGGACACGATCGTCACGTCCTTGCCGACGTAATGGGCGGAGAGCTCCTCGCCTAGCTGGGCAACCCTGCTCTGTATTTGCTCCTTGGTTACGAGAACCTTTGCCAGGTCCTCTTCGGTGTAGCTGGGCATCAGGACAGGCTTTATGCGGGCAGAGATTCGATGGTCTTGCGAAATTCGATGCGGCTGGGATGCTTGAAGAAAGCGGTGCCGGCTACGAATGTATCCACTCCGGCCTGACGGCATCGGGGCGCATTCTCGAGATTGACCCCGCCGTCGACTTCGATTCGGTAGTCGATCCCGCGCTCCGCGCGCCATCGGTCGAGCTGGGCGGTTTTTTCGAGCACGCTATCCTGGAAGGACTGGCCGCCGAAGCCGGGCTGCACAGTCATGGCGAGGACGATGTCGACCTGGTCGAGAAAGGGTTCCACTGCTTCCACTGGCGTCGACGGATTGAATACGATGCCGTTCTTGACTCCGAGATCGCGGATGCGACGGAGGGTGGCGACGATATCGTAGTCCGGTTCGACATGGATAGTGACTTGGTCCGCTCCCGCTTTGACGAAGGGCTCGATGAAGTCCTGGGGATTGTCGAGCATGAGGTGCACGTCGAAGAAGAGATCGGACTTCGGCCGGAGATCAGCCACGGTCTGGGGACCGAAAGTAAGATTCGGCACGAAGTGGCCGTCCATGATGTCGATGTGCAGCCAGCGCGCTCCCGCTGCTTTGACTCCTTGCGCTTCCGCTGCGAGACGAGTGTGGTCCGAAGCCAGTATGGAGGGGGCTAGGATAGGTTCTGCCATTGGCCGCAGATTACGTCGCCGGAGTTGGCCGGGACAAGCCTAAGCTACAGACTAAACTGCTAGCAGACTATCTACCTGCGCTTCGCGTTTACCAGGCTTCCTGAAGTATCTGGGCGGCTCGTTCGGCTATCTTGCGAGCCAGCTCGGGGGTGGCTTGGCGCTCGGCATCGATTTGGCCGCTGTCGCTAAAGATGTCCTGGCGCACGGTGAAGGTCCGATCTCGGATCAGGTAGTTTTCCGAGTCTCCTTCGCGGCGGAGGGAGAGCGACAGCTGGGCGACGAGCTCGAATTTGCGTCCACGACCCACGTCCTCGGATAAGGCGGCGGCGATAGGCCGGCTGATTTCCAGCAGGGTCAACTCGAGGACGGAATCGGCGGTTGTCGCGGATGAGAATTCGAGGTCGCCGCTTTGCTGGATGGCTTGGCGTAGCGCCGTGGCGATCGGGGCTTCGGCCTGAGGTAGGCTAGACTCGTTGCGTGGCGGAGCGACGCGTATGGAGCCGTAGTCGGGTTGACTGGGGTTGCCGAGTTGATAGGAGGCGCAGCCGCCGCCGATAAGCAGGAAGCTGGCGAGGAGAGTGGCCAGTGGGGTTCGCATCGCGCGTGGGGGCTTTAGAAGATGCCGAGGATCTTGCGCTTGGCTCGCTTGCGAGCCTTTTCCTGGATCTCTTCGTTGGTGGGCGCTGCGGCTTGAGCCGCTTCGGCAGCATCGTTTTTGGCGATAATTGTATCGATTTTTTCGAGACGGGTCTTGGCAAGTTCGGCGGACTGGGATAGCGGGGCGATAGTGATGGCTTCGTTGTACATCACCCGGGCGGCTTCGTACTTCGAACGCTTGAAGTTGTAGAAGTCTCCCATCCGGAGCTTGCTGAGGGAGAGAATGTTGCGGGCTCCGGAGAGTCCTTCCTCTGCTTCGGCGACGTTCTGGTTTTCCGGATACTGGATAAGGAAGTCTTCAAAGAAGGTGATGGCGTCGTCGGTGGCTCGCTGGTCGTAGTCCGGGCCCTTGATCAGGCTGTAGTGAGTCTGGGCGAGTTTGAGGTAGGCATCGGAGGTCAGGAAGCTGTTGGGGTAGTTGGTGACCAGTCGCTCGAGGGCGAAGATGGTCATCGTTTCGTTGCTCTTGTCCGACCAGGCCTTGGCGACATTCATCAGCGAAAGAGGCGAATAATCGCTGTATGGGGCAATGGCGACCAGTCGTTCGAAATATTGGATGGCCCGATCGGTGTTCTTGAAGCCGGGGATCACCCAGAGGATCTTGTCGCGATGGGTCTCGAGGCGGGCTACGGCGATCTTGTACATCTCGCCGAGGATCTCGTTGAAGCTGCCGTAGTTCGGGTAGACCCAGGCGATGGTGTTGAAGTTCTCGAAGGCCTTGTCGATCTTCTTGCGCTCCAGCTGGATGAGCGCGCGTCGGTAGTAGGCTTCGGGCGAGTATTGGTTTTTGGGATACTTCTTGGATACTTTGCGATAGTTGCGCAGGGCTTTGCGGTACTTGCCGCGTTCCTCGGCCTCTCTGGCGTTGTTCATCCAACGTTCGATTTGCTCGATCTCCTTTGGGAGCAGGCCGGAGAGGTCGACTTCCTCGGACTGGTATCCGGTTTCCGGGGACCAGCTTATCTTGCCGATCGCTTGTTGCGGCTTGGCGAAGCACAACGCGAGGGTGGCGAGGCAAAGGAAGAGGGTTCTCATAGGGGCTGGTAGTGAGGGAAGCTCTTTCATGTGCTGTTTCGATGGGTGGATACGGGATCAGGCGGGTTTGGGATGCGAATGTTCTTTACCACTTCACCAAGCTGGCGCCCCAGGTGAGGCCGGCTCCGAAGGCGACGAGGAGGACGGTGTCGCCACTCTTCAGTCTTCCAGAGCGAGCTGCCTCGTCGAGCGCGATCGGGATGGAGGCTGCCGAAGTGTTGCCGTATTTGTCGAGATTTAGGAAGAATCGTTCAATCGGAATTCCAAGTCGGCTGGAAATGGAATCGATAATCCGCATGTTGGCTTGGTGGGGAACGACGCAGGAAAGCTGGTCGGGGCGGATGTCGTTTTGCTCGAGGATGTCGAGCGCGACCTGTCCCATGACTTTGACGGCGAGCTTGAATACCTCGCGTCCTCGCATCTTGAGGAAGTGCTGTCTGGCGGCGAGGGAGTCTTGCGTGGCGGGGATCGAGGAGCCTCCGCCAGGCATGCTTAGGACATCGGACTTGCTCCCGTCGGCTCCGAGCTTGAAGTCGATCACAGTGGCGCCGTCTGAGGAATCGGAGCTAAGAACGGCAGCTCCGGCTCCGTCTCCAAAGAGCACGCAGGTGGAGCGGTCCTCCCAGTCGAGGATACTGGAGAGCTTTTCGGTGCCGACGACAAGCGCGTTTCGGTAGCGTCCGGTCTGAAGGAGCCCAGTTGCGACTTCCATAGCGTAGAGAAAGCCCGAGCAGGCGGCTTCCACGTCGAGGCATACTGCTCCTGCGATCCCGAGGTCGTTCTGGATCAGGCAGGCCGTGGAGGGGAAGAGCATGTCGGGCGTCATGGTTGCCACGACGATCACGTCGACGGATTCCGGGGCCAGGTCTGCCTCTGCGAGGGCCACGCGAGCGGCGGAGGTACCCATGGCGGAGGCGGTCTCTTCTTCGTCGGCGATGCGGCGCTCCTTGATGCCGGTGCGGGCGAATATCCACTCGTCTGAGGTGTCGACGAATTTGGCGAGGTCGTCATTGCTGAGAGACTTCCTAGGCGCGTAGGAACCTGTGCCTGTGATTTTGACGGATCGTTGCGCGGAAATCATTCGGATCTGGAAATGGGGAACGGTCTGGCTGCAAGCAATCCGCAAATACGGACTGCCTAGACAGTAGCGTCGTAGATGATGTTGTTTACCTGCTCGATGTCGGCCAGGATTCGCTGATTGAGATCGGCGCTTACGATCTCGTCGGCGATTCGGATGGCGTTCATCACGGCCTCTCGGTTGCTGGAGCCGTGGGCCTTGAGGACGTTGCCGCGAAGGCCGAGCAGAGGAGCGCCGCCGTAGCGGGCGGGATTGAGCTGGGTCTTGATTGAGTCGAACGCTCCTTTGGAAAGGAGATAGCCTGCCTTGCGAATGGCGTTTTTCTTGATCTCCTCGCCCACGAAATCCTTAAGCAGGGAAAACAGCGACTCCGATGACTTGAGCAGGATGTTGCCTGTGAAGCCGTCGCAAACCACGACGTCGACTCCCTCTTGAAAGAGCTGGAATCCTTCGATCGGACCCTGGTAGTTGATGATTTCGGGCAGCTGCTTGAGCAGGGTGTGGGCTTGGTTGGTCAGGTCGGTGCCCTTGCCCTCCTCGGTGCCGATGGTCATGAGCCCGACCTTCGGCTTCTCGATACCTAGTACCAGCTTGCAGTATTCGCTGCCCAGCACGGCGTTGTGCACCAGGTGTTCGGACTTCGCGAGAGGATTGGCTCCAGCATCGATCAGGACGAAATGGCCGTGTTGGCGGGGCATGACCGTGCCCAAAGCCGGGCGCTCGATGCCCTCCATGGTGCGCAGCTTGAGCGTGCCGCCTGCCATGAGACTTCCCGTGTTGCCGCAGCTGACTACGCAAGCGGCTTGACCGTCCTTCACTAGCTCGATGGCCCGCACCATGCTTGCGTCGCGCTTGCGCTTGAGCGCGAGCAGAGGTTTGTCTTCCATCGCGATCACTTCGGAGGCGTGGTGGATGGATACGTCTGGATGCGAAGAAAGCCCTTCTTTCGCAAGCAAGGGCTTCAGTTCCTCCTCCTTGCCGACCATGATTACCGGTCGCAAGTTGGGCACCGCTTCCAGGGCCATCTTCACGGCGGCCACCATCTCGGGCGGGCCCAGATCGGAGCCCATTGCGTCTACCGCGATGCAGGCTCTTCCCTGATCGGGCATAGAGAGAATCGAGGGGCTAAAAGGGAAGGCCGAGGCGTCCGTCCTAGCTAGACGGTAGCGTCCAGCACTTGGCGTCCGCGGTACATTCCGTTGTTCGGATTCACACGGTGCGGGCGGAAGGCGGAGTCGTCGATGGGATCCTTGGAAAGCTCGGGAGCTTCAAATCGGTTCGCCCCTCTGCGGAGGCGGCTGCGGCGCTTGGATTGCTTGCGTTTTGGATTGGCCATAGTGCTTAAATTCTCGGGTCGTTCACGGTCCTTGTTTCTCGAAAAGCCGCCCTGGATAACTCTTGGCCCCAGGCCCGTCAAGTTATTGTTTGGCAACAATGGACAGCAGCCGCCCTTGTCGCTTTCGCGGTCTCCGCGCCCGGAGCGAAAAAGGGCGTTGCGCCATCCCAAAAAGGCTTGGCCCGTCCGAGAACAGATTCCCGCTATCCAGTCGCCATTTTAAAGGACAACCTTGCCTTTTTAAGTGGCATGATATTGATATTAAGAGACTTATGATTTCTACTGGATGCGATAGAATATGAATTTTCTGGAGGTGCCGGCAGGGGGAGCTACTGGCGCTTTTGGTCTTTCTGTCGAATCGCGAGTGGGCTCTGTCTCCTCCAAGGTAGGGCGTGCTTGTTCAATCGCGCTCGGAACCTGGATAGCGTCGCTCTTTAGAATTGTTTTGGAAGTGGGGGCGGCGTAGTTGTGTGGGCTTATGGATTTAGGCGAGCTTACCTCTCTTCTCGAGTCAGGCGTGGATCTCGATCATGGACAGACGTCCGCGGCGGCGGATGAACTGGCCTCCGCCGAGACTTCCGCAGATCTTAAGGCCGGTTTTCTGGTGGCTCTGGCTGCCAAGGGCGAGGTCGCGACCGAGGTGTCCGGTTTGGCCGCGAGATTCAGGGAACTGGCTCGCGATCCGGGGCTCAGCGAATGGCAGGACCAAGCCATCGACGTTTGCGGTACGGGCGGAGACAAGATGGGCAGCTTCAATATCAGCACCACAGTCACTTTCGCTCTCGCGGCGAGCGGCGTGCCGGTCTTTAAGCATGGCAACAAGTCGATCACCTCGAAATGCGGCAGCGCGAATCTCCTCGAAGCCTTGGGCGTCGATTTGATGGCGGACGATGCCACGCTGCGGCGTTCCATGCAGGAGCTCGGCTTCTGTTTCATGTTCGCCCCTGCCTTTCATCCAGCCTTCAAGGAAATCATGCCTGTGCGGCAGCGACTCGCGGCTAAAGGTCAGCGGACTGTATTCAATATTCTGGGACCTCTGATCAATCCGGCTCGACCTGCCCATCAACTCCTGGGCGTTTTCGACTCCAAGCTCGTGAGCCTGATGGCCAATGCGCTAGACCAGTTGGGTCTAGAATCCGGTCTCGTCGTCCACTGCAAGCTGGACGACGGGCGGGGTATGGACGAGTTGAGCGTGGTGGGCGCAAACCAGGTCCACGGTTTCGGCGCTTTGCGCGATCTTGTCGCCGAATGGCCTGCAGGCAGCTTTGGTCTGCCCTCGGCTCCGGTCGGCGATTTGCTTGGCGGCGAGCTGGAAGACAATCTTCGCATCCTGGGGGAGCTACTGGACGGCAAGGCGCCGAGCGGTCTCGAGAATACCGTTGTCTACAACATAGCGGCAGGCCTGTTTGCAGCTGGCCGTCATCCGAGTCTGGAAGCGGGCTTGGGCGAAGCCAAGGAGCTGTTGCTCGGCGGAGCGACTCGTTCGAAGATCGAACAGACAAGGGAATTCTACGCTTCGGTATGAGCCTCAAGCACTTTGGAACGGATGGCATTCGCGGACCCTATGGCAGCGAAGGTCTAAACGATGGAATCGCCTTTCGCGCAGGCTTTGCCGCAGTCCAGGTGGCTCGCGAGATGGGGCTTGCAGAGCGGCCGACTATCGTGGCGGGACGCGATACGCGAGCCTCTGGAGAGAGCCTCCTACGAGCCTTCGCTGCAGGTGTCTCTCGATCAGGTGGCGAGGTCAAGGATCTCGGCGTTGCTCCGACACCTTGCGTGGCCTTCGCCGCGCGAGAGTCTGGAGCTCACCTGGCTTGCGTCCTGACAGCCTCTCACAATCCAGCCTCCGACAACGGGATCAAGTTCTTCCAAGGCGATGGAGTGAAACCTTCGGAGGCTCTAGAGCAGGCGCTGGACGACGCGATTGGCTTGGCGGCGGGCGAGGAATACGATCCCTCCGAAACGGTTTCGCCAGTCTCTGCCTCTGACCTTAAGGCTGCCTACGTCGAAGCGGTTGTCGGTCGTTTTCCCTCGGGACTGCTTGCGGGCAAGAGGGTCGCTCTGGACTGCGCCAATGGGGCTGCCTTCGAATTAGGACCGCAGATTTTTCGCTCTTTAGGGGCGACTGTCTCGGTAGTCGCGGATCAGCCGGATGGAGCGAACATCAATCTCGGGGTCGGCAGCGAGCATCCCGAGTCCCTCGCAGCTTTGTATTCGTCTGGAAAATACGACATGGGTTTCGCTTTCGATGGAGATGGGGACCGAGTGATCCTTTCGGATGAGACTGGCAAACGTGTTCCAGGCGAGGCCTTGCTAGCGGCCCTTGCTCTCGATGCGCGTCGGGAGGGCAAGCTTTCGGATGCCACCCTCGTCACCACGGTGCAGAGCAATCTCGGTCTTGATGCCGCTCTGAAGCCGCTCGGCGTATCGGTCGCTCGAGTGGACGTTGGGGACAAATTCATCGCTCGGCTCATGCTGGCCGAAGGCTACAGCGTGGGCGGCGAAGAGTCAGGGCACCTCGTGCTTGGCGATTTTGCGGTAACGGGAGACGGTTTGTTCGCTGCCGCAAAGCTCGCCGAACTGGTCTGCAAGTCAGGGACGGCGATCGGCGAGTTGACCAGCGTGTACAAGGCGTTTCCTCAAAGATCCCAGGCCGTCAAGGTTGCCGCTAAGCTTCCGCTCGAACTTTGCGCCAATCTTTCCGGTTGTATTCAGGAAACGGAGAAGGAGCTTGGAGAAAATGGTCGCCTGCTCGTGCGCTACTCCGGCACCGAATCCAAGCTCAGATTGCTAGTCGAAGCTCGGTCTGAGCAAGTCGTCGATTCCTCCATGGCTGCCTTGCTCGATGCGGTCGGCAAAGATTTGGAGTTGGTCGCCTAGAGTTTACCTATGCCCGAGATTCCGATCAGCGACTTGGACCCGCGAGTCCGCAAGCAGTTCGAAAGCGCCAAGCTGGCGATCGAGCGCGGGAATTTTGGATACACGGTGGAAATTTGTTCAAGTCTCCTGGAGAAGGAACCAGGATGCTTGGAGGCCCGCAAGCTTCTGCGTCGAGCCCAACAATGCATCTTCGGTGAAGCAGGCAAAGGGGTAGGTGGTCGCCTCGCTTCAGGTATGAAGGCGAGAACCTTGCTGGTTTACGGAAAGCCCTATTTGAAGAAGAAGCCTGCCTTGGCCATGGCCTATGCGGAGCGAGCTTTGGTGGAAGACCCCTTTTCCAAAACTGCTTTGTCCCTAGTCGCTGCCGGCGCCGAGGCTCTCGAACTGCACGAAACGACGGTCTTCTGCCTGAAGAGCATATGCGATCGCGACACCAACGATCCAGCGATTCTCCAGCGCTATTGCGAGGCCCTCATCCACACCGGCGATACCGATCAAGCCATTCGCATCGCGGAGCGTTTGAGTCGCGTAAAGCCAGACGACTCCTCCATTCAGGAGCTCGTCAAGTCGGCTTCCGTCGCCCACTCGATCAATCGAGGAAAATGGGCTGAAGAAGAGCGCGACTTTCGTTCCAAGCTCAAGGATGGGGACCTGGCCGAGGCGATCGAGCGCGAAAACAGGATCGCGGTTGACGAAACTGAGACGAATCAGCAGACCCGCGAGTTGATCGATGCCATCCACCAGGATCCCCAGAACCTCGACCTCTACAAGCGTCTCGTGCGTTCATTTCTGGCGGCAGAAGACTACCGCAATGCCCTGCTCTGGCTCGACAAGGCTGCCGCTTTGCCCCAGGCGGAGGCCGACCTTACGCTCAAGCAGACTCGCAGCGAGATCACGATCAAGTCGACAGAGGAGGAGATCGAGAAGCTTCGCGCCGATCTGGCCGAAAGCTCAGGTCCTTCAGAGCGCGTCTCGAAACGTATCCAGATTTTGGAGAAGGAGCTCAATTTTCTCAAGATCGACGAGGCTCGCAAAATAGTGGAACAGTTTCCCAACGACTATGCCCAGCGCCTGCGCTACGGGGAGCTTTTGCTCGAGTTCGACCAGATCGACGAGGCTGTCATGCAGTTCCAGGTGTCGCAGCGCAGCAGCAGTCTGAAACAGAAGTCCTGCGTTCTGCTCGGACGAAGCTTCTTTCGCAAAGGACTCTACGATCTAGCTCTGGCCCAGTTCGACCGCTCCATAGAAGGAGTTCCCTCGATGGATGACTTCAAAAAGGACGTGCTTTACGCCTCCGCCGAATGCTGCGAGCTCCTGGGCAACACCGACGAGGCGATCAGAAGATACAAGCTGATCTACTCCAGCGACATCGGCTTCCGGGATGTCGCAGCGAAGATCGACGGGTTCTATTCGCAGGAAAAGTAGCGCGGAGCTTCAGCCCGCGACCGCCGTGGTTTGTCTATCCTCATCCTCTTCTTCATCCTCATCTTTATCCTGTGACGATGATGAAGATGAGGAGCGGGATGATGAGAGAATCGCGGTCGCGGGCTGAAGCTCCGCGTTACTGCTCGATCAGTTCCTTGGCTAGCGCGTAGATGAGGTCGTCGTTCGACGCGTCCTCGAAGCTTAGCTTCACGTCGGGTTCCAGGCCTGCGTTTTCCAGTCGTCGTCCTTCCGGCGTTAGGATTTCCGCAATCGGGGCGTAGAGTTGGAAGCGTCCGGGCAGGCGAAAGGTCCGAGCGAGGAGCAGCGCGCCGCTAGTCCGCTCGCCTACGATGGTGGCGAGCCCGTTTTCCTGAGCGAAAGCGGGAAAGATGTCAGCCGCGCTAGCGGACAGAGCATCGACGAGCACGACCACTTTGCCTTCGTAGGGTCTGCAGGAAAAAGGCAGCGGGCGGATGTCCCGGGCATGCTCTGCAAGTTCTTCAAGCGAAGCGTCTTTTCTGCCGACTGGGCGTTGGTGGCGCCGCTTCGCCCTTCGTCCGAACACGGTTTTTCCGTTCGCTATCTTCGAGGCGAGATGCCGAGAGTAGAATGAAAGCCCGCCTCGGTTGTTGCGTAGATCGATGACGATACCTTGGGCGTTTTTCGCTTCGCGAAAGAATCGGTTGATGCGGGCCGCATTGTAGAATCCGTATTGAAAGCTATGGATACGAATGAGGGCGATCTCGCTGCTGAGCCACTGCATGCTGCTGCGTTCCGAGATGGCGAAGGCTTCGTAGCGCAGTTCGGATTCGCAGTTCCGCTCGTCTCGTATCCAGGAAATGGATCTTACCTGACCCAGCGTCCCTTTGAGCTGGCTAACGTCTGTCAGCAGTTCGCCATCGATGTGAGTAAGCGTGTCGCCCTTTCGGATACCGGCCTTCCAGGCTGGACTGCCTTTGATGGTGTGGGTGATGAAAATTCCTTGTTCGACTCGCCTTAGCGATACTCCTATGCCGAGCCGTTTGCCTTTGCGAGCCAGGGCCCCTCCTTTTGGCGAACGCAACGCTAGGTGAGACAGATCGAATTCGCCCAGAGCTGCGTTGAGCGCCGTAGCCAGTTCCGCTTCGGTCCCCGCAGCGTGGATGGCTTCTTTGTGTTTGCCGACGAATTCCGGCCATTGGGAGAAGTCGGTCGAGAAAGCGTAGGCCCTTCGCTCCAGTCGTTTTTCGATCGCCTTGATCAGAGTTTGCTTCTGATCGGCATCAACGGATTTCGGTGAGGCTTCGACTGCTGTCAGTAGAGCGATGGCCGATGAAATCGCGCCGATGCGTATCCAAAAGGCTATGAGCACGCTTCCACCTTCGAATTGTTGCATTTGCCAGACACACTTTCAGCTTTCGGTGGTGGCCTCGGACTTCGGAGTGTTGTCGATGGGTTCGAGCCCTGTGGCGTCGATGGCTCCCATGTAGTAACGCAGCTCCGAAATCGATTCGCGAATGTCGTCCAGAGCCCGATGCGTGTTTCGCTTTTTGAATTCCCGGCCCAACATCTCTCGAAACACGATCTTGAAGCTGGAAACGTCGAGCATTCGATAGTGCAGGCGGGAGGCGAAGCGCGGCAGGTAGCGATCGATAAACTTGCGGTCCTGGGCGATGGAGTTTCCGCAGATCACGACCGGGTTCGTCTTCTTGAAATGGGTTTGAGCGATCTCTGCGAGTTTGGCGTCGAGTTGCTCTTCCGTAATGCCGTGGGGGATACGGTGGAGTAGACCGCTCTCGGTGTGGTGATGCTTGCACCAGTCGTTCATCGCGTCCAAAACGGCTGTGTCCTGCCGAACGGCGGATTCCCATTCGAATACCGGCTCGAGTTGCTTGTTGGTGATGATGACTGCCGCTTCCACGATGCGGTCTGCCTCGGGATCGAGGCCGGTCATCTCAAGGTCGATCCAGCAATATCTACGTTTGGACATGGGGTTTTTTGTGAAGGAAAAACCCGCTTCGGCAATGCAAAGGGGGCATCTCCTGATTTTTGTTGTTGGCGGCCAAGGTCAAAGCGTCGAAAAGGTGGCCATGAGCAAGGTGATCGAAATCGGTAGCATAGCTTGTGGCAACGAGCGTCCTTTCACTCTCTTGGCTGGAATGAATGTGCTCGAATCGCGAGAATTGGCCCTCGAGGTGGCAGACGAGTACAAGCGGGTTACCGACAAGCTGGGAATTCCCTACGTCTTCAAGGCGTCTTTCGACAAGGCCAACCGTTCGTCGATCAACAGCTTCCGCGGGCCTGGCATGGAAAAGGGGCTAGAGATTCTCGCGGAGGTCAAGGAGCGCTTCGACGTGCCGCTTATCACCGACGTGCACGAACCTTTTCAGGCGGCTCCGGTGGCGGAGGTCTGCGATATTATCCAGTTGCCGGCTTTTCTCTGCCGCCAGACGGATCTAGTGGTGGCGATGGCAAAGACCGGGGCGATCATCAATGTCAAGAAGGCTCAGTTCCTAGCTCCTCGCGAAATGGGGCATATCATTTCCAAGATCGAAGAGGCGGGAAACTGTCGGATCATGCTGTGCGAGCGCGGTTCGAGTTTCGGATACAACAACCTGGTGGTAGACATGCTGGGTTTTGGCATCATGAAGGAGATGGCGTATCCAGTTATTTTTGACGCGACGCACGCCTTGCAGATTCCCGGCGGCACGGCCAGCGCGGCGGGCGGGCGGCGCAAGCAGGTGTTTGACTTGGCCAAGGCAGGTCTCTCGACGGGCATAGCCGGGCTCTTCCTCGAAGCTCATCCCGATCCGGACGCAGCGAAATGCGATGGCCCTTGTGCCTTGCCGCTCGATCTTTTGGAGCCTTTTCTCCTGCAGATGAAGCAGGTCGATGATCTGGTAAAGAGCCAGCCGACCATCGAAGTCGGCTAGCGCATCTTCTCTTTCACCGCATCCGTAGCGCGGATCCCGCAGAGCGCATTGGCGTCAACTTAAGCCAAAAGGTGTCGTACTGGAGGGCAATGCTCCGTCATTGCCGCCGAGCCTACAGGGGGGAATAACCGGTGCGGCAACGACGGAGCGTTGCCCTCCAAAGGATGCTTCTTACGTTAAGTTGACGCTTATGCGCAGAGCGGGATCGCGTCCGCATAGGGTTGATCTTGTAACACGCTGTAGGGCTGGTGCTTGCCGCCATGCCGCAGAAGCAATATTTCTCTAGCTTGAATATCCAAGCAGACGCGGCACGACGCAAGCGTCGGCCCTACAATATGAAACTTGAAAGATCCTGCTTTGTGCTACGGATGCGGCGAAACGGAAAAAAAGCCTCAGCCTTGCTCTTCTACCCAGACGATGGTCCAGCCGGATTCCTCGTCGGAATAGACGAAGGTGCTGGCGTCGGGTATGTCGGTCGCTACGAACTCGACGATGGCGGGTTCGAGTGGAGCCTCCTGTTCGGCAGGCTTTATGGCGATCCAGGAAGCAACGCCTAGCAAAGTGATCGCAGCCGCAGCGGCGAGAGGGCGCGCGAAGGCGGGGAAGCGAAGCAGTCGCCCGCCGTGGTTTGCGGGGCTGTCCATCTCGTCTCGAATGGCGGTCTGTATCGAGGAAATGGCGACATCGCGATCCGTTTTGAAGGGCGCCGCCGTTTTCGCTTCGCGTAGGGCGTCGGCGCTTTCCATCCAATCGATTGCGTCGGGATTGCTCTCGAGGTAGGCTTCCAGTTTTGCGGCGTCCGTCGACGACAGCTCGCCGTCGAGCAGCTGGCTCATGAGAAACTGGGCCTGGGCTTTTTCGATCTGCGGAACTTGCTTGGACATCTTCTGCTTAGCTTGAGGTAGGGAAGAATGATTGAGCGGTTGGGTAAAGGGCGTTTTTGCGGGAGCTTGGGCGTTGTAGCGCGGATCCCGTTTTGCGGGACCCGCGACCGCGTCGTTTCTTATCCTCATCATCTTCTTCATCCTCATCTTTATCCTGGGATGAGGATGAAGATGAGGAGGGGGATGATGAGGGCCGCGGTCGCCGTGCTACGGACCGCTAGTAGCGATGGGCGTAGGCTCGCTTGTAGCGTCTTTCTCGACGGTCGTCGTCGCAGTCGTCGTAGTAATCGCTTCGGTGATGGCGGCGGTAGTCTCGGTGTCCGTATCCGCCCCGGTAGTCTCGCTCTACCCAAACCTTCTTGCGAACGTAGGTGTAGTAGCCTGGCGTCCAGGTCTTGTAGCGCGTTCCACAGCGGTCGTAGCGAATCGTTCTGTGTCCGGGCACCCACTTTTTGACGGATATCCACTCCCAGTGGCCGTGGCTTCGGTGGCTGCGGCTATACCCGACGCTTACGTGGCTGCGCGAATCATCGTCTGCGAGGGCCGTTCCGATGATCAGCCCTCCTACGAGTCCTCCGATAAGGGCTCGGGTTTCCTTGTCGGCTTTCGCCTCGGGCGTAACGATCGCTGCCGAGACGGCTATGAGGGTGAGTAGAGCTATGCTTTTCATTGTTTCTGTCTGCTTTGGGGTTAAATTTCGTGGTTCGGCGGTTGGGACGAAACCGAGCCTCGGATTATTCACTCCTTTTCAGACAGAAGACGTTTGGTCTCGATCCACCGGCTCATGAATTCGGTACTGCGGTGCTGGTGGTGACGTAGCATTTGGCCGGTGAAATTCCGTTGCCGACGCTCGCCGAGGCTCTGCTTGGCTTGGCCTAGCATGGTGGGCAGGCGTTTTAGCCATGTCTTTTCGTGAAATCGCTGCCGAGCGATCTCGTAGCCGCATTCCTGGGCCTGTCGCCAAAGCGGCTCGGACTGGTAGAGCTCGACGGCGACTTCGGCGAAGAGGGTAGGATCGTCGTGAATTGGGCTGCCCCAGGGCAAGGAGCCGGGCAGGCCCTCGATCGCTATGGGGGATGCGACGCTGGGAGTACCGGCGAGGAAGGCATCCGTCAGTTTGCCTTTCAGGCCTGCTCCGAAGCGTAAGGGAGCAAGATTGAGACGATGTCGCTTGAGCGTTTCCGTGGCATCCTTCGTCCTGCCGCAAATGTGAAAGCCGCTCCCGGGGTTGTGCAATTGGCGAGCCTTTTCAGGTGTGTAAGAGCCATAAATATGCAGATTGGCTTGCGGGAGCCTGCGGCGGATTTCCGGCCAAATGGTCTCGCGGCAGAAACGGACGGCATCCCAATTCGGTTCGTGCAGGAAGCTGCCGATCATTGCAAAGTCGTGACGATCTGAATACGAGGGACTTGGCAGCCCTGGCTCGGGAAGGCAGTAGGGCCAGTAGGCGAGAAGTTCAGAGGGTAGGGCGAATTCCGCGTCGAGGAGCTCGAGCTCATTTTCGGAAATGACTAGAGTGAGGTCGCAGCGGTAGATGCTGGCGATTTCCCGCAGGGCTACCCCGTTGTGAAGTTGCGGAGGTTTTTGAGTCCGTAGAGCTTGTTTGCGAGCTTCGCGCAGGAAGTGGAGATCGCTTGTATCCAAAATTCGGAGCGCTTGGGGCAGCGCGTTTTCCACTCGCCAGCCGAATTGCTCTTCCGTCATGTAGCGGTCGAAGATTACGACGTCTGGAGCAAGCGTGGCGATCCATCGCTCGAAGCTCGACCGGTTGAGTTCGATCTGATGGCTAGCGACGCCGAGTTGCGTATCAAGTTCGAAACTGTGTTCTCCAGACTTCGCAGCGCTGGCGAAGTGGACCTCCCAGCCAGCCTCCTGGAGGGCTCGCACGATATCCAGCGTCCGCTTTCCGGCCGCGGAGGAGGTGGGTTCGGGCCAGATTTTTCCGATGATGAGGGCTTTCACTTTTGGCGTGACGTACAAAAGCGAACAGCTTGACGGAACGGTGAAGTCCTCGGCAAGAGCGGATCTAGGAGTGGGAGCGCGCTGGATGCGATTGAAAGTGATGGGATCGCATCTTTTAGTAGCCGAACTCGAAAGAGTTTGGATGATAGGGCAGAGGACCAAACTCTTTCGAGTTCGGCTACCATCGCGTGACGAGCCCGCACCCACCTACTCCCGCTTTTCGCTGCTAGATGCGCTTCTCTTCGATGTCGTACACATCGAACCAGTAGTAGACGACGCGATCGGCAGGGAGGCACTCCGGGATGTACTTTTCCAAAAAGACTTGGAGTGGCACAGGCATCTCGCTGATGCGTTTGTAACGCAATTCGTTGTTCCAGACGACGATCTCCTCCTTTGTGTGAGCTTTGGCGTTTTTCTCGATCCAAGCTGCGACTTCGTCGTCGCTGGCCCCCGTTGCCGCGAATTCCTTGAAGTCGTCTGCTGAGATGCCAGTGAACTCGAAGAATAGCTGATCGAGTGGACAATTGAAGTGGTACTCGCCCTGCGTGCCCACGATAACCGCTCGGCATTTGTCGAGGGCGCGAGCGGCAACGACATAGCCGGCTAATGTGGCTCGTGGACTGCGCGGAAAATCGGTAGTGAGGTCGAGGGATTGGATCTGTTTCGTACTCATGGTTCGTTCGTCTTAGTAGCTTATCTGTCGAAAACGATCATGTTTGCGAGGTTTTCGGGTGAGAGACTGAAGGCTGAAGCTGGATTTAGCGGCCTTTGGCCTTCAGCCCTCAGTCTATTTGCCTCTGGCTTTGTCAGCTTAGGCTCTATCTGCGAACGCTTTGCGCTTCCAGTTGAAGGCGCCGGATCGACGCTCGCTTTGTCGATTGGATTCTGCCAGACGCGTACCCTTAAAACCTACGAGATACCCTATGATACGATTTAGACTCTTCGATATTCCCGTTTCCATTCACTGGATGTTCTGGCTGTTGGCCGGTTTCCTTGGTGGAGCTTTGCGGATAGAAGGAGCGGGGGACTTCGTCCCAGTGCTTCTTTTCATGGCGGCTGCGACGTTTTCGATTCTCGTGCACGAGTTTGGCCATGCGTTCGCTGGTCTGAAGCTAGGGGCTCCATCCGTCCAGATAATGCTTCATGGCATGGGCGGGCTTGCCCATTTCGAACGGGCCAGTTTTTCGCGCAAGGATAGCATTCTCATGACGGCAGCAGGGCCAGGGGCCAGCATCGTTCTGGCTGTCCTCTCCATCCTGTTCGCCTCCTTCGTAGATCTGGGGGAGTCTTCGCTTGTGGCATATACGATCGGCGTTTTGATCATTATCAATGTCGTTTGGACGATCATCAACTTGCTGCCAATTCTGCCCATGGATGGGGGCCAGATCCTGCTGGCGTTGCTTGGACCAAGTCGACTGCGGCTAACCTGCATCATCAGTTTCATTACGCTCGGCATATTGGCCGTGCTTCTTTGGCTCTGGACCGAGTCGATCTTCAACATGGTCGTCATGGCGTTTCTGGCGAGTCAGACCTGGAAGCTCTACCAGACTACGCAGCCTGGGCAGTAGAGCCATGCTCGTTATATCGCGGACGGTGCGCATCGCGTTGCAGGAAATCGAGATCAAGGCGATCCGGTCGCAGGGCTCTGGCGGGCAGCACGTGAACAAGGTTTCCACGGCGATACACCTGTTCTTCGATATACGAGCTTCGTCTCTGCCTGTCGCCATAAAGGAGCGACTGCTTGCTTGTAGTGACCATCGCATTACGGAACAGGGTGTGGTGGTCATCAAATCGCAGGAGGCGCGTTCGCAGGAAACGAATCGCGAACGAGCTTTGACCCGTTTGAAGGAATTGGTGCAGAGCGTTCTGCATCCACCAAAGAAGCGAAAGCCAAGCAAGCCGTCGAAAAGCGCCAAGGCGAAGCGTCTGAAAGGCAAGGCGATTCGAGGAAAGACGAAAGCCTTGCGTGGCCGCCCGGATGTCGGAGATTGATCGAATGTCTTGTTGCCTAGCCACCGTAGCGCGGAGCTTTAGTCCGCGTCCGCAATGCGCTGTAGGGCCGACGCTTGCGTCGCGCCGCGATAGCCTGATTATTCGAGACAGACTCCTGCATTGCGGTCGCGGGCTTCAGGCTTCGCTTTTCGAGCTATGACCTGACTTCGGAAGCTCCGCGCTACGGTGCGCAGCCTGCGGATCCTAAGTTTGTCGCGCGATGACCACTGCTAAACGATTAAAACGCCTGCTCATCTCCCAAAGTCTTTTCGCTCCAACCGATCTTAAGTCGGCCGTGGAAAAACTTGGTTTCGTGCAGGCCGATCCTATTCGTCGTCCAGCTCGAGCTCAGGACCTGATCCTGCGGCACCGAGTGAAGGACTACCGGGCGGGCGACTTGGAACGGCTGTATCCCGATTTGGGGATAGAGGAAGACTATCTCTACGCCTATGGTTTCATGTCGCGCGAGCTTTGGCGGGGTTTGCATCCGAAATCCGAGGGTCGTATGTCGAAATTGCATCGCGAGGTTCTGTCGGAAGTTGGAAGACTAGGGCAGGTTGATTCGAAGGACCTGGAGGCGCGTTTAGGAAAGGCGCGGACCCGCAATGCCTGGGGCGGGCAATCCAAGGCGACCAAGGTGGCTCTGGAGGAGCTGCACGAGATGGGAAAGCTGCGAGTGGCGGGCAGGCGGAAAGGTATCCGGTTTTACGAGACGGCGCCAAGGATTGCGCAGCGGGACGAGCCAGAGGTTCGTTTTGGCAAGTTGCTCTTGGCGACCGCTGGGGCAATGGGGGTGGCGGCTTCGAAGTTCCTACTTTCGGAGCTGTCCTTCTTCTCCTATCTCGTTTCGACGCCCGGCGGGAGGAAACGCATACTGAGCGAGCTCTTGCGCTCGGGAGCCTTGGAATCCGCGACGGTGGACGGTCGGGAATACGTGTGGCCCGCTGCGGATTTCGAGGAGGGCGAGTCTTTGGAGAGAGTTCGCATTCTTGCCCCTTTCGATCCGATCGTCAGGGAGCGGGATCGTTTTGCTCACTTGTGGGGATGGACCTATCGTTTCGAAGCCTACACGCCAGTTGCCAAGCGCTTGCGGGGCTACTACGCAATGCCCGTTCTTTGGCGGGAGAATATGATCGGGTGGGCCAATGCGGAGGTGGTGGAGAATCGCTTGAAGATAGAATTAGGATATGAAGGAAAACGTCCGAAAGGGAAGGCCTTCAAAACGGCAGCGGAGAAGGAAGTATCGGCGATGGCGCGTTTTCTAGGTCTGGAGGAATCGGCCTGGGAAGCGAAGCTTTAGCTGTCGAGTTTGTTGCTAGTATCCGTGTGGCGTAAGGTTTGCACCTTGGGTAGATTGGGAGATGCCCCCATGTTTGTCGCAAACCGTCTATTAAGGTTGCCAGTGCAGAAGCGATTTTTACACTCGCGGGCATGGAATCCCACTTATTTCGAAAAGCTTCGCTCTGTCCGCATCAAGAATTTGAGATGGAGACTCCTCTCGTTAGAGGCCTGGTTCGGTTAGCCCTTTGTTTGGCTTTCATTTTCGTGCCGTTGGCAACCGCGTCAGCTGCTTTGCTGAATCTCAGGATGCATTCGTTCGTCTATGAGAGCTTTGAGCAAACCAATATAGAATGGGGTCTTGGATCTCAAATTAAGAAGAATCTACCTAAAGACGTCGGTTCCTATCTTGTTTTCGACGTTCTATTCAATGTAGATCCAGCTGTCTTTTTGGTTCGCGACTATGGCTACTTTAGGAGCAGTAGTCCCCATGGATTTGATATTACTCGGGGCTTTTCTTCCCGATTGGGCAGCTACTCATACGGTTTCGAGGTTGATTCGAGGCGCAAAGTCGATGGAGACCTGTTTTCTTACTACGGATTCAGAGACAATTCTATAACTCCGACTCCAGCTGAACTCAGTATCTCCCTCAATCTTCGCACTGGTTCGGGAACGTTTACCGCTTGGGAACCATTGAGTTTCGATCATCCTTATTGGTTTCATCGATTTTCAGCCAATGTTTTCGCCTATGAAATTCCGGAGCTTGGAGTACTGAGGGGCGATTTGAGGACTTTGCGGACTGTCGATGATAATCTCAACGTGGCGTTTGCACTGTCTTTCAGTATATTTGGCTTGGCTCTTTTCAAGAGGCTTAGCAAGGCCGACTCCAACGGACGTCGGGCAGACCGACAGCCGTTCCTTGAACGAGGTCGTTTTCTTTCTTAATCGGATGGTGCCATTGGCAGGGGACACAATTGGCTGGGCCAACGCGAAGGTGATGGAGGATTGCTTGAAGGTGGAATTTGGATACGAAGAAAAGCGTCCGAAAGGGAAGGTCTTCAAAGCCGCAGCAGGGAAGGAAGTCTCGGCGATGGCCCACTTCCTAGGTCTGGAGGAATCTGCCTGGGAAGCTGTTTTGTAGCTTTGATCGGCTCGGCGGTTCAGCCACACGCATTCGGTTATCTCCGTAATGCGAGTCGGTTTCTCTCAGGATCGACGGAAGGTGCTGCTTGGCCTAACTGGTTTTTGCGGATGCTTGCCAGGAGGCCCGCTCCAGCTGGTATACGTGGCAGTCGTCTAGTCCGAATTGGCGGCGTTCGAGGAAGCGGAAGCCGCAGCGTTCGTAGAAGCGGTGGGCTCGGTGATTGCTGCTGATGGGATCGACGAGGATCTTCTGCACTTCCGGACTGGCGAAGCAACGCTCGAGGGCCATAGCCATCATGCGGGTTCCGTAGCCACGCCCGAGGAGGTCGGCTTCGCCTATCCAGATGTCGATCGCTCGGTAGCCAGCCTCGATGTCGCCCCAATAGTGTTCGTCTTCCCGAGCGGGGTCGATAATCTCTAGAAAGCCTATCGGGCGTCCGTCGAGCTCGGCGATAAGTTGCTCTCGCCAGTCGGGCGAGCGAAGGAGTTCGGTTTCCCATTGCCAGTCGTCATTCGGATCGGAAGCGACGATGTGCGGCTGTTCGTCCCAGCGGCGAAGCGTGGCGAGGTCGGATGGCTTGGCAGGTCGAAGTATGAGCGAGTTCTCCATAGCTACCGGGGGGAACGCTAGCGAACCAACAGCGTCTCCTATGGCGGTTGCAAAACTTGAAACGGGTTCCCGCTTTTGGCGAGAACCCGTTTTTAAGCATACATTTAGGAGAACTAGAAAAACCGCCAATGCTATTGCCTAGCGGCGTCGAGTTCGTGGGATTGCTTTGTTGCGTTTGTTAAGCTATTGGGGATCAGCAATATAGGGATTTTATAGATAAAAATGCGTACTCGAGAGATTCTCGAAAAATGGGGATAAACGCTGTGGGTACTTAGACCTTCGGAGTGCAAATGAGGTGCTCGCGAAGACGATGCTTATTAGAACAGATCTGAAATTTCTGTCCACAGTAAAATGGTTTAAATACTTATGCAGATACGCAAGGCCTTGTAGAAGAAGACACTAGAGATTTGTAAAAACCGTGAGCTTTTAAGAGCATCCGTAGAACGGAGCTTTCGAAGTCGAGTCGTAGCTCGAAGAGCGAAGCCTGAAGCCGGCGTCCTCAGGGAATCGATCTTGCATTGCCTATCGACAAGCTCGAAGCCTGCGACGGACACGGTCCCGCTCTGCTCATAGGCGTCAACTTAAGCCGAAAGGCGGTGGGCAGGAGGGCAATGCTCTCCCGCGACTGCGGGACCGCGGAGCCTACAGAGGGAACAACCGGTGCGGCAACGACGGAGCGTTGCCCTCC
>JANQRJ010000082.1 GCA_028284635.1 Pelagicoccus sp.
GAAGCATGATTTGCTCAGTCCTGCCTGTGACTGCGTAGCACCCCCAGGTAATAAACATGCCTAGCTTTGCATTTTTAAACCATTCCAGACGCTCTTCACGGTTTTCGTCCATTTCGTTCATAAAAATAACCTCTTGAATTTGAGTTGATCAAGGATACCTTTGCTTTAAGGTTCTGTCTATGCTCCGGGATAATCAATTTGTTTCTATTTCTAACTTAAGCTTGAATTTTTCTAGAGCAGGCCCGCCGATTCCGCCAAGAATCGGCGAGTGAATAAAAGAAAAAAGCCAGCCAAGCCCAAGCTCTGCGTTCTCGCCCAGCTTTGCCACAGCATCTCGCTGGCCGACGTCTGCGACGCCACCCCAACGATCTAGCCAATTGGAACTAAGCCTCGGAACGCGGGCGGCTCGCCCGCATCTGGTTTGATCCTGCATGATTGCGGGCGAGCCGCCCGCATTCCCAGGGAAGGTCTATCGAAGGGTTGCCATTTTGCGTGGCTGGCGCAGGGTCTTGGGGTCTGATTCCCTCAAACTGGCTTTGGACGGCGCTTGCCTTCCTTCGCCTGCCTTAAAACCCACAATATCCTGTAGTATGAAACTCTTCCCTTCGCTTGTCGCCGAATTCATCGGCACGTTCACCTTAATTTTCGTCGGCGTCTTCGCAATCCACAATTCGGGCGGCGATCTGCTGATGGTCGCCTTGGCTCATGGCTTGGCGATCGCAGTCATGGTCTCGGCTTTCGGCCACATCTCCGGTGGCCATCTCAATCCTGCGGTCACGCTTGGGGCTCTTGTGGGAGGCAAGATCGATCTGAAGGACGGCTTGCTCTATGTCGTTTCGCAGCTTGCGGGGGCGACGGTGGCGGCATTCGCGGCGAGCTTGATTGTTTCGACCGAGATGGTGGCGGCTGGCACGCCGGTTTTGGCGGAGGGCGTGAGCACAGGAGCGGGCATCGCGCTAGAAGCGATTCTGACCTTCTTCCTGGTGATCGTGGTATTCGGCACGGGCATCGACAGCCGGGGCCCAAGGATCGGCGGTTTGGCGATCGGTCTCACGGTGGCTCTGGATATCATGGCTGGCGGCCCGATCACGGGCGCGGCGATGAACACGGCGCGCAATTTCGGTCCGGCTCTCGTATCCGGAAACTGGAGCAACCACCTGGTCTACTGGGTAGGCCCACTGCTCGGCGGCGCCGTGGCAGGTCTGGTCTACTCGAAGGTGATGGAGAACAAGAAGTAGACTACTCGAATTTTCGCTTTTTCGGCCGGAATTGCCTTTTGGCGGTTCCGGCTTTTTTTGGCTTTGGTGTCGCATCACGTCCTCAACGTAGCGCGGAGCTTTAGCCCGCGTCCGCAATTCGCCATCATCATCCCCCTCCTCATCTTTATCCTCATCCCAGGATGAAGATGAGGATGAAGAAGAGGATGAGGATAAGAAACAACGTGGTCGCGGGCTAAAGCTCCGCGCTACGGGCTGATCCATTCTCTGCCTTTCGACAAGCTCAAGGTCTGCGACAGTGCGGCGACGAGCGCCGACCCTACAGAAATAGTTTTAGATGAGCTCCTTGAGTTCCTTGAGGGAGATCTTGGCGTTGGCGGCTTCGCTGGCTTCGAAAACGTCTTTGAGCAGCTCTCGCTTTTGCCTCTGCAGCTGGAGGACCTTTTCCTCGACGCTGCCGCTGACGATGAGCTTGTAGCTGGTGACGACCTTGGTCTGACCGATGCGGTGGGCTCGGTCAGTGGCTTGGGCCTCGGCGGCGGGGTTCCACCAGGGATCGAAGTGTACCACGGTGTCGGCGGCGGTGAGGTTGAGGCCGGTGCCGCCAGCCTTGAGAGAGATGAGGAAGACGGGGATCGAGTCGGTGTCGTTGAAGCGATCGACCTCTGCCATGCGATTGCGGGTGGAACCATCGATGTAGCAGTAGTCGATCTCCTGTTCGTCTAGTTCCTCGCGCAGTAGGGAGAGAACGGATACGAATTGGGAAAACACGAGGATGCGGTGCCCGCCATCCACGGCTTCCTCGAGCAGTTCGCGGAAGGAGTTGAGCTTGGCGGAGGCTTCGGCAAGGGCGTTGGCGTCGATGATGCGCGGGTCGCAGCAGGTCTGGCGCAGGCGAAGGAGCTGGGTAAAGGTCTTCATGCGTATGGCGCCTTCGCTGGCTCCCGACCGTTCGAGCTTGGAGATTTCGTCTTCGGCGCTGCGGCGGGTCTTTTGGTAGAGGGCTTCTTGCTCGGGGGTCATGTCGACAAAGAGGGTCTGCTCGATCTTTTCGGGCAGCTCTTTGGCTACGGCCTGCTTGGTGCGACGGAGGATGTAGGGGGCGGCCAGGTCGAGGATGCGTCGTTCGTGCCACTGGCGCTCGTCTCCGCGGGCGCTGGCGGGGATGGGCTTCCAGGCGCCTGGCATGATGAAGTCGAGCAGAGACATGAGGTCCTGCAGGCTGTTTTCGATGGGCGTACCCGTGAGGAGGATACGTCCCTGAGTTTGCAGGGTGGCGATGGCCTTTGCGTTTCGGGTACGTCGATTCTTGATGTGCTGGGCTTCGTCGCCGATCACGCAGCGGAAATCGATCTGGGAGAAGAGCTTCTGGTCGCGGATCAGGGTGCCGTAGGAAGTGATGACGAGATCATATGATCGAGCGTCTTCGGTCGCTGCGAGCCGTTTGCCGCCGTGATTGACGAAGACCTCGAGATCGGGGCAGAACTTGGCTGCTTCGCGTCGCCAGTTTTCCACCAGCGAGGCGGGGCAGACGACGAGACTTACGTCTCGTTGGTTCTGGGTTCTGGGCGCTTGGCGTTTGGTTTTCTGGATAGAGGAGAGGAAGGCGAGGGACTGGAGGGTCTTGCCGAGGCCCATCTCGTCGGCAAGAATGCCGCCGAGCTTGTGCTGGAAAAGGTGATACAGCCAAGCGACTCCGATTTTCTGATACGGGCGGAGGGTTTTCTCCAGTTCGACGTTGAGAGTAGGGGCGGGTAGCTTGGCGAGATTCGAAAGGGCTTCGCTACGGGCCTTCCAGGTGGTAGGGGGTTTCCAGCCGGGGTTTAGTTCGGCGAGAGATTCCTGAATCTCGGTGGAGCGAGAGAAGGGGATGCGGTAGGTTCCGTTGTGAAGCAGGGGGGCATTGTAATCGGAAGTCAGGCTCTTCTGAAGCCTTTCCAGCTTGTCGAGCTTGCCGCTTCTGAGCAGGTAGACTTTTCCGTTGGATTCGATGTAGCGTTTGCCGGTAGTGAGGCTTTGGCTGATCTCGCGGTCTGCGGCTTGTCCGGCTTTGATGGATACGCTAACACGGTAGCTGTTTCGCTCCTCTACGACTTCCGTCTTGATATCGGCTTCGCGCAGCGCGGCAGTGCGGGAGGCGAAGTTTGCGGTGAATTCGGCTTGGTAGCGTTGCTCGAGGTCGGTCCAGTGTTCGCCGAGGAAGTTGAGGGTGAGGTGCCGGTCGCGCAGCCACCATTTGCGGTTGGATGGCTCGAGCTTGAAGCGGTTGACTTGCAGGAGCTCGCGAATCTCTTCGTAGTAAGGGTGTTCGCGGGAGGGCAGGCCGATGGCGAGATACTGCGAGGAGCCGTCGACGGTCATAGGCGTGCCGTCGAAGGCGAGGGACTTATCTTCATCTGCTTCTACTTCTGCTTCTTCTTCTTCTTCTTCTTCTTTTTCTGGCGGGGTTGCGTGGGAAGAAGATGAAGAAGTAGAAGAAGATGAAGATTTTGGGAGGAGGGGGGAGACTCCGGCGAGTTCGCCTGCGGACCAGGGGATGGGGGTCTTGGGCTGGTTTGCCCAGTAGAAGGCTTCCTGTTTGTCGAGAAACTGCAGGAGCTGGCGGAGTTGCTCGCAGGTCAGCTGAAGAAAGGAGGAGAGGCTTCCGCCGCACCATTGGAGAAGGGAGAATGCTGCGAGGCGGTCTTGCGCCCCGAGTTCGGCAAGACGGTCGAGGGGCAGTTTTTCCGGGGCGGTGGTTTGACCGTCTTCGAGATCGATTTCGAGTTTGGTGGGGATGGCATCGCGGGGGATGCAGGATGCGATGTTGGGCGGAAGCAGGAGGCGGAGACGCACGGGCTGGAGCGAAGAATTAAGAGCGAAGAGTTAAGAACTGCTTGCTAGCGTTTGACTGGGATGTGGATGACGTACTTCTGGTCGAAGTCTTCGTCGTCGAAGTATTCACGGATTGGGTACGCAGTCGGTTCTTCTGGGATGCTGGCAAATTCCTCGGCGAGGTCTCCGCCCTTGAGGTAGAGGACTCCGTTGGGAAGCTGGTTGAAGCAAGAGCGTTTCACTTTCTTGCGGATCCAGCTCATGAACTTGGGCAGCTGGGTGACGGCGCGGGCCACGATGAAGTCGACTTGGCGATCTACTTCCTCCGCTCGGCACTGGATGGCGACGGCGTTTTGCAAGCCCAGCTTTTCGATGCAGTCCTGCACCACTTTGATCTTCTTGCCGATCGAGTCGATGAGCAGAAAGCGGGCTTTGGGGAAGGCGATGGCGAGAGGGATGCCGGGGAATCCACCGCCGGTGCCCACGTCGATGACGGTAGTGTCTGGGGCGAAGGGCATGACCTTGGCGATGGCGAGAGAGTGCAGGATATGTCGCTTAGGCAGGTTGGCGATGTCGGTGCGGGCGATCAGATTGATCTTCTGGTTCCAGTCGGCGATGAGCTGAGCGAACTGCATGAGTTGGCCCCGTTGTCGCTCGCTTAGCTCGGGAAAGTTCTGGTGGATGCTGGAAAGGTCGAAATCCATGGCGAGCAGAGGTTGAAAACGGTCCATGCGTCCGTGGCGACTGAAATCGAAAGTGTCTCTTGAGTAGGAACGAGCTGCTTCAGGACAGCCAGGTTTGTCGAAGACTATTGATCGCGCCTTACTCGGCCCCTGGAAGATGGCTCGCTAAGCCAAGACCGTCTGCACATAAACTGCGGAGTTTCCTATTCGGAGCGAAACGCGGCAAAGTGGAAAGAAGGCGATCCGGGGCGTCCGCGTTTCGTGAAGACGATTCGGGACGTGGGTTATCGGTTCGAGGGCTAGGAGGACCGCTCGAGCTACTTCATATTCTTTTCGAGGAACTCCACTATCTGATCGTAGACTTTCACGCGGGTTTTCATCTCGAAGATGTTGTGGCCTTCGCCCTTGAGAAACATGGTCTTGTGTTCGGCGCCTTTGCTTTTGAGGTCGGCCGCGAGTTTCTTGGAGTGCTTGACGGACACGTTTTTGTCACTCTTGCCGTGAATGATGAAGATGGGAATCCTGATCTTGTCGGTATGATATATCGGGGAGATTTCTTGGAAATGGGCTTCGTTTGCCTTGGGGTCGCCAAGTTCTTCGAGCAGTTTGTGATGGCTGTATTTATGCCTCTGCCATTTGCGGTCCTTGATCATCTGTTCCCAGTCGAAGACCCCCATCACGGTTATGGCGCATTTGTATAGATCGGGCTCGAAGGCGGCTCCGCAGAGGGCGGCGTAGCCACCGAAACTCGCTCCCATGATAGCGAGTCTTTCCGGGTCGGCTATGCCTTGCTCCACACTGAGTCGAACTGCTTGGGTGATGTCGTCGTGCATCTTGCGGAACTTGTAGGCTTCGTCTTCCGATATCCGTTTTCCGTAGCCCTCGGACCCACGGTAGTTGACGCGTAGAACGGCGTAGCCGCGGTTTGCGAAGAACTGGGTTTCGTCGTTGAAGGTGCCATAGTCTCGAGCCCATGGTCCGCCATGTACAAGACATACAGTGGGGTAAGGCGCTTCGCCTGTCTGGGGTCGAGTGAGGTAGCCTTCGAGCTTGAGCCCGTCTTCGGTCTTGAAGTGGAAGACCTCGGTCTTGGCGAGGCCGCTGTCCTTGAGCCAGGGGCGCGTGGGGCTGACGAGCCTCAGGGCCTTTTCCTTTAGATCGAGAATGTAGTATCTGCTGGGGGATCGATCGGAAGTGGAGTTGATTAGGATCCGGCTGAGATCGTCGGTAAGGTGATAGATTAGATTGGCCTTTCCGGGCAAAGCCGCGTCTACCACCCGCTGGATGGCGTTCATCTGCTCGACGAGCCAGACGACCGTTGGAACGTCTCTGGTATATCGAATGCCTACGATGTTGTCCTGATAGGCTATATACCTCGCGGTGCTGGAGAAGTCGTAGTACTCGTCGCGAAACAGGACGTCGCTGAAGGTGTTTTTGGCTATGTCGTATAGATAGAGCCCCGTGGTTTCATGCCCATCGTATCCCGAGACGTATAGTTGGGCATTGTCCGCGGAAAAGGCCTCTATATCCCACTCGTCAGGGTCGAGGGGGAGAGACGTCCAGTCGTCGTCGCCTTGGTTTCGGTGGAGATACTCTAGCTTGTCTTCCCAGAACCTGGTGACGATGCGCGGCTCGTTATCCCAGTCGGTGCGCCAACCGAAGACTTGGCCTTTTGGCTGCATGATCCTGTTTGAAATGAGGGGGTTGTCCTTGGTTCCAGGGACGCGATTCGCGCCCATGGCGTCTGGCGAACCGGCGTTGCCGGTTTCGTCGAGCATGGCGAGCGAGGGCTTCATCTCAAAGCCGTCCTTTATCCAGATCCAGGCGTTTGGGCTATCGTGGATGGGATCAACGATACTTACCACTGCATCGCTACCGACGAGAGTGTTTATCGACTTGCGATTTACGTTTACGCTGTAAATGCCTGCGACGTATGAATTCCATCGGCCGACGTTGAAGGCTATGTCTTCGTTGTTCATCCACCTGAAGCGGTAGATGTTGTAACCGGATTCCCATTTGAAGGAGCGCTTTATCTTGCAAGTATCGAGATCTATGATGATGAGACCGGTCTGGTCGGTCTCTGTGACTGGGGCGAGTGCGGCGGCGTATTTGCCATCTGGAGACATATGGATGCCGTACACGCGTGGCGGCCGAAGGAGTGACTCGGATGAGATCTTCGCTGAAGAACGGGCTTCGGGGAGGCTTACTGCCGTGAATAGGAGAATTGCGGCTGAAAGGATGCTGGAGCGCATGCTCGATTTCGATTTTTGTTCTTCGAGAGCTACTCTACGTTCTGTAGAGTGACTGAGGTTTTATAGCGAAGGGTATTATGTAAAAACGCCTACCTGCACGCTTCTTGTCAAGCATTGGTATGGGACGCAGAAAAGGCCCCCGCTGTTGGGCGGGAGCCTTCTTGGTGAATATGATGATCCTAAAACGCTTCTAGCTCTGCTTGCGACGTCGGCTGAAGGTGGCGAGGCAGAGGAAGGCGGCGCCGAGTAGAGCGAGGGAGGAGCCGGTGTCGGGTACTGTCCAGGTGATGTTGTCTATGGCGCCGGAGCCGCCGAGCTGGACTTCGACTTTTTCAATGGAGCCGAAGCCGAAGTCAGAGGCGAGAAAAGGGCTGATGCGGTTGGCGGAATTGTTGCCCCAGGAGGCCCCGTCGCGGCCGGGAAGCGTACTGAAGGCGACCTCGCTGATGCCTCCGTTGTTGCCGAAGAAGATCAGTTTGCCATTTTCCACCGTAAGGTTTTCGACGTCGACGAGGTCCAGTCCGAAGGAAAGTACGGACCGCACGAAATCGAAGATGAGGCTACCGGTAGGGTTTAGGCGAGTGCCTTCGTCGTCAGGAAGGTCGGCGATGTCCGGATCTCCCGTGTTGACGTCGTTTTCCTGGATGATGAGGAGTTTGCCGAGCTTGGTGTTGCTGGGCAGGTTCCCACCGGTCCAGGGATCTTCGAGATCGTCGTCTCGGGTGCCGGTGAGTTCGCTGTCGAAGGCGACGGCCCAGTCGGGAGCGTTGGGGTCGGCGTTGTCGTTGTTGATGCCTTCGATGACGACGCCGTGGCTGGTTTCGAAGTCGTCGGTGATTATCTGGCCGTGGGCGGCGCTCTCGAAGGTGAGTGTGAAGGAAGCGGCTTGGATTTGCAGGCTGGCCGCTGCTGCAAGGGCGGCGAAGGTTAGGATTCTTTTCATAGCTATGTTGGGAGTTGTCTTTTCAACTGCATAGCGCGTGCCGTTCCTTGCGGAGGTTTTCTTACAGTCTTTTTATCTGCTTGGGGTCCAGCGGATTAAAAAGATTAAAATTTGCCCTTTGTTGAGGGGGATTTTGAAGAACTGTCGGCTTGTCTTACACTTGGTTTGCTTCTTCGACGTTCGCTGCTAGACGCTTGCCGCTGAGGATGGCGGCTCCCATGGCGATTCCGTCGACGCTGCTGCCGCCGAAATGGAGGCTGGGGAACTCGTCTTCCAGTCCGTGGAGGGTGTTGCGCCAGGAGCCGTATGCGGCCGTGTATTGAGGGATTGCCCGGGGCCAGGAAGAGAGGTGGACGAAAGCGGGATCGCCGCTGATGCCGAGTAGGGGCTTGAGATCGGACAGGGCGATTTCGAGCAGCTTTTCTTGAGAGAAACTAGCTGATTCTGGCTGACGGATTCCGCCGATCATGGTGGTGAGCAGGGCGTGTTGGTCGGGAGCTCGATCGGGGAAGAGCGAGGAGCTGAAGAGGGCGCCGAGGATGGTTGTCGGTTCCTTGCTTGGAGCGAGAACGCCGAATCCGTCCAAGGGGTGTTCGATCTGCTCGCGGCGAAAGCCGAGGGCGAGGCTGTGAACCGGTGGGAAGGGGAGGTCTGGCGCTTCCTGCAGGGGATTGGCGATGTCGCTCGTCCAAGCGAGGCGTTTTATGGCGTAGGCGGGCAGGCAGACGAGGAGATGGCGGGCGAAGCCTTCGAAGTTCTCGCCCTGGCGTTTCCAGGTGACTTGCCAGCAGTCTTCCATTCGGTTGACGGCGACGACTTTCGATTCGAGCCAGACGCGGTTGCCTAGCTTGCGGGCGAGCGTGGCGGGCAGGGCTCCGAGTCCCTCGCGAAAGCTGATACTGCGTTTCTTGTAGGCGGCTCCTTCGCGTTTTCTTCGCCTCTTTAGGGCGAGAGCGCCTCGCACAAGGGAGCCGTGGTCGCGTTCGAAGCCGCGTATGAGTGGGAAGGCGTAGTCTAGGACGAGTTGCTTGGGATCGCCGGCGTAGACGCCGCTGACGAATGGGTCGATGGCGTAGTCGAGAAACTCCTGGCCCATGCGCCGGCGAACGAAGCTGGCGACGGTCTCGGCGTCTCCGCGTTGGTCGGAGATGCGGGAGCGGAAGGGTTCGCCGAGAAAGCCGAGCTTGGCTCTCAAGGAGAAGAGGGGAGTGGCAATGGCTTGTAGTGGCGAGCTGGGTACGCTGACGGGTCGTCCGTTTTTGACGATGTAGCGCTTTTTTGCTTGGGGTCGAGTCTCCAGGACTTGATCGGCGAGGCCGAGTTCGTTGAGCAGGCTTTCGACCCAAGGATCGGAAAGGAGGAGGGAGTTCGGGCCTCGTTCGACGAGGTAGCCTTGGCTGCGCAGAGTGGAGATGGGCCCGCCTGGGCCGACGTTTTTTTCGATGATGGAGAGGTCTAGTCCGCGCTTTTGCAGCTGGTAGCCCGCGGTGAGTCCTGAAATACCGCCGCCGAGTATTATGGCGTCCTGCATGCGGCTAGACGATGGGCGGCCTTGGTCGGCCTGATGGTCTTTTGCTTTGGTTGTCTCGTATCCAGCTTTTGGCTTCGACGAGGTTGTTGAAGATCTCGTAGCGGATCGATACGCCGCCGCCGAGAGCGGCCTTTACCATGCAGGCGGTGGTGTAGTCTTCGCCGCGGGCGAATACCCAGGCGGAAGCGCTGTCGCCACGGTCTTCGCGTCGGGACTTGATGTGGTTGAGGGCGAGGCTGGCGTCTTGCAGCTTGATCTCGCGCAGTCTGGCGTTGTTGGCGTTCCAGATGAGATTGATGTGCTTCTCGAAGAAGGGATGGGAGAGCACGTAGTCGTAGACGGGAATGAAGCTTTCGGAATCGAGTCGGCCTTGCAGCGGTATGACGAGCGCGAAAATGTCCTCAAGGCGTTCTATTTGCGGATAGGTCATGGCGTTTGGAGAGTGGGGTCGAGGGCGGGATTCCGCCATTCGACAACGGTTTCGACGAGAGTCTCCATATTCTCGATACGGGCTTGGGGAAGGATGCCGTGACCGAGGTTGAAGATGTGTCCTGGGCGATCGGCCATGGCGTTGAGGATTCGCGTGGCGCGTTGGCTGACGATTTGGGGGGTGGTGTTGAGGAGGACGGGGTCGAGGTTTCCTTGGATGGCGATACTGCTGGGAATCTGGCGGGCAGCTTGCTCGATAGGGATAGTCCAGTCGACAGCGATGGCTTTGGGGCCGCAGGCCGCTTGTGGGGCGAGGTGGGCGTTGGCGCCCTTGGCGTAGATGATGATGGGAATTCCGCCTTGGAGGGCGTCGGCGATCTTGCGTATCCATTTCAAGGATGCGTCTTCGTAGTCTTCGCCTGCCAGGACGCCGCCCCAGGAATCGAAGATCTGGATGGCGTCGGCTCCGGCCGCCTGCTGCATGCGAAAGTAGGCGATGAGGGAGTCGGAGACCTTTTCCATGAGAGCTTCGAAGGTGTTTGGGTCTTGGTAGTAGAGCGACTTGATGCGGGCGAAGTCTTTGGAGCTGCCGCCCTCGACCATGTAGGTGGCGAGCGTCCAGGGGGAGCCTCCGAAGCCGAGGAGCATTTTTTCGCCGTCGAGCTCTCTTTGGATGAGCCTAAGGGCTTCGGCTACGTAGGAGAGCTTTTCCTCGATTGCCTGGGAGGTGAGGCGGTCGATCTGGGCCCTGGTTTCCAGGGCGTAGTCCATGGCGATGCCGCCGGCGTCCTTGAAATGGTAGCCTTGGCCCATGGCTTCGGGGATGACGAGGATATCGGAGAAGAGGATGGCTGCGTCGAGGGCGAAGCGGCGGAGGGGCTGCAAGGTGACTTCGAGGGCGAGCTCTGGGGTCTGGGCTAGCTGAAGGAAGGTGTATTTTTCCTTCAGGGCTCGGTACTCGGGCAGGTAACGGCCGGCTTGTCGCATGATCCAGATTGGTGGTCGGTCGAGCGGTTGGCAGTCAAGGGCCGCAAGAAAGCGTTGGCGGGAAGTCATTTGCTGAAGTGAAGAGCTAAGAGCTAAGAGTTAAGAGTTCTTCGTTTTTTTGAGCCAATCTTGGGGGGGGAGGAAGGTTTCGGTGAGCTCGGCTTCGGGGGTGCCGGGTTCGGGTTGATAGTCGTATTTCCAGACGACGGTAGGGGGGAGCGACATGAGAATGGACTCGGTGCGGCCGGAGCTTTGCAGGCCGAAGAGTGTGCCGCGGTCCCATACGAGGTTGAACTCGGCGTATCGGCCTCTTCGATACAGTTGGAAGTCGCGGTGCTGATCTAAATAGGGGGTGTGACGGCGTTTTCGTACGATGGGCAGGTAGGCGTCGGCATAGCCTTGGGCGACGCTTTGGATAAGGCCGAGGCAGCTTTCGAAGCCGCCTTCGGAGAAATCGTCGAAGAACAGTCCTCCGATGCCGCGGGGTTCGCTGCGGTGCTTGAGATAGAAGTAGTCGTCGCACCAGGCTTTGAATTTTGGATACAGGTCGCTGCCGAAGGGCTCGCAGGCGGCTTTGGCTTGTTGGTGCCAGGCGATGCAGTCCTCTTGAAAGCCGTAGTAGGGTGTGAGGTCGAAGCCGCCGCCGACCCACCAGACGTCTTTTTCGTCCGGACTTCGAGCGGGGGCTATGAAGAAACGGACGTTGGCGTGGGAGGTGGGGGCGAAGGGATTGCGTGGGTGCGAGACGACGGAGACCCCTGTGGCATGGAAAGGACGTCCAGCGATCTGGGGACGGGAGGCGGTGGCGGAGGGCGGTAGTTGTTCTCCCATGACGTGAGAGAAGTTGACGCCGACTTTTTCGAAGACATCGCCGCCTTCGAGAACGCAGGAGACTCCTCCTCCGCCTTGAGGTCGGGTCCATTGGTCGCTGGTAAAGGAGTGGTCGCTGGTTTCCAGCTCGGCGAGCTTTTCGCAGAGATCGGTTTGGTAACCTTGAAGAAAGGCTTTTACTTGAGCGAGCTGTTGGTTTGGCACGGCGTCCATGTGTACGGGGATTGCCAGCCAGGGCTAGTCTCTTTTTGTCTAACGGCTTGAAGGCATGGGGTTCAAGAGAGCGGCTGGAGCGCCGATGTGTGATCCTATGTTCGCTGTGTTTTTGCTGCTTCTTGCCTTTGTGATGGTCGTCGGTTCCTCGCTGATGCTCAAAGGGGTGGCTGAGGCTCCCGAGGGGTTCGAAAACGAAGATGGCTTCCATTTCCTCGCGTCGAATTCGGGCGAGATGGACTAGACTTGGAGAGAGAACCTTTCTGCCGGCAGTCGCGAAAAAGCCGCCTTGGAATTTCCAGGGCGGCTTTTTCGCGTTCTTTCTTAGTATGGCGTCATGCGTGATATGTAGCGCGGATCCCGCAGAGCGGGACCGCGCTACTATTTGCGATATTGCATCCGTGACACGACACTAGCCAATCGATTGCTGGCTACCCGTTTTCTGAGGTTTTCACGAGAGGCTCGTATTGGTAGCCGATTCCGTGAATGGTCTTGAGGTTGTCGAGAGGAGCGTCCTTGCGTTTGAAGAGATCGCGGATCTTTACGATGTACTGGTCGAGGGAGCGGCTGCGGATGTCGGCGTGGATCCCCCATACGGAATGGATGAGATTCTTGCGCGTGATGATCGTTTCCGGGTTTTCGTGTAGATAGGAGAGAATGCCGATCTCCTTGCGACCGATAGTGATGATTTCGCCGTCGGGGAAGCTGATCTCCATGCTGGTTGGATTGACGGTGGCCGTATTGAATTCGAATGGAGCGTCCGTAAGCTTGACGTTCTTGGTGACATTGAAGTCGTGGGCCACTTCGGCTCGGCGGAGCACGGCATGGATGCGAGCCACGAGCTCCGGGGCGCTGAAGGGCTTGGTGACGTAATCGTCGGCTCCGAGCTCGAGTCCCTTGACCTTCGAGATTTCGGAATCGTTGCCGGTCAGGAAGATCGTGGGTATATTGATGTCCTCGCGTTTCAGGTCCTCCAGGAATGCAAAACCGTTTTGATCGGGCAGAGTCAGGTCGAGCAGCAGGATGTTGGCGAAGTTGTGCTTGAGAAAGCGCATTGCCAGGGCGCATCGGTTGCAGACTTGGGTCTGCATGCCGGCCGCTTCGAGGTGTTCTGAAATGACGTTTGCGAGTTCGGATTCGTCCTCAACAATCAAGACTAGCGGTTTTGGTTTCGTAGGCATAGACTGACTAGCTGTGTTGGTTTGTATGGAGTTCGTGGCGGACTAATCGTTAGTCCCTAGTTAAATTATAGGGAAAGTCGGAAGATGAGGTCAGGTTCAATACTGACTATAGAACGAGTTGATCAAAGATCACAATACCTAGAATCGACCAATGTAAAATCACAAAATGTAAAAAGCTGAAAATTTTTGTTACAGGTTTTGTCTTGTGGCAGACATCGACAGCGTTTTTTCAGTTTGGAGTGTCAAACGAACAGCCTCTGATAATGTTCGGGTTGCCCAAAGGCAGCCTGGAAGACCCGACCATCTCTCTCTTCGCCAAGGCAGGTTGGAACGTACGCAAAGGTTCGCGCTCCTACAAGCCAAGCATCGACGATAGCGAAGTCGACGGCCGCTTTGTGCGCAGCCAGGAAATCAGCCGTTACGTTGACCACGGGTTTTTCGATTGCGGACTCTGCGGTCACGACTGGGTGGTCGAAAACGATTCGGACGTGGTCGAGGTCTGCGATCTCGTTTACAGCAGGGCCTCGAATCGTCCCTCCTACTGGGTTCTAGCCGTGCCGGAAGCCTCTCCGATCAAGTCGGTTAAGGATTTGCAGGGCAAGCGGATCGCCACCGAGGTAGTCAATCTCACCCGCAAGTTTCTAGCCGAGCATGGCGTTGAAGCGGAAGTGGAGTTTTCTTGGGGAGCGACTGAGGTGAAGGTGCCCGACATGGTCGACGCGATCGTAGATCTGACGGAAACGGGGAACTCTCTCCGAGCCAACAAGCTCCGCATCGTCGAGACGCTTCTCAAGACCAACACCAAGCTCATAGCCAATAAGGCCAGCTGGGCGGATTCCGCTAAGCGGGCGAAGATCGAGAACATCGCGATGATGCTGCAGGCGGCTCTTTCCGCCGCCGACAAAGTCGGTCTCAAGCTGAACGCCCCAAAGGAAAAGCTGGAGCAGATCCTCGATATCCTGCCCGCGTTGCGCAACCCGACTGTCAACGCCCTCTCGGATCTCGGCTGGTCAGCGGTGGAAGTCATTCTCGCCGAATGTGAGGTGCGCGACATCATCCCCAAGCTCAAGGACCTCGGAGCCGAAGGCATCATCGAGTACCCTCTGAACAAGGTTGTGTACTAGCGGCCACCATCGCTTTTACCAAAACATCACGCGTTTTCGCTTGCGTGGGGCCTAGAGCGGTGCGATCTCTCGCCGCTTGCGACAAACCAAACCTGGTCCGTTCCCGTCGCAGCGCTTCCGAGCGGACCGTTGAACAATCAAACCCGAGCCGCTTTCCGGCTCACCCAAAGGCCCACTGCCGCGCGATTTGGAAGCGTCCGCGACAGGCGAGCCAAACATATCATGAGTTCAATAATGGCTGAACTTCTGGCCCAGACCTCCTTCGACAAGCTGAAGGAAGGATCCATTATAAAGGGCACCATAACCGAAATCCGCCAAAACGAGGTCGTTGTCGACATCGGAGGCAAGTCCGAAGGCCTCGTGCCCGCTCAGGAATTTTCCGATCTCGGAGAGCTTCAGATTGGGGAGGAAATCGAAGTCTTCCTCGAGAAGCTGGAAGACAAGGAGGGCAATCCCCTTCTCTCCTTCGACAAGGCGGAGCAAAAGAAGAACTGGGAGAACATTATTACCAAGTGTGAAGAAGGCTCGATCGTGCAAGGTCGAGTCAAGGGCAAGGTTAAGGGTGGCCTCATCGTCGCCATGGGCGTCGACGCCTTTCTTCCCGCCTCGCACATCGATGTGCAGCCTCCCAAGAATCTCGACCAGTACCTCGGTCAGACTTACGACTACAAGGTTCTCAAGATCAACCTCGAGCGGAAGAACATCGTTCTCTCCCGCCGCGAGCTCATCGAAGAGCAACGCACCTCCAAGCGTCGCGATCTCCTCGAGCGCGTCAACCCAGGCGACGTCGTCAAGGGTGTGGTCAAGAACATCACCGACTTCGGCGCCTTCATCGACCTCGACGGCATGGACGGTCTTCTGCACATCACCGACATGAGCTGGGGCCGCATCTCCCACCCGAGCGAGATGCTCAAGCAGGGCGAGGAGATCGACGTCATGATCATCGAGATCAACAAGGAAAAGGAGCGCGTCTCCCTCGGTCTCAAGCAGACCAAGTCCAACCCCTGGCAGGACATCGAGTCCAAGTACCCTGTCGGCGCCAAGGTTGCCGGCAAGGTCGTCAACCTCGTGCCCTACGGAGCCTTCATCGAGATCGAGGAAGGCGTGGAAGGCCTCGTGCATGTCACCGAGATGTCCTGGACCAAGCGCATCACCAAGCCAAGCGAACTGCTCAAGGTCGGCGACGACGTGGAAGCGGTCGTGCTCGGCATCCAGAAGGACGACGAGAAGATCTCCCTCGGCATCCGCCAACTCGATCCCAACCCATGGGACATGGTGGTGCACAACTACCCAGTCGGGGCCCACGTGCACGGCAAGGTGCGCAACATCACCACCTACGGAGCCTTCGTCGAACTCGAGGAAGGCATCGACGGCATGGTGCACGTCTCCGACATGTCTTGGACGCGCAAGGTCAACCACCCCTCCGAAGTCCTCAAGAAGGGCGACGAGATCGATGCCCTCGTGCTCGACGTGGATACCAACAGCCAGCGCATCTCTCTCGGCATGAAGCAGCTTGCCGACGACCCTTGGGCCGACATCGACGGCCGCTTCCGTATCGGCGATGTGGTGACAGGCCACGTCTCCAAGATCACCTCCTTCGGTGCCTTCGTGGAGCTGCAGGACCACATCGACGGCCTCGTTCACATCAGCCAGATCAGCGAAGACCGCGTGGAGAAGATCAAGGACGTCCTAGACATCGGGGCGGAAGTCACTGCTCGCGTGATCAAGATCGACCGCGAAGAGCGCCGCCTCGGCCTCAGCATCAAGGCTGCGAACTACGACGAAGGCCAGCTCGCTCAGGAAACCGCCACCTACGAAAACATGAAGGATGGCGGCGACTTGATGAATCTCGGCGACATCCTCGACCAGGCTACCAAGTAGCCCTGTAGTTCGAATTTCAATACTCTCAAGGCGGGCCTCTACAGCGAGGTCCGCCTTTTTCATGCCCATGCTGATTAACAACATTCAGCTAAAATTGGAAAAGAGATTGAAATTGGACGTATAATACAAAACGTGTCCGTTGACATGTCCGTATCCGACTTCGTACCCATTTTGATTCAGATCGCCTTCGCGGCCGGTCTCGCCGGCATCATCCTCACGGCGAGTTCCCTCTTCGGCCAGCGTGCCGCCAAGAACAAGATCAAGGACTACGCCTACGAGTGTGGCATCAAGTCGGACGGCAAGACGAGCACGCGTTTCTCGGTCAAGTTCTACGTGACTGCGATGCTCTTCATCCTTTTCGATATCGAAGTCCTCTTTCTCATCCCCTGGGTGCTGGTCTACCGCGATTTCGTGGCGAGCGGCCTTCCTATTCTCGGCCCAATCCTCTTCTTCCTCGGCGTCCTCTTGATCGGCCTGGTCTACGAACTGAAGAAGGGCGCATTGGAGTGGGAAAAGTAAGGTCTGCGGAACAGACCAGATCGAAAGGGGGTCGTGCCGCCCCAAAATGAGACTCGATCGATACTTCACGCGCCGGCGTATCCTGGACCTGGAAAGCGACAACCTTGAAGGCTCTCTCAAGGAGTTGCTGAAGGTCGCGACTGCCCGCTTTTCGGATCTCAACCCCAAGCGACTGTTGCCCGGTCTCATGCAGCGGGAGAACACCATGACCACCTACTTGGGCAACGGCGTGGCCCTGCCGCACCTGCGCGTCAAGATGGGGCGCAAGTACGTCTTCGCCATCGGTCGCTCGAAGGAAGGCATTTCCTACGACGGACTGAAGAGCCAGGAGAAGGTCCACCTCGTCGTGCTCATGCTCGCCGGCGAAAACGCCCGCGACTACCTCAACGTGCTTGCGGCCGTCGCCCGCCTGGTCAAGGACATGTCTTTCGTCGAAGCCCTGCTCGAGTCGGCTTCTCTCGACGAGCTGCACGAGCGCCTCATCTCCGCATTCGGCGGCATTCTCGCATCGCCCGGCAAGACCCGCCAAAGCTCGATCAACCGGCTGATGCTGCGCCAGGCAACCCGGGTAGCCAAAGGCGCCAACTGCGATTCCATCGCGGTTTTTGGAGATACCATGCTTACCCGTCCCGTCGAGCTCCCCGAGAGCTTTAGCGACTTCAAGTCCGTCCTCATCTCGCGTCGCGCGAAAGAGGGAGATATCGACGACTCCCATTTCGACGAAGTAATCCAAGTGCGCTCGTTCTCCAACGGTCGTCTCTCCCAGCTCAGATCCGCATTTCTGGTCGGAGTCACTCGCGGTATCTTCTCCGTCAACGACAAGATCTGCTGCGTGGGCGGCATTCCTGGCAGCGAGCAGTTCGACACCCTCGTGGTGGTCGACATGAAACACGAGTTCCAGGCTCTGCTCGCCGAGAGAGACAATTTCATGCCTGCCGACGTTTCGCCCGAAGTTCTCGAGCGCGTCATCGGCATCGCCATGGAGCTTTCGGTGGAAGGCCGCGAGGGCAAGCCCGTGGGCACGCTCTTCGTGCTTGGCGACACCAAGAAGGTCGAGACTATGACCAAACCCTTGGTTTTGAATCCGTTTTTCGGATACAAGGAGGAGGATCGCAACATTCTCAGCCCGTTCATGGACGAGACCGTGAAGGAGTTTTCCAGTCTAGACGGCGCCTTCATCCTGCAAGGCGACGGCGTGCTGGTCTCCGCCGGCAGTCTCATCCACGCTCCGGATTTCGACCAATCCCTGCCCAGCGGTCTAGGCGCTCGTCACGCCGCCGCCGCCGCCATTTCGCTCGCCACCGACGCCATGGCCATCGTGGTATCCTCCAGCTCCGGCCAAGTCACCGTCTTCCGCAGCGGAATCTCCCTGCCGCTCGTCGAACGTTCCTTCAGCGGCAAGACGCTGTAGTTTGGGTTCTAGACTGGGTACTGGGTTCTGGGTATTGGGTTCTGGGAACGCGGGCAGCTTGCCCGCACGCCGCTGGAAGAGATTGTGCAACGCCTCCGTCGCGCGCAAACAAAACTTCAACGTTGAAGTTTTGTTTGCGCGCCTGGTTTCGGTCCGAAGATTGCGGACGCGTTTCAAGGTGTCGCCTTCCGAGTCGCGACAGCCGTACCAAACTCTGTCGAGTTCGGCTACCGAAGCGAGCTTTTGCACGGTCGAGGTAGCCGAACTCGTTCACGACCGCAGGGAGAAGGCCTGCCAAGAGTTTGGTACAGTCCAGGCGACATTTTGAAATGCGCTCGAAGATTGTCTGGAGCGACTTTTGCCCTTGCTTTTCGTGGGGGAGATGAGACGTTCTGCGATTCCAAAAAATCTAGAACATCATGCCACGCGAAGTAATCACTCTCGAATGTACAGAAGCCAAAGCGGAAGGTAAGCCAGCATCGCGCTACCTGTCCTCCCGCAACAAGAAGACCGTGACAGAACGAGTCGAAAAGAAGAAGTACAACCCGAACCTCAAGCGCCACACCTTGCACAAGGAAATCAAGTAGCGGCGTTTCGAGATCCCTATTTACGACAAAGGCGACACCTCTTGGGGGGTGTCGCCTTTTCGCTTGTCGCGTTCCCGAGAGGGAAAAGTGGGCTACTTTTTGTTTTCGGGCGGCTGTCGCCGGGCCGCTCGCCAGCTGTCGCGATGTTTGCGAATCCAGTCGAGCAAGGCGCGTTCGAAGCCGACGTCGTAGCCGAGCCGTTCGGATTCCAGCCATTTGTGTCGAAGGATTTCCTCTCGTTCCGCTAGAAACTCCTGGTAGAGGCTGGATCGCTTCACGAACTCGTGCTGGTCGTTCGACTTGGATTTTTCTGGTGCCATAGTTTTCATTCTCGCCGCGTCGTCTTTGAAGTTCGTCCATTTGCTCCTAACGAACATCGGATTTGGACCTCTGGGGAGGTTCGCCAACGTGGTTCTGTCACATAGTTCAGGTGTTGACCCTTGCGAGTGCGGAGCCGGTTCAGATATGGTTTCGAAAACTATTGGGGGTGATCGCCAATAGGCCAATCCTTTTTGATCGAGGGGAAGCCCTAATTCTCTATTGGGAGAAGTATTCAGATTTTGTTCATAGATGAACTAGTTCGAAAGCCTGGTCAAAATGTTTTGGGCGATCGACTTAAATACTTCGGCTGTCTTTCCATCGGGTTGTCCGAGCACGATTGGCTTGCCTTGGTCTCCTCCCTCGCGGATGGCCTGGTCTAGCGGGATCTGGCCGAGCAAGGGCGCTTTCAGGTCCTTGGCAGTTTGCTCTCCGCCGCCTTCTCCGAAGATATTGACTCTGCTGCCGTCCGGACCCTCCAGGTAGCTCATGTTTTCCGCTACGCCCAGGATGCTCACGTTGGTCTTTTCCAGCATGCGGGCGCCGCGCCTGGCGACGGTGGTGGCGGCGATTTGCGGGGTGGTCACGAGCACTGCGCCGGAGAGGGGGATGGTTTGCACGAGCGAGAGATGGGCGTCTCCGGTGCCTGGGGGCAGATCGACGACGAGCACTTCCACGTCTCCCCATTTCACGTTCTGGGAGAACTGCTGGATGGTCTTCATGACCATCGGCCCGCGCCAGACGACGGGGGTGTCTTCGTCGACTAGGAAGCCCATGGACATGACCTTCAGTCCATGTCCCTCCATGGGCAGGAGCGAATCGCCTTCGACATAGGGGCGGCCGGAGAGTCCGAGCATGAGAGGCACGGACGGGCCGTAGATATCGCAGTCCATGATTCCGGCGTGTTTGCCCTCCGGCCTGAGCAGCTCGGCGAAGGCGCAGGCCAGGTTCACCGCGAAGGTGGACTTCCCTACGCCGCCTTTTCCCGATGCCACGGCGATCACGTGTTTCACGCCGGGAATCCCTTCCGTGGGAGCGGAAGCCTGCTGGGTTGAGGCCTTCTTGTTGGCGGTCACGACTACGGAAACGTCCACGTCGCTGACCTCGGGAAGCGCCTTGAGCTTTTCTTCGATCGCGTCGCGGATGGCGGGGGGTATTGCGGCGTCGGAAGTCGTCACTGCGACGGACACCTTTGCGGTGCCGTTTTCGAACTCCACGTTGCGCACGATTCCGAAGGAGACGATGTCTCTACTGAATCCTGGATACTTGACGGTACTGAGGGCTGTTTTGATTTTCTCTAGGCTCACGATCTGTCTTTGTTTGAATCTTGCAGTGGAGAATCGAGTCCCGCGCTTGCGCTTGCAACACCGGGAGCTGTAGAAATTGAATTCAGTAGAAACCTGAAACAATCATGTCCCTGTCAAGTCTGGGGCCCTTGCTGAATGAATCAAAAATCGCTCCCTGCTTTTCGCCTTTCTCTCGTTCTATTCGTCCTGTCTGCCTTGGCGGCGTCTAGCTCCGGCTTTGCGCAGGACGGCATCATGGGTGGCGAGATTCGGACCCGCGGTTCGCGTGATACGATACCAGTGCTGCCACGGTCGAGCAACCCTGCTACTCTGAAGCTGTTGCAGTCGACTTTCACGATCCATGGCGGCTATGCGGTGGTGGATTCGATGGGCGAAGCGTCGTTTGCCATCTCGGTGGAGCCTTTGGGCGGTTCGGGGGCGAGTCTGACGATTTCTTCCGGCGTGCCGGAGAAGGTCCTGTTCAGCGAGACCTTGGCGGGGCGCTCGACGCGCAATGCCGTTTTCCGGGCGGTGGATCGAGCGGTTTTCAAGACGAGCGGCAAGCCTGGCTTTTTCGCGGGCAAGCTGGCCTTCATAGGCGAGGAGTCGGGAGCGACGGAAGTCTACACGAGCGATCTGCTATTCGGCGATCTGGTCCGCGTCACGTCGGACAACGTCAGCGCGGTGCGTCCGCATTGGTCTCCGGATGGCAACTACATCGTCTACACGAGCTACAAGTCGGGCTTCCCGGATATCCATCGTTTGGATATGGTGAACCACCGTCGTGATGTAGTGGCGGATTTCAAGGGCACGAACATGGGGGCGCGCTACAGCCCGGATGGTTCTCGGCTTGCCATGATCATCACGGGGAGAGGCGGGGCGGACCTTTGGGTTCGCGACGCAACTGGCAGGCTCTCCAACCTCTCTCGGTCCAACGGCTTGGAAGCGGCTCCGACCTGGTCTCCGGACGGCACGCGCATCGCCTTTTCCTCGGATCAGAATGGCGGCAACCAGCTTTTCGTGGTGCCTTCGAGCGGCGGCGGCATGCGCCGCTTGCGCACCGACATAAGCGGCTATTGCGCGGAGCCGGACTGGAATCCGGTCGATGCGAATAAGATAGCCTTCACTGCGGCCGTCAGTTCGGGATTTCAGATTGCGGTCTACGACCTGAGAGAGGGCAGAAGTCGCTTTCTCACGTCGGAGAATGGCGATGCGATCGAGGCCTCGTGGCTGAACGACGGTCGGCATATCATCTATACCCATCGTCGGGCGAACAATAGCCAGATCAGGATTATGGATACGGTCACGCAAAAGAGCTACCAGCTCTCCGGCGGCCGTCGCTCGGTTTCGCAAGCGAGCTTTCTGGCACCTCGGTAAGGGGTAGGGACGGACCGCCGGGCCGTCCGCTCGAAGCTGGTGCCTTCCTGCAGCACGGACAGCCCGGCGGTCTGTCCCTACCAAGAATCAAAAAAGGCCGAGACGCTTGGTCTCGGCCTTGTCTTGAAATATCGGATACGAAGCTTGTTTAAAGAGCGGCTTCGTAGTTGGCGTTGGCGGCTTCCCAGTTTACCACGTTCCAGAAGGCGGCGATGTAGTCGGGGCGGCGGTTCTGGTAGTTGAGGTAGTAGGCGTGTTCCCAGACGTCGAGGCCGAGAACGGGCTTGCCGCCTTCCATGAGGGGCGAGTCCTGGTTGGGAGTGGAGCAGACGCAGAGTTTGCCGTCCTTGACGCAGAGCCAGGCCCAGCCGCTGCCAAAGCGAGTGGCGCCTGCCTTGGCGAAGGCTTCCTTGAATGCGTCGAAGCCGCCGAGTTCCGCGTCGATGGCGGCGGCGAGTTTGCCGACAGGGGCTCCGCCGCCGTTCGGACCGATGACCTTCCAGAAGAAGCTGTGATTGGCGTGTCCGCCGGCGTTGTTGCGCACGCCTCCTCGGATGCCTTCCGGCACGGCATCGAGATCGGAGATGAGGTCCTCGACGCTTTTGGAAGCGAGATCGCTGCCTTCTAGCAAGCCGTTGACGTTGTTGATGTAAGTCTGGTGGTGCTTGGAGTGGTGGATCTCCATGGTGCGGGCGTCGATGTGCGGCGCCAGGGCGTCGTAAGCGTAGTCCAGGTCAGGGAGTTGGTATGCCATGTTCGTTCGTGGTGTTGGTTTTGGTTGGTTGGTGGGTTGTGTGAACGCTTGTTTAAAGAAAGAATATTCTTTGTCAAATGCTTGTTTTGTTCATTTCGCGTTTGAGCTGGAAAAAGGCCTGGAGGAGTTCGAGGCATTCGTCGTGCAGTACGCCGCTTTCCACTTCCAGGCTGTGGTTGATGCTTGGATAGCTGTTGACGTCGTAGAGGCCGCCGAGTCCTCCCATCTTCGGATCGGGTACGGCGAATACGACGCGTTTGAGGCGGGACATCATGGTGGCTCCGGAGCACATCGGGCAGGGCTCCTTGGTCACGTAGAGGGTGGCCTCGTTTAGGCGCCAGTCCTTGATGGCGCGGCTGGCTTGGGTGATGGCGAGCATCTCGGCGTGGGCGGTTGGGTCTTGGGTGGTTTCGACTTGATTGTGGGAGGCCCCGACTACGTCGCCTCGGTATTCGATGACGGCTCCGATGGGCACCTCGTTGGCCTGCCAAGCGTCGATGGCCTGGTTGTAGGCCAACTCCATGTAGAAGCGATCGCCGCGTTCGAGCTGCGATGGGAAGCGTTTTTGAAAAGGGCACTCGGGGGCGGTTTTGCTCGGTTCTAGCATGGTTCAAAATCTTCATCTGCTTCTGCTTCTGCTTCTTCTTCTCCACAATGAGGCGCTTGGAAGAAGATGAAGAAGCAGAAGCAGATGAAGATTGTCAGGGATTGTCAGCATTGGGAATACACTTGACTAATAGCAAGGATATGAAAGGAACGCTCTTTCTCATTTATGGCTGATGATGTAATCCAAGTTGAAGGCAAGATTGTCCAAGTGCTCCCTGGCACGATGTTTCGTGTGGAGCTGGAAAACGGCCACCGCGTTCTTGCCCACATCTCTGGAAAGCTCCGCAAGCACTTCATCAAGATCACCGCAGGCGACTTGGTCAAAATGGAGATGAGCCCCTACGACTTGGACAAGGCTCGCATTACCTATCGTCTTCGCAACGCGGCTCAGAATCGCAACGCGCCTATTCGTTCCTTCGGCCCGCGTCGCAGGCGATAGGGTAGTTTTGTCAGCCTGCTGAGGGCGTTCTCGCTTGTGGCGGACAATCTGGCAGAGGGCATCGAAGAGTTTCTCGCTTTTCTATCTTTGGAGAGAGGGTTGTCCGAGAATTCGATTGCGAGCTACGAGAGCGACTTGCGGCAGTTTTGCTCGAGTCTTTTAGAGCAAGATCCGCAGCGTAGTTGGAAGACGGTGACGTCGGTCGATCTTTCCGATTGGATCTATCAGCTCAGCGACGGTGGGTACTCCACGGCGAGCCTGTGTCGCAAGCTCAGCGCGGTGAGGGCTCTCGACGAATTTCTGCAGAGGCAAGGGCGTGCGGACCGATCCTTTTCCGAAGTTATTAGCGGTCCTAAACTGCATCGCAAGGCGCCGGTCACGCTTAGTATCCAGGAAATGGAACGTTTGCTCGATGCTCCGGACGAAGCTACGCCGATTGGCTTGCGGGACCGGGCGATTCTCGAGCTCTTCTATTCGTCCGGCCTTCGTGTTTCGGAACTGTGTTCGCTGGTCTTGCAGCAAGTGGATCTGGATCTGGGCGCCCTGAAGGTATACGGAAAAGGCTCGAAGGAGAGGGTTTGTCCAATGGGTCGCAAGGCGAAGGAAACTCTTGGGCGCTACCTGGAACTCGCTCGGTCTCAGTTCGTCAAGGCGAAGACCGGTAGCGCGGTGTTCCTCAGTTCTCGTGGCCAGGCCATTTCGCGCAAGACGGTCTGGCTGCTGGTCAAGACGCATGCTAGACGGGCAGGCATCGAACGGCCGGTGAAGCCTCACATGCTGCGGCACTCCTTCGCCACCCACTTGCTCACGGGCGGAGCGGACTTGCGGGTGATCCAGGAGCTGCTGGGACATGCGGATATCGCGACGACGCAAATCTATACGTCGGTGGAATCCGAGCGCGTCCGCAGCGCCCACGACGAATTTCACCCTAGGAGTAGGGGAGATGTGGATACGAAAATTTGAGGAGCGCTACGGGTATCGCGTTCTCACGAACGCGGCTACGCTTCGCGGTTCTTGCTCTAGAATTCCGGCTCGACGCTGGTCCTCTTTCCGGGCTTCGCGGTGAAGTTGTATCCGGCGCTCCAGTAGTCGTCGTTGATCAGCAGCTTGAATTCGAAGGCTTTGCTTACGCCTTCGATGGTGATGCTCCAGCTGTTGTCGTTCTGACAGTCCATCGGGACTCCGGAGTCCCAGGACAAGCTGGGTCCGTCGCCGCGCAGATAGAGGGTGTTGCCAAAGCCGACGTCGGTGTTTGCGACGATGGTGGTCTTCTTGGAAGCGGCCGCTTTTTTGGCGACCTTCTTAGCTGCTTTCTTGACCGTCTTTTTAACGACGGCCTTTTTGGCTGCTGTTTTCTTGACCGCTTTTTTGGCGGTCTTCTTCGCGGCTACAGTGGTGGTTTTTTTCATATTGGTTAGTTCTTCTTTCGAGTCTGAGAATGACCGGGTTGCCTGCCGCTAATTCGACGGGCCCGTTGCAACCGAATGTCTGGAGAAGCTAGCTATCGGTTGGAAAATATCAATGCCGTCCGAACGATTCGTGAGTTACGGTATGGTGAAATACGCGGCTCGTTAGCAGAGCTTGCGCCAAAGATTTGGGAAAATCGAGACCACCTTTTTTCGTATCCAAGCTTTGTAGACGAGCTTGTAGCGCAAAGAAGCCCCGCTAATGGAGCGGGGCTTCCGAAAATGCGATGCCGAACGGGCGTGATTTAAAGCGATGGGATTCTTGGGGGTGCGCACGCGTCCCGCGTGAGCGCGTCGTCCGCCCGTTGCAATGTTCTGGACGAGACGCCCAGAACTGCCTGCGAGACGCAGGCGCTCCCCGAGGCGGATTGCTTCGAAAGCGACTTATTCAATACGCTCTCAGTCGACGACCAATAGTTCGACACGACGCTCTCGGGTCATCTGGGCTGAGCTAGCGCCTTCGGTTGCCTTGAGGTCGCCTTGGGAAAGGGTTTGCAGGCGGTTGGGAGCGATGCCGAGGGTTTGCAGATAGTCGCGCACGCTTTTGGCTCGTCGGTCGCCCAGGGCCAGGTTGTATTCTGCGGTGCCGCGCCAGTCGCAATGGCCTTCCAAGACGAGCTTCGAGCGGGGGTTGCTAGTGAGGTATTCGGCGGCTTGGTTGAGCTTCTCGCGTTCGTTGGGCGCGATGCTGGAAGAGTCGAAATTGAAATACACGATGGGCAGCACGCCTTCGCGGGCTCGGCTTCTCCAGTCGTCTCCGCCGAGATCCGACGCGTTTCGGGACTCTATGCCGAATTCGCTAGCATCCCCACCCATAGCCAAGGGGTCGAAGTCTCCGCCGCCGTTTCCAAAACCGCCTGATCCTTGACCCATGACAGTGTCGAGCGGATTGGGTCGCTTCGGTTTTTTGGAGCAGCCGGAAAAGGCGAAGGCGATGAGTAGGGCGGAGGCGATCAGGAAGGTTTTTTTCAGCATGGCGGGTGGGTTGTCTGTGTATTGGTCCGACTATCGGCATGGAGCTATGTTCGGCAAGAATTTACTCGCCCCGCGCTTTGAATCTTCGCTTTTTGGGCTCTTGGACACGAAGGACCGTATCGTCTTGCTGGACAACGGCTCGCTCAGGCCTGAGGCGACCTTCAGCCTCCGTGGCATCGCCTCTCGTTTCGGCGAGCTGCTGGGTCGGCCGGTCCACCCGGTGTCTCTGTTGCATTCGAGCAAGATCCCGGCGGAGAAGTTGGGTGGCGAGGCAGCTCAGACGTGGCGGCGCTTTCTCAAGCGCGAGGTAGCGGCTGGGGCGCGGCGCTTTCTGGTTGCTCCGCTGTTTTTCGGCCCAAGCTCGGCATTCGTCGACTACTTGCCAAGAGTGACTGAGCAGATTCTTGGCGGAGAGAGCCCGGTCTCGGTCGAGGTGGCCAAGCCGTTGGTGGACCTGGACGATCCGGCGGATGACGCCGTAGCTCGCATCCTGGTCGATCTCCTGGTCCAGAAACTGGATACGAAGCTCCAGTTGTTGCGACCTACGATCATCCTAGTCGATCACGGGAGTCCGGTTGAGAAGGTGGCGGCTTGCAGAGACTTGGTGGCCCGCCAGATGGAAGAGCTTCTCGGATCGCGCGTTTCACGGGTGATTGCCTCCTCGATGGAGCGGCGCGATGGCGACGAGTACGCGTTTAGCGAGCCGTTGCTTGAGCGGGTTTTGCATGAGCTTGCCCAAGAGGACGCGTCGGCGGCCGCCCTGAGCTTGATGTTCTTTTCCCCGGGCCGGCATGCGGGCCCGGGTGGGGATATTGCGAAAATTGTCGAAGCTTCGGCTTGGTCGAAATCGGGTCGCGTGCTTCCGGCGACCGGTTTGGTTGGGGAGAGCCGGCTTTTGCCTGAGCTGCTTGTCAGAAGGTTCCAGGCTCTTGAACTCAGGTTGAGCTGAGCGATAAACAGCCACCCCGCCTAGCGCCATTGTCATGGCCAATGGAAAAGCGCCGCTGCCTGCCATTGCTTTCGGCTTCTGGACCAACCGGGCGTGGTTGAAAGTCATGGGACAGATGGGAGGTCGGACGCTGTTTGCGCGAGGTAGCCGAACTCGCGAGAGTTTGGTCCTCTGCTAAAAGCTGTAATCCCATCATTTTCAATCGCACCCGGACTAGCCTCGCAATCGGCATCTGGTTTGTCATCGCTTCCCAACCCCCTATTGCTAACGTATTCGGCCAGCTGATACTCTAAAACCCACATGTAGCCATGCCATCTCGCCGTAAATTCATTGCCCAAGGCGCTGCCTTTGCCGGCCTCGCTGTCACTGGTCAAGCCTACCCCAAAGCCAAACGCGCTCCGCTAGGCGACCCTGCTGGCAACTATGGCCCCTTCCTCCAGCGAGACCTCTTGCCCGAACCCGTTGTGATTGAGAGCCTCGACCTGATACGCGTCGGCAAAAACTGGTTCGTACGGGCTCGCTCTACCAATGGAGCGGAGGGTTGGGCCATCAGCCACAACACTTCCATTGCGCTCAACTTTCCCATCTTCACCCAAATCGTCGCCCCCTTCATGGCTGGCAAAGACGCCCGCGACATCGATTTCCTCGTCGACGGCGTCTACCTCCATCGATCCAATTACAAGCTGCAGGGCCAGTCCTTCTGGGTTCCCGTCGCCTCTGCCGAATTCGCCATTCTCGACCTCCTCGGTCGCGTCGCGGGCGTCTCCGCCGCAGAGCTTCTCGGCCGCCGATACCGCGAAAGAATTCCTCTCTACATAGCCAACAATCATCGCCGCCTAGGACCCGAAGAGTCGCTCGAGAAAATCGTCGCATCCGTAGACTCCATTGGCGCTAGAGCGGTCAAGTTCAAGCTCGGCGGTCGGATGAAAGACGACGACCAGATCCCCGGTCGCACTGAAAGGCTCATCCCCCTGGTCGCCGAAGCCCTTGGCGAACGCTGCACCCTCTATGCCGACGCCAACAGCAGCTACGTCGATGTCGAAAAGGCCATCGCAGTCGGCAAGCAGCTCGAAGCCCACAACTTCGCCTTCTACGAGGAGCCCTGCCCCTTCGACTACCTCGAACCGACCCAACGCGTTGCCGAAGCCCTCGATATCCCCATCGCCTGGGGCGAGCAAGAGAGCAGTCAGTGGCGCTTCAAGTGGATGATCGACAACGACGCCGTCCAAATCCCTCAACCCGATCTCTTCTACTACGGCGGCATCATCCGCAGCCTCCGCGTAGCGAAAATGGCCGAGGAACGCGGCCTCGACTGCACGCCGCACATTTCGAGCGTCGGCCTCGGTTTCCTCTACATGGGCATCTTCGCCACTTGTTGTCCCAACCCCGGAGCATTCCAGGAGTACAAGGGCATCAACAGCGACTTCCCCTGGCAGAGCAACGGCTCCAAGATCGAAATCGAAGACGGAGAAATGACCGCCCCCGCCGGCATTGGCCTCGGCGTCGACATCGATCCCGACTACCTCGCCAAAGGCAAAAAGGTTTAGCCTAGAGCCCTGGACAGAGCGTTCGTTTTTCGAACCGACCCAACGGCTCCCAAGCCCCACGGTGAACTCATGACGAAACGCTCTCTCTTCTAGCTCTACTTTGTTAAATTATCCTCTGTAGGGCCGGTGCTCGTCGCCGTGCCGCAGAGCATAGATCGAACCTACGCGCTACGTTTCACGCACGACGCGACGCTAGGCTTTGAGAAATCGTTTGGCTTGCTGCGGGAGTGTCTGCTCAATCGAGCATTGTGAAGAAGCCTAAAGTAATGCTCTTGGTGGCGGAAGACACCGGCTGTTCTCAAAGCTGCTACGGAAACGATGCGATTAGCACCCCCGCTATCGACGGTTTGGCGGCCGAGGGCGTTCGTTACGAAAACGCTTTTTCGACCGCCCCTGTTTGCGCTCCGAGTCGTTCGTCTTTGCTCATGGGGAAATACGCCTTTTCCGTTGGATCGCATCACATGCGCTCCACGCTGATCGATCCGCCAACGTTGTTCACCGAAGAGCTGAGAAAGGCCGGCTACTACGTGAATTGGTCGAATAAGACGGACTTCAACTTCGAGCCTCCCGAGTCCTTCGCCGATGATCGTCACGACTGGTTCGAAGATCTCGCTTCGGGCAGACTCTCAAGCGGGAGGCCTTGGCTGCTGTATCATAACTTCTTCGTTACGCACGAAAGCTCTATGTGGGCGGACAATTGGGAGAGTCGGGTAGCTCCACATCTGAAGCCCGAGGAACGCTGCCCCCCGGACGCCGTGACGGTGCCCGCCTACTTGCCTGACACGCTGGAGGTGAGGACTGATATCGCCCGGCACTACGATTCCCTGGTGGTGCAGGATCAAGGAATTGCCCGGGCCTTGGACGCTCTGGAAAAGAGCGGCGAGAAGGATAATACGATAGTCGTCTATCTATCCGACCATGGTCGTGGCTTGCCTCGGGAAAAACGCTGGTGTTACGAAGCGGGCATTCATATGCCGCTCATTATACGCTGGCCTGGAAGACTTGAAGGGGGAGTGACGAGTGACGAACTTGTAAGTTGGGTCGATATTGCGCCGACCTTGCTATCCGCTCTGGGAATCCCGGTGCCCGAGAGCTTTCAGGGAAACGTCTTTCTCGGATCCCCCGCTCGAGAGTATTGTTTCGCAGGGAGGGATCGCATGGACGAGGCCTTCGATCGGGTGCGAGCGGCGCGAGACAAGCGTTTCCTCTATATAAGGAATTTTTTCCCGGAGATACCTTACGCTCAGCGCGTCACCTACATGGAGAAGCAGAAGACCATGCAGGAACTTAGGGATCTTTGGTCCGAGCGAAAACTGACGCCCGAGCAAATGCTTTGGATGAGCCCAAACAAGCCAGAGGAGGAGCTTTACGATTGTATCCAAGATCCGGATTGCGTCGATAATCTGGCTGGCAAGAAGGATTTCGCTCCCGACCTCAAGCGCATGAGAGTCGCCCTGAACGAATTTCTGGAGAGCATCGACGACAAAGGCGTGAAGTCCGAGCGAAACTTGATCGAGCAGGGCCTAGTGCTGGACAGGCTCGACGAATATGGAGCTCGAATAGAACCATTGTCGGAAAAGCATCGTATCGTAGCTCAAGCAACGATTCTCGAGATGCCGGACCGTTGCTAGGCATGAAGCTATGAAAGCATGTCTTCGCGTACCGAAAACAGTCACGAATTGAAGGTATTCGATCTGAAGAATGCCGCTTTTCGAAGCAATGACTTTGCTCCGCCTCCAGTCCATGGCTGAATGGGCGTCTTGCAAAATCATTTTGGGCAAAATCATTATAAGGATCCGCGCTGCGCATAGAGATATCCCATGCGTGACACGATACTGGAAGGAGCTTGTAACACGGCTGACCGTCTTTGTAGAAACGTTTGGTTGTATCATCAAATTCGCTCGGATGGTGAACGGAAACGATATGCCTTTGGTACGACTGACTTTTTCTCGAGCGGTCTGGGGATGCGGGCGCGTTTGCAGGCTCTCTACAGTGAGAGCGGGTCTTGACTTTTGTGGCGGGTTGGCTCGGTTGATAACTTTGCGATGGTGAAGCCCCTTATGCGCCGTTGGTTTGCTCTTTTTCTCGGTCCTTTTGCGGCGCTTTGCCTTTGGCTCGCCTTGCGGGGCGCGGGTTGGGGAGTTCCGACTTCGGGGATGGCGGCGACGACTTTGCTGATGAGCTTGTGGTGGGTGACTTCGGCCTTGCCGCTGGCGGCGACGGCCTTGGTGCCGGTGATCGCATTTCCCTTGTTCGAGATCGATTCGATGAATGGGGTGGCTTCCCGCTACAGCAATGGGATGGTGATGCTTTTCATTGGGGGCTTTCTGATCGCGGGCGCGGTGGAACGGTGGAATTTGCATCGCCGGGTTTCGCTGACCCTTCTGGCGTGGCTTGGTCCTCGGCCGGGACGGCTGGTGTTGGCGTTCATGACGGCTTCGGCGGGGCTCTCGATGTGGATTTCGAATACGGCGACGGCTGTGATGATGGTGGCGATCGGAGTGGCCTTGCTGGACGGCTTGGGCATTTCGACGGAGAAGCCGGAAGATCGGGCTCTCTCGCTGGCGTGTATGCTTGGTATCGCTTACGGCTGCTCGATCGGCGGCATTGCGACGCTGATTGGCACGCCGACGAATTTGGTCTTGCTTGGGGTGCTGCGGGACGCGTTTCCGGAGACGGGGGAAATCAGCTTCGGGCAGTGGATCGTGTTCGGCTTTCCGGTAGCGGTTGGTCTTTTCGCGGTCGTTTGGCTTGTCTTGACGAAGCTGTTCTATCGGCGCCTGGCGGATGTGGATTTGACGGGCGCGGCGGCCCACTCGAAGGCGACGGCGATCGGGCCGATGAGCGTTGCGGAGAAACGGGTGGGTATCGTCTTTTTGGTTACGGGGCTTTTGTGGATCTTTCGCAAGGATCTGGAGCTGGGGGCGCTGACCTTGCCGGGCTGGACCTCGGTTTGGGAGCCCCTAGGCCGGGTGAACGATGGGATGATTGCCATTGCGATGGCGCTGCTTTTGTTCGTTTTGCCGGCGGGAGGGAGTGAGGGCTCGAAGCGGATTCTGGACAAGGACGCGTTTGGCAAGCTGCCTTGGTCGATCGTCTTGCTGTTCGGCGGCGGATTTGCCTTGGCCGGTGGGTTTTCGACTAGCGGTCTGGCGGACGAGTTGGCTTCGATTTTCAGTCGCCTCGAGGGAGCTTCGCCGACGCTTGTGGTGGGGACTGCCTGCTTGGGGATGACGTTTCTAACGGAGTTTTCCTCGAATGTAGCTTCTGCATCGATCGCCCTGCCGGTGTTGGCTGCGATGAGCGAGGGGCTGGGGCTGGAGCCTTTGGCCTTGCTGTTGCCAGTGACCTTGTGCGCTTCGATGGCGTTTATGATGCCGGTGGCGACTCCGCCGAACGCGGTGGTTTTCTCGAGTGGGCGGGTGACGATCTGGGAGATGGCGAAGGTCGGCTTTTTCCTAAATCTGCTTGCCGTGGCGTGGATCTTCGCGGCGACCCGGATTCTGCTGCCGCTAGTCTGGGGCTAATCATCTTCATCTTCTTCTACTTCTTCATCTTCTTCTAAAATATAGACTTGGAAGCAGATGAAGATTTATTGGGGGCGATTGTCGTGAAGAAGGTTATTGTTTCGATGGAGCATTGTCAGGTCGGCCTGTGGCCGAATAGGTGCCGCTTCGCGGCATGAGGTCAAAGCTACTAAATCTTTTCGATGAAATCGACCTGCATTCGCGGATGCGAATCCTGACGATTTGTCCACGTGGCCTAGAGCGATGTGGTCGAGTTTCAATATTAAATCTTCATCATCTTCTTCTAATATATTTTTGGAAGAAGAAGATGATGAAGAAGCAGATGAAGATTGTTTGGGGTTAGCGGGCGGCGTCCTTGATGGCCTTTTCGTTGACGACGAGGCCTAGACCGGGGGCTTCGGGGACGTAGCCGTAGCCGTCTTCGACCTTGATCTTGTTTTCGAAGTACTTCCAGAGCTCGCTTAGGCGGCGGCTTCCGGGATGCTCCTGCGGGCGGTGGGCGCCTTGGCAGGATGCGACGTAGTGGAAGTGGGCCGCTGTTAGAAGGGTGGGTCTGGCGTTGTGGACGGAGATAGGAAGATCGAAGGCTTCGGCGAGGGCGGCTACTTTCTTGGCTTCGGTGAGGCCGGCTACCTTGCTGACATCGGGGTTTAGGATGTGGCAGCGGCCTTGCAGGATGAGGTCGCGGAAGTCGCCTTTGGTGTATTCGTGCTCTCCGCAGGCGATGAACATGGGAAGGGCCTCGCAGACCCTGGAGAGCGAATGGTAGTTGAGCGCGGCGACAGGTTCTTCGAAGACGGTGACGTTGCACTCCTCCATGAGCTGGCGGCCGATCATGATGGCTCGCATGGGGGAGTAGCCGTTGTTGGCGTCGACGTAGAGTTCGACGTCGTCGCCAATGGCCTGGCGAACGGCTCGAGCGCAGGGGAGGGCGGGATCGTCGGCCGGATCCTGGTTTTCCTCGCGGATGCCGAGGCGGAGCTTGATGGCGCGGAAGCCTTCTCCGACCAGCTCGGCGGCGTAGGCCGCACACTCCTCTGGGGTGCGGTACTCGCCTCCGCCTTTGCTGCGGCTGAAGGAGCCGTAGAGCGGGAATCGATCGCGGTACTTGCCTCCGATGAGCTTGTAGACGGGCAGGTCGAGGAGCTTGCCGCGCAGATCCCAGAGGGCGCAGTCGACTCCGGCGATGGCTTGGGACGCAAGGCCGCCGGGGCCGAGTTCGTCGACTTCGTGAAACATGCGGGACCAGACGGGCTCGGCGGCGAAGACGTCTTGGCCGACGACAAGCTTCTTGAGCTTGTCGTTTACGACGCGGGCCACGAGAGAGCCGCCGGAGTGTCCGCATTCGCCCCAGCCGCTGACGCCGTTTTCGTCGACGACTTGAGCGTAGATGGCGCGGTCTACGGCGTAGGCTCGCGCTTCGCGGATGCGGCTTTGGCCTGAGTTTGCGGCGAGCAGCTTGTTGGTCTTAGTTTCTTCGGAGCGCAAAGCGGCTGTTCCGGCGATGCCCAGGAGACTGGCCCGGGCTGCGGTTCCGAGGAAGGATCGTCTGTCGTAAGGGGTGGGGTAGCGGGATTGGGTTTGCTTCATGCGAATTAGGAGCGAGAGCTTAGGATTGTAGGCGGCATTTTCACGAATCTCATGGCATTCGAATTGTTGAATGCGGCCTATTTCCCGTTTTTATTTCGCTTCTTTCTAGGTCTGACGGTTGGAGCGTCGAACCAGAAGCCGTCGACGAGCGTGTGGGTGGGGCTGGCAGGCGGCCCTTTTTCGTTTCGCTGTATCAGGCCGGCCAGTACAGAGATGGCTGCCTTGCCGACGAGTCGTGGATTTTGCTTCATGCCGGCGAGTTCCGTGTCCTCGTCGCTGAGATTGTGGTCGGCGAAGCCGACGTCTTTCGGCATGCGGATGCCGCTGGTTTCCAGGTGCGGAAGCAGTTCGGGGATCTGTCTCGAGCCGGCGATGAGGACGTCGGGCTCGTGTTGCTCGAACCATCTGTCGAAGGCGTCCGCGTCCCAGGTGTCCAGCAGCAGAGGTGGGTGCGGGAGTGTCTCGGATTCGCGAAAGGACTCTCCGAGGAAGGCGGCGATCCACTTGTTTTCCACCCGCTCGGAAGAGCGTCGCAGCATGACCAGTCCAGGTCGTTGGTAGCCACGCTCGTGGAGCTCTTCCATGAGTTTGACCATCATGCGGAAGTGGTTGCTGGACACGACGTGCAGTCCGGGTTCCTCAAGAGTATAGCCGAAGGAGATGGCGGAGAAGGTATTCCAGTCGAGGTCGATATGGGAGTGAGCCTCCACTTGCGGAGGAACCAGCAGGCCGCCGATGCCCCGGGTGGTCAGGATCTGCTGGGCTCGTCGGGCGGACATGCCTTTCGAGCGAAGATCGAAGCGCTCGATGCGGAAGCCTCTTTTTTCCGCCTGCTCGCTGGCGCCTTCGAAGTACTCGCGAAAGAGGGGAACGGACTGCCAGTCGTAGTCGGCGGTATAGTTCTCCAGCCATACAAGCGTTCCAGCAAAGGCGGGCGGGCGCTTTTCGTGACGGTAGGCGACCAGGGCGGAAAGCACGGGATCGGGCTTGTAGCCAAGGGAGTTCGCTACTTTTAGAATCTTTTCCTGCGTCGAGGCAGGGATGCTGGAATGCTTGCGTAGAGCGAGCGATACCGTGGTGAAATGGTAGCCGGATTTCGCGGCGATTTCACGAAGGGTAACTCTATGGGCCATAGGTTGTTGGGGGTCGTGGATATTTGGGGGTGTAGAGAATGGCGACGACTACTATACAATTATAGTTCCCTGCCTCGTTGTCCAGACCCGACAATGACCTCTGTGTATCAGGTGCCGCGATGAGCGATTCCTTTTCAGATACCCCGCATGCTCAGAATGCCTACTATCGGCCACGATTCTCGTTGAATGGAGCCTGGGGCTATATCGTGGACCCTTACGAGACTGGCTATCGAAACCACCGCGATTGGCGGCCCTTCGATGAAGCGTTTCACCCATCTGACAGAACGTTCTTCGAAGACGCCAGGCCGGTGAATGCCTGGGATCGCATCGAGTACGACTTTCGGGTGGCTCCCAAGATGCAAGTGCCTGGCGACTGGTTTCATCAAGTCGAAGAACTGCGTTACTATGAGGGCTCTGTCTGGCTTCATCGGGATTTCGAATACGAGCTGCGAGAAGGAAAGCGTCTCTTTCTTCGCTTTGAGGCAGCCAACTACGAGACGGATGTCTATATAAATGGCGAGTCGTTGGGCAGGCACACTGGGGGTTTCGATCCTTTCGAGTTCGAGATAACCCGTTTTTTGCATGGGGGCGCAAACAGTCTGATCGTCCGAGTCAACAACCGTCGGGAGAAGAATACGGTGCCTGGAATGGCGACCGATTGGTGGAACTATGGAGGTATCACGCGTGACGTGTATCTATTCGAGACGCCAGCCTGCTATTTGCGCGACTATCATTTCCAGCTGCAGCCGGGGAAAGGAGATATAGGGCTGGCGGAATTCTGGCTCGACGGGGCTGAGGAAGGCGTGGAGCTAGGAATTGAAATTCCGGCTCTGGGAATCGATGCCAAAGCGTTTGCCGATGAAAATGGATACGCGCGAACCGAGGTTTCCCTGAGCAAAGCGCAGCGCTGGTCGCCGGAAACCCCAAAACTGTATGAAGTTCGTTTTACTGCAGGAGAGGATCAGGTACAGGATCTTATCGGCTTTCGGACAATCGAGACGCGAGGCGCGGACGTCCTCTTGAATGACGAGCCTATATTTCTGCGCGGCATTTCCATCCACGAGGAAGTGGCAAGCGTGCCGCGCCGCGCTCATAGTCGAGCGGATGCTCAGACCTTGTTGAAGCAAGCTGTCGAGCTCAATTGCAACTTCGTGCGCCTGGCTCACTATCCGCACAACGAGCACATGCTACGTTTGGCGGACGAGATGGGACTTCTTGTCTGGGAGGAGATCCCTGTGTATTGGGGAATCGACTACGAGAATCCCGTCGCCTATGAATCCGCCTTGAGTCAGCTTCGCTCGGTGGTTCACCGGGACCGCAATCGAGCTTCGGTGATCGTCTGGTCCGTGGCCAACGAAACGCCAGTGACGGAGAGCCGCTTGGCTTTTCTGGGCAAGCTGAAGTCGACGGTCAGGAAACTGGACTCCCACCGGCTGGTCAGCGCGGCTTTGGACAGGACCCAGTCCGAGGACAAACGCGTTCTTTCGCTTCAGGACCCTTTTGTCCACGAGAGCGACTTGATGAGCTGCAATCAGTATTTGGGATGGTACTACGGGATGCCTGACGACTGCGCTGTGGTTTCGTGGGATCTCGATCCGGACAAGCCGTTTTTCATCAGCGAATTCGGGGCGGGGGCCCTGGCTGGACGGCATGGACCGAAGGAAGAGGTGTGGACTGAAGAGTACCAAGCCTGGGTTTACGAGCAGCAGCTTGCCATGTTGGAAAAGGTATCGAATTTCCGCGGGTGTTCACCCTGGATTTTGCAAGACTTCCGTTCCCCGCGTCGCAACCTGAGCGGCGTGCAAGACCACTGGAACAGAAAGGGACTGCTTGCTCCGGATGGGAGAAAGAAAAAGGCGTTCCATGTTCTGAAAGCCTTTTACGATAGGATCGAATCCACTTATCGTAAGGAGTCGGAAACGTCTGTGTGAGTTCCTAACCGCGAATGGACGCTAATAAACACGAATGATTCCTCATTTGAAGCTTTGATTCGTGTGTATTCGCGTCCATTCGCGGTTAGGAAAGCCCTCAATATAGTATATAAAAATGAAATTTTGTCACATATTGAAATCACTGTTTGTGGCCTTCGCTGTTTGCAGTTCGTCTCTGTCTGCTGCTCCCTATCTAGTCGGTCCGGGATACCAATCGGATGAAGATGGCGTTGCTCCGTGGAGCGACTTCGTACGATTTGCGGTTGATGATCGTGATCGTATCCACGTCAACCCTACTATCCCACTGGATTGGGATTGGATTGCGGTTCGCGATGTGGAATTCGATGGCGAGCGTTTCAATTTCTTCTTCTGGCAGGGGATTGTCTTCTCTGGCCATTCTCGGGCTCGCCAATCGGTTTGGCGTGTGAGTTCCTACCCCACTGATCTCACGCCATATCTCACTTGCTCGTCCTTCTCGCTTGCCATGATGCGCGAGCGCGAGGCGGTTGCTATCGTGGTTGCCGATAAAAGCGGCCCGGTGGACTTCCGTTTGGATGGGCCGGTATTTGGCGAGCCCATCGAATTGACTATTGAGATGAAGGAAGGCGAAGCGCGCCTGCTCCGTTTCTTTCTCGATCAACCTCCTTTTCGACCATGATTTCCAGACTTCGCATTGCAGTCGCTATATCCTTTTTTGCGTCAGCCTCCTTGGATGCCGACTCTGTGCGTCAGCGGCTATCGCTGAACGAGGGCTGGAGTTTCGTCCGCGGCAGTGTTGAGGATGCAGCGAAATCGTCCGACTGGGAGTCGGTTAAGCTTCCGCACTCCTGGAACGTTGAGGACGCTTTTGACCGTCTTGAGGCTCCGGACCACGTCGTGGCGATGGACTACTACTACCGAGGCCTGGGAACCTATCGTCTCGATATAGAAGCCTCTAGAGATTGGGAGGGCCGACGGGTGGAGGTTCTTTTCGAAGGAGCTCTGCAGCGGACGCGAGTTTGGTGCAACGACGTTTTCCTCGGCGAATACGTTGGCGGCTATTCGGCTTTTTCCTTCGATCTCACTCCTCATTTGAATCTCGACGCTGCCAACGAGCTGGTAGTGGAGGTGGACAACAGCTACCATTTCGACATCCCGCCGCATCGAGCGGACTACACGATGTACGGCGGGCTTTATCGCGATGCTTGGCTAGTGGTGACCGATCCTCTGCACCTCAGTAAGGTATTCGTCGATACGCCGAATGTGTCCCAGGAATCCGCTCAAGTGGCGGTGCGAACTACGGTTCGCAACGATCATTCCGAAGCGGCCGAAGGTTCTCTGGAAGCGATCTTCAAAGGTCCCGATGGCAAAGCGATGGGAAGGTCTAGCGCCGCCTTCGTCCTGGCGGGGGGCAGCGAGACGAGTGTCGATTTGAATGGGCTTTCGCTTCCCAACCCTGCTCTTTGGTCGCCTGCCTCACCGAACCTTTATACTGTGGAGTTGGCTCTCAAACTGAAGGATGAAATAGTCGATCAGCGACAGCAGAGATTCGGCTTGCGCTGGTTTCGCTTCGATCCGAACCGCGGCTTTATATTGAATGGTTCACCGCTCAAGGTGCAGGGGGTCAATCGCCACCAGGACCGTGCGGGCTACGGCTTTGCGGTGCCGAATCGTCTGCATCGCGAGGATATAGAGCTGATCAAGGCGATGGGGGCGAACTTCGTGCGCCTGGCCCACTATCCCCAGGATCCAGCTGTTCTGGAGGCCTGCGACGAGCTTGGTCTGCTGGTTTGGGAAGAGATCCCGGTCGTGACCGGCGTGGGCACGGAGGCCTTCGCGGCGACAGCGAAGAACATGCTGCGGGACATGATCGAGCAGCACTATAACCACCCGTCGATTGTGGTCTGGGGTCTGATGAACGAAACGATTCGCCGCCAGCTGGACGAGGAGCTTTTCTGGACGGTTGATCTATGTAGGGATCTGAACGCTTTGGCGAAGGAGCTGGATCCGAGTCGCGTGACGGCCCAGGCCCAGTTCGCCGCTCGGGGAACCGATATTTTCGACCATTCCGATATCCGTGGCTGGAACCGCTACTTTGGCTGGTACTACGACGATTTCGAAGGTTTCGGAGAATGGCTTGACGCCCAGAGGGAAGTGGAGCCGGAAGCGGTTATATTCATCAGCGAGTATGGAGCGGGCATCAAGCGTGGTTACCATTTGGAGAATCCTAGCCAATCGGACTTCACGGAGACTTGGGGAACGGCCTTTCACAAGGCTCACTGGAAGGCCCTGATGGAGCGGCCTTGGGTCGGCGGTTCGACGGTTTGGAACATGTTCGACTTCGGATCGGAAGAGAAGGGTGGAAACATCCCGGGAATCAACCAGAAGGGTCTAGCCGACTTCGATCGTCGCCCGAAGGACGTCTACTACTTCTACCAAAGCCAGTGGGCAGAGAAGCTGATGGCGTATATCGTTTCCCACACTTGGGTGAACCGGACGGGCCGTATTGGCGAAACCAAGACGCTCGAGGTCTTCTCCAACGGCGATGCGGTCGAGCTGTTTCTAAACGGCAATTCGCTAGGCAGACAGACCCGCCAACCTGGTTGGCATGAGTGGCTTTGGTCGACTCAGCTGAAGGAAGGCATTAACAAGCTGAGAGCTGTAGCAGTAAAGGATGGCGAGATAGTAGAGGACAATCTACTCATCAACTATACAGTCAATCTTCTGGAAGTAGAGGAGGGACTGGAGTAAGGTCTTTTTGTTTTTCAACCGCGTACCGAGCGAAGCGAAACTCGAAGACATGAACGCAAATAGACGCGAATTTCGTGTAGAGAAGAGAATTTGATTCGCGTCTATTTGCGTTCATTCGCGGTTTGCGAAGCTCTTTGTAGAAGATCTCGATTATGCTAGGACTAACCATTTTAGATTGGGTCGTGTTGGCCGCCTATTTCGTTGGCACGACTGTCTTGGGCCTTTGGACCGTGAAGAAGATAAAGTCTTCGGGCGACTATTTCATGGGCGGTCGAGGCTTCGGCAAGGTGATGATGATCGCTCAGTCGTTTGGGGTAGGAACTCACACCGACCAGCCGGTATCGGTCTCGGGCGCTGCTTACACGAACGGAATCGCGGGCATCTGGTATCAGTGGGTGTATATGTTCGCCACGCCGTTCTTCTGGATCATCGCTCCGATTTATCGTCGCTTGCGTTATGTCACGATGGCGGACTTCTTTCAGCAGCGTTTCGGCAGTCAGGTGTCTATATTGTACACGGTGGTTGCCTTGCTTTACTTTGCCATGAATATGGGCGTGATGCTCAAGGGAACAGCTGTCACCGTCGAAGGGTTGACTGGCGGGGCCCTTCGCGAGGACGTGGTCATCCTTGTAGCGACTGCGCTTTTCGTTTCCTATGGTTTGGCGGGTGGAATCGTGGCGGCGGTCTATACGGACCTCATCCAGGGGATTCTGATTCTCGTCCTCTCCTTTATGCTGATCCCGTTCGCCATCAAGGAAGCGGGTGGCATGGCGGCAATGCATGAGGGTTTGCCGGAGTACATGTTTTCGCTGGTCGCGCCGAGCGAGGTGACGATCTGGTTTATCATAGCGGCGGTGGTCAATGGCCTAGTGCATGTGGTCGTGCTGCCACACCATATGGCGATTGGAGGCTCGGGGAAGACGGAACTGGCTTGTCGTTCGGGCTGGACCTATGGGAATTTTCTCAAGCGTTTCGCGACTGCGGGCTGGGCGTTTACCGGGGTGTTTGCCGCGTTTATCATTCCCGGTCTGAGCGCCGAGGAGCGGGAGCTGACCTTCGGCCTTATTTCGCGAGAGCTTTTGCCGGTCGGCTTCGTCGGTCTGATGCTTGCGGCGATGACGGCTGCGGTGATGTCTACCTGCGACGCTTTCATGGTTCACGCTTCGGCTTTGTATACCAACAATTTCTACAAACGCTATATCAATAGGAAAGCGGATGACGAGAAGATGCTGAAGGTGGCGCGCTGGGCTTCCTTGTTCGTGGTGTTGGGCGGCCTGATTTTCGCCTATGGGTTTCCCAGCGTGATACATGGAATCAAAGAGGCTTGGAAGATCACTGCCTACATGGGTGTCGCGTTCTGGCTTGGGGTTATGTGGAAGCGAACCAACCACTGGGGGGCTTTGGCTAGCGCTTTGGCGATGTTCGCATGCGGCTCCTATACGGGGTGGGTGCTGGAGTGGTCTTTTGCCGCTCAGGTCACGCTTTACGTGCCGGTCGGGTTCGCGGTCTGCATCTTGGTAAGCTTGATCACTCGTCCCGAGGCTAAGGAGAAGCTGGACGCGTTTTATCTCCTGCTCGACACTCCTGTGGGCAAGGAGGAGCGTTTGCGGGCGGCGGGAGTCGAGGTGATGCTGGAAGGGCAGTCGGTGGGGAAAAGGCGCGATCCGAGATTGGATGCCGACCAGGTAGAGACTGAGGACGGGCTGCTGCTAGTCGACCTGCTTGATATCGCGCGTGGCCGTCGGTCCTTCAGTTGGGGTCGCTATCGGGTAGATGTTCTGGGTTTCGCGGTGGCCTGCGCGATCGCCCTGGCGACGATGCTGGCGGTTTGGGGATTGGCTCGCTGGGGGAGTTAAACCCAGACGTTTCAAGAACGAAGTGTTTTTAGGAACCGCGAATGGACGCTAATAGACGCGAATGGTCTTCATGGCGTAAGCGAATTCGCGTCTATTAGCGTCCATGTCTTCGAATGTCGCTTCGCTCGGTACGCGGTTTCAAATTTCCTCTCCAGAAAATGGAGCAATGAGCATGCATCATCTGCTTTTTTAGTTGATTATTTATTTAGCCACAAAAGGCGCAAAAGATAGGGTTGGCACTTCGCCAGTCCTCCATAGTTCAATAGAGCGACGGATGGAGCTCCATACCGCGAGTAGAAAATTTATAACGGTTTCTGGTATATCTAGGCTGATTTCTAGCGTAGCCGCGTTCGTGAGAACGCGGGTCCCCTACTGATTTCGCTTTCTCACGAAAGCGGCTACGTTTTCGTAAATGCAACGGACTAGCTCATGGTAGCTCTTTGAGCGCTGGTGTTGTTGCCGAGGCTCGTTGGTCCACAAAAAAGCAGCTCGGAGGCTGATGCTCCGAGCTGCTTGCTTGTTGCTTGGGTTATAGGAAATGAACTACATCTCGTAGTTGACGCCGAAGAGGAAGGAACGGCCTCCGGATTCGAGCTCCACGATGCGACGGGGTCCGACGGAGCCTTCGAAGCGGCGGGCTGCCACCTGGTCGAAGACGTTCTTCACGTCGAAGTTGAAGGACCAGCGGCTTTCGTCTCCAGGAAGTCGATACTGGAAGGAGAAGTCCCAGGTTTCCTCCGAGTCATTGCCGAGGTCTTCCTCGGGATTGTCGTCAATGTCGCCTTCATCGATGGTGGCGGCGATGCTGGTGAAGAGCTCGCCGTTGTAGTTGTAGGCGAGGCGGGCGGTGAAGCGATCGACTTCGTAGTAAAGCTGGGCGTTGTAGACATAGTCGAACTGTCCGATTAGGAAGTCGCGGGTGATGCCTTCAGTAATGTCGGACTCGCCTTCGACTTTGGTGTAGTTGGCGAGGACGCCGAGGTTGTCTAGCCCGTCGGGCAGGAACTCGAGCTGCTGTCTGTAGGAAATCTCGATGCCTTCGAGTCGCGATTCGTCGCCGTTACGAGCGGTCGTGTAGTTGAAGCTTTCGAGCGTGTCGAAGCCGGCGGGAGCGAAACGCCTCAAGTCTTCGGGCAAGTCCGCGACGGCTATATCGTTCTCGTCGATGATCTCGAGGTACTCGAAGTTCTCGATGGTCTTCTGGAAGAGTCCCACGGAGATGACGCCGGTTTTGCCAAAGTAGTATTCGACGCCGAGGTCGAAGTTTTCGGATTCGAAGGGCTGCAGGTCGGGATTGCCGCCGCTGATTTCCAGGCTGGCGGTGGCGGGATCGTCTCCATCGGCTTCGTCGACTTCGGGGGTGACCTCGAAGGTCGGGGCGAGGTCGTTGAAGTTCGGTCGGCCGAGGGTGTTGGTCCAGGCGGCGCGGAGCACCACGTCGTCCGTCAGGTTGTAGCGCAGGATGATGGCTGGTAGCCAATTGTCGTAGGAGCGCTCGGCAGTGACGAGCTCTCTGTCGTCGTCATCGCCGTCGAAGACCGCGAAGCCGGTGCTGACGTTCGAAGTGTCCTCGTAGCGGGCTCCGGCGATTAGGCGGAACGGGCCTTCGGTGTAGGTGCCCATGAGGTAGAAGGCGTCGATATCCTCGTCGGTGGTGTAGTCTCTGCCCCTATTGGTCTCGTCGACTTCGAAGAGGCTAGGGTTGTCGAGGAAGAACTGGTCGAAAAGCGCTTGCTCGGGCCAGGGGCCGTTGTCGATACCGAAGGGATCGACGGGCGTGCGTTGGTTGGCTCCGAGGAACTCGGACATGAATAGGTCTGGACTTCCGTCTGGTCGTTCAAAAACGGTGAGGCGGTTGTCGATGTCGCGGTCGTTCATGCGGGCCTTGTATCCGGTTTTCACGCGCAGCTCGCCGTTGCCCAGAGTGAAGAAGCGTTCGAAGTCGATGGAGTAGGACCAGATCTCGTCTACAGAGAGGTCGCCCTCGCGTCTCTGGTAGTCGCCTCGGTTTCCGAATTCCGCTACGCTTGCATCGCGAACCCAGCCGGTGGGATTCTCGAAGTTGAAGACGTCGCCTACATTGTCGTAGCGCAGATCGACGATGCCGTCCTCGTCGTCGAGATCGTCGCCGCCGTCGGATGTGCGGAACTCCCAGCGGGTGCGGGTACGGTTGAGCTCCCACTCGGAGGAGGTGAAGGAGGCTCGGTATTTCACGTTCCAGTCGGCGAAGATGTGCTCGCCTTCGAAGTGGAGGTTGTAGGTGGTGGTATCCTTCTGGCCACTACGGATGCGGTGGCGTACGCGGCCACCGTCCACTTCCGCGTGCTCGACGATGCCGTTGTCGAAGAAGGTGGTGCCTTCCACGAAGTCGCTGCTGCTGCCGTGCCGTATCTGAAGTCTGCGGCGGAGGCCTTGGTCATTGAATTCGTTGAAGAAGCCGCCGAGACGGAAGGAGGCGGTTTCGGAGGCTTTCCAGTCGAAGGCGAGGTTTACGCCCTGACGGGTACGCTTGATATCGCGCCAGATGATGTCCGCGTCTTCTACGACCCACATGTCTCCGCCAAGGTCGATGTCATCGTCGTCAGGATCGAGGGCTCGTAGCTCGTCTATGTCGTCCCAGGAGTATTGGAGTTCCTCGGAGCCTCGGTTATTTTCCTCCCAAGAGGCGCTGACGATGTAGCCGAACTCGCCGTCTTGTCCAAAGCGATTTCCGTAGGTGAATTCGAATGACTTGAGATCCTCGCTTGGGAGCTGGTTGTAGCCGTAGCGGACTTGGGAATTGAAGAGGGGGCCGTCGAGATCGGTGGCTCTCTTGGTCTTCAGCTCGACGATTCCGCCGATGGAGTCGGCGTCCTGGTCGGGGCGGACGGCCTTGGTTACCTCGATGCCGCTGATCAGAGTAGCCGGCACGGATTGGAGATTGGCCCGGCGTTCACCTCTGATATCGTCTTCCGCCGCGTCGTCGGGAGAGGGGATGCGGTCGCCATTGAGGGTGACGGCGTTGAGCCGCGAGGCGGCGCCTCGGATGGTGATGTTCTGAGCCTCGCCGCGGTCCTTGGTGATGGAGATTCCAGCTAGTCGAGAGAGGGCTTCGCCGACGCTTTGGTCGGGCAGGTAACCGAGCGTCTCTTCGGAGACGATCGTGGAGAAGGTGCCGGAGGCGCGTTGGGCGGCTAGCTCGGCTTCAGTGCCGCTTTCGATGGGGCGCACGATGAAGGCTTCGAGTTCGTGGAGTTGGTCGTCATCGTCCTGCGCGGTTAGGTTGAAGGCTGCCGAGAAGGCGCAAACTAAGGATAGGAATACTCGGATATGCGGGTATCCCAAGGTGTGTGTTTTTTTCATCGGGTAGTTCTGGTTATCTGTGGTCCAGTTTGGGATTTTCTGGCTCCGCCGTTCTGGGGTGTTGGAGCGTTCGACAAGTTCCTGAAGGGTTCGAGAACGGGGGGGCGTGAGTTGACTTTAGTTAGCTTAGCTTCACGAAGTACGACGAAAACAGCTCTGTATTTATAACTGTTGAGTTGATTTTACGATTGGCGAGGCGCAGCGCGAAACTGCTTGGGAAGCGAAACACTACTTTCGTCCGAATTTCGGGTCAAACTACTCTGGCGTTTTGCGGAGCCCTATTCAACAGTTCTAGTAAAAGCTCGACTTGCGAAAGCTGGTAGGAGCTACTGGCGTCAGTTGCCCCATTCTTATGAGTTCGCCCTTTGATCGCTTGTTTCTTTCTACGCTGTTTTTGTTCGCATTGCTGCCGTCGACTCATGCTGCCGTTGACGCTTCGGTGACCGCGGAAACGATCGTGGCGGCTATCGTGGAACCGAGCTTTCCGGATCGCGACTTCGATATAGCGGCGTTTGGCGCGGTTGGAGATGGCGAGACGAACGATTTGCCTGCTTTGCAGGAGGCGATCGATGTTTGCAGTGAGGCGGGTGGAGGTCGCGTGCTCGTGCCAGACGGTATATACTATTTGCGTGGCCCGGTGGTCTTGAAGAGCCACGTCAATCTGCATCTGAGCGAGGGGGCTCGTTTGAGGTTCAGCGCGATTCCGGAGGATTTCCTTCCGCCGGTGCTGATGCGCTGGGAAGGCACTCTTGCCTATGGGCACTCGCCGTTTATCTACGCGTATCACGCGACTCACATCGCTCTCACTGGAAAAGGGGTCGTGGATGGGAACGCCGCAGAAACCTTTGGCCAATGGCGTCCGCGGCAAAAGGAGGACCAGCGCAATTTGAGAGAGATGGGTGGCCGTGGCGTTCCGGTTCACAACCGCGTCTTCGGTGGCGGCCATTGGCTGCGGCCGAGCCTCTTCATGGCATACGGCTGTACGAATGTCTTGATAGAGGGCCCGACGTTTGTGGACTCTCCCTTTTGGGTGATTCATCCTGTTTTTAGCCGTCATGTGGTGGTGCGCGATATATTGGTGGACAGTCTTCGTCTGAATAACGATGGCGTGGACCCGGATTCCTGTTCCTATGTATTGATCGAGGACTCGACCTTTCGCACGGGCGACGATGCGGTGGCTATAAAGTCTGGTCGGGATCGCGATGGTCGTTTCATTGGCGTCCCCTCGGAGAATATCGTTGTCCGCAACTGCTTTCTGGAACGCGTGCATAACGGGGTTGCGATCGGCAGCGAGATGTCGGGCGGCGTTCGCAACGTCTTTGTGGAAAACTGCCGGGTGGGGGAGGGAAGAAACCTCCTCTACTTCAAGAGCAACCTCGATCGTGGCGGCGTCATCGAAAACGTGATCGTGCGTAACATAACCGTGGATACGGCTTCGGTGTCGCTGGTTCGCTTCATGACGAATTACCACAGCTGGCGGGGCGACATTTTTCCGCCGACTTTCAAGAATTTCCTGGTGGAGGATGTCACGTGTCGACGAGCTTCGAATCTTGGCATCTGGGCAGAGGGGCACGAGGAATCGCCTCTGCAGAACGTCGTGCTGCGCAACATCGTCATCGAGGAGGCCAAGCGACCGCTTCGCGTGCGACCGGGCGACGACGTAAAGCTTGAATACGTAATCATCAATGGTCGACCGGTCACGCTTGACGACAGCGAGCAAATCGCTGGAGATGGCGGCGGTGGGAATTGATCGAACGGAAAATGGATAGAAAAGTACTATCGTTCCTGGCGCTTGGCATCGTGTTCGGGGCATTGTTCACGGCTGGAGTTTTCTCTTGGCTTTCTCGGGGCGACTCTGGGGGCGGGGAAGCGAAAACGGTGCTCAAACTGGCCCACGCGCTCCCTCCGGCAGCTCCGGTGCACAAGGGCATGGCGTTCATGGCGGATCGGGTCGCGGAGCTTTCGGGAGGCACGGTCGAGGTGCAGATTTTTCCCAGCGGCCAGCTCGGCTCCGAGACGGAGACGATCGAGCAGCTTCAGCGTGGCGCCCTGGCTATGGTGAAGACGTCGACAGCGGCTATGGAGGGTTTTCTCCCGGAAATGGCGGTTTTTGGCGTGCCTTACCTTTTCGACGACGACGAGCATTTCTGGCGAGTCTTGGAGAGCGACCTCGGGCAGGAGCTATTGGCCTTGGGGAGTCGGGTGAATATCAGGGGGCTATGCTACTACGATGCGGGAGCGCGCAGCTTCTACACGGTAGACAGGCCGGTGCTGACTCCGGACGATTTGAGCGGCAAGAAGATCCGGACCATGCGTAGCGAGACCGCTATGAATATGATCGAGACGATGGGCGGTTCCCCCACGCCGATGCCTTTCGGAGAATTGTATACCGGTCTCCAGCAAGGCATGGTGGATGGCGCCGAGAACAATCCTCCCAGCGTTTTCGACAGTCGGCACTGGGAGGTGGCTAAGCACTACAGCTTGGACGAACATACCCGCATCCCGGACATGCTTGTCATAAGCGAAACGGTTTGGCAGGGCCTCTCCCCGCAGATCCAGCAGTGGATCCAGCAGGCGACGGACGATTCGGTGGCATATCAACGCGAAGTCTGGGAGGCTTACGTGGCGGATTGCATGGCGAGTCTGGAAGAGAATGGCGTTACGATATACCATCCAGACAAGCGGCCTTTTCAAGAGGCGGTCCAGTCGATGTATCGAACTTTTGATGACGGCCCGGTCGCTCCGCTCATCCAACGGGTCAAGGACTTGAGGGAGGAGCGATGAAGTCGGCGCTGCGATCGTTGCGCGGCTTTTCGGTGGCGGCGTTGCGTCTTTTTCTCATCTGCGCCTTTGCGGCGCTGGTGCTCGACGTGCTTTGGGGCGTTTTTTCGCGCTACATTTTGGGCGCTCAGAGTCGCTGGACGGAGGAGCTCGCGACTTACCTGCTGGTATGGATCTCGCTTTTGGGCGCGGCCTTGACCTTCGAGGAGAAGGGGCATTTGGGGGTGGACTACTTTGTGGGAAAACTGGACCCGGCGGCCCGTTGGCTCGCCGCTCTTTTCGTGGAGGGCGTAGCCTTGCTTTTCTCGGTCGGAGTCCTGTTGGTGGGCGGTTGGATTCTGGTCTCGCGAACTTTGCAGGCCGAGCAGCTTAGTCCGGCTCTGGGTTGGAAGGTTGGCTACCTGTATTTGGCAGCGCCTCTGAGCGGGGTCTTCTTCACGCTCTTCTCGTTCGAACATATCTACGATCTGTTTGCCAGGCGCAGCGAACGGGGCGAGCGGGTTGTTTCAACCGCGAATGGCCGCAAATGATCGCGAATGGAATATGAGCTTTGTAGTTATACCAGACTTACTCATAAATCGAACAACCGCGGCGCTTCGCAAGCGAAGGCCCTACATGGCAACTCTTTGTAGGGTCGTCGCTTGCGACGTACCGCAGAGCGAATATGCAAATAGCGAATGTTCTATCTGTGAAAATTTCCGGTATATTAGTGTGAATTCGCGGCTATTCGCGGTAGGAAAAATTGGTTAGCCCGAATCGTAGGATCTAGATTTATGGACTCCACTTTGCTCATTCTGGTCGTGGTTTTTTTCGGTCTTCTGGTTTTGAATGCGCCGATTGCCATTTGCCTGTCCGTCGCGACGATGGCTACTATATTTTCTTTGGGAGACGTGCCTACGAGCTATATTGTGGCCCAGCGCATGACGACGGGCATCAATAGCTTTCCATTGCTGGCGATTCCGTTCTTCATCCTCGCGGGCGAATTGATGGGAAGGGGCGGCATGGCGCGGCGGCTGATGGACTTCGCTGGCGCGGTGATGGGCCGTTTCCGAGGCGGTCTTGCCTATGTGAATACGACGACTTGCATGTTGTTCGGAGCCGTATCCGGTTCGGCTGCCGCTGCGGTGTCTTCTATTGGCGGCTTCATAATCCCGGAAATGGAGCGCAAGGGCTACAAGCGCGAGTTTGCGGTGGCGCTTACTACGACTTCGGCGACGACTGGGCTGCTTATTCCGCCGAGCAATGTGATGATCGTCTACGCCGTGGTGGCGGGCAACGTATCGGTGGCGGCCTTGTTCATGGCGGGCATTTTGCCGGGGATGCTGATTGGCGGCTTGATCATGGCGGCGAGTTGGCTGGTCAGCTTGAAAGAGGGAGTGGGGCAGACGGAAAGCGCAACGCCCTTCTCCGGAGCGCTTGCTGCGGGGGCGAAGGCGTTTCCGAGCTTGCTGCTTATATTCATCGTACTTGGAGGAATTTTGGGCGGCGTTTTTTCCGCTACCGAAGCATCTGCAGTGGCGGTGGCGTATGCCTTGCTTCTAAGCCTGGTGATATATCGGGAGGTTTCGATTGCCGACTTGCCGGGAATTTTGCTTCGCTCCGCCAAGACGACTTCGATCGTCATGATCCTGATCGGGGCGAGTCAGGCGATGAGCTGGGCCTTGGCTCACGAACAAGTGCCTCAGCAGGTGAGCGCGGCCTTGTTGGCGGTTTCGGAAAACCCGCTTATAACTTTGCTTATCATCAATGTGCTGCTGCTCGCGGTTGGCACCTTTATGGACATGACTCCGGCGGTCTTGATCTTCACTCCTATTTTCCTGCCTGCGGTGATGGGGCTTGGCATGGATCCCACGCATTTCGGAATCCTGCTGATCGCCAATCTTTGCATTGGACTCTGTACGCCTCCGGTCGGCACCTGCTTGTTTATAGGCTGTAGCGTGGGTAAGACCTCGATCGCGGCGGTCGTTCGACCCCTTCTGCCTTTGTTCGTGGCGATGGTTGTCGGTCTTCTGCTGATTGTCTACGTACCGGCCATTTCGCTTTGGCTGCCGAGACTGCTTGGCTTGTAGAGAGCGGATCTGGCCGATCGGGCTTGGAATGGGTGGCTCGGCTGGTGTTACCTGCGAGGGTGAGTTCTCAAGAGGAGTTGTTTGCAGAGACGTATCCCGTCGAGCGGCTTTCGATGGACGGGAGTTTGATGGACTTTGGGCCGGTTTTTTCGGGCGAGGAAGCGGAGGCGATCTTCGGACGACTGATGGCGGAAGTTCCCTGGCGACGGGATACGGCGTTTCTCTACGGTCGGCGGATCACGACGAAGCGAAAGGTGGCTTGGTTTGGCGATGGCGAGTTCGCCTACAGCTACTCGAATACGACCCGTACGGCTTTGCCTTGGACGCCGTTGTTGCGAGAGCTGAGGGATCGGGTCGTGGCGACGAGCGGAGGCAGCTACAACAGCGTGCTGTTGAACCTCTATCACGATGGCAGCGAGGGGATGAACTGGCATAGCGACGACGAGAAAGAGCTGGGACTTGAGCCGCGGATTGCTTCGCTGAGCTTTGGGGCGACGCGTCGTTTCGATATGCGTCATAAGGAGTCGCAAGAAACGGTTCGCATGGATCTATCTTCCGGCGGGCTGATCGTGATGAGCGGCAAGTCTCAAAGCCACTGGAAGCATCAGGTTCCCAAGCAGCTGCGGGTGAAGTCGCCTCGGGTCAACCTGACTTTCCGGATGTTTGCCGAGTCGCGAAAAGGAGTGACTTGAAGCGAGTTCTTTAAGAGCAACGGGATATGCAGGAGACAAGGCGAGGGGAAGGCGTTTCGAGATGGCTTTGATCGTGAAGATTCTGGCTTTCGCGTTGCTCGGGCTCGCTATCGCAGCAGTTGCCGGCTTGCTGCTGCGTCGGACCTTGCGAGACGACGATAAGGCTCCGAGAGACGGTAAGTCGGAAGCGGCGGCCCGTCGGTTTTTGGAGGGTTCCTCGGGCGGGTCGAACACCGACCAGAGCTAGGGTTGTGTCACGCTAGCCGTAGCGCGGAGCTTTAGCCCGCGTCCGCAACACTCACTCATCGTTTTCTTCATCCTCATCTTCATCCCATGAGAAGAAGATGAAGAAGTAGAAGCAGAAGAAGATTACGATGATGATGAGAAACGACGCGGGCTTCAGGCTTTGCTCTTCGAGCTACGACCCGACTTCGAAAGCTCCGCGCTACGGCTGGCGAAGTCCTATGTGTGCCGGGTTCGTATCCTAGTCTTCCGCGTGTTTTTCGCTCCGCTGTCGTCCCGCAAGCGGGACTCGGTACTCACGAACGCGGCTACGTGGCGTCTACTCGCCTTCCTCGCTTTGCTGCTTGAGCACGCGTTGCAGGATGGAGCCCATGTCTTCGGTTGAAGAGAAGACGTTTTCGGCGACGAATATGGGGACTTCGTTTTGCAGGGAGAGCACGATGGAGTCGCTGGGGCGGGCGTCGAGTTCGATGATCTTGGTGTCGACCTCGTTGCTCATTTCCAGGATGATGCGGGCGAAGAATGTGGTGTCCTGCACGTCGTTGATGACGACGCGGGTGATCTTGGCCTCGAGGCCGGCGAGCATAGCAGACATCAGATCGTGAGTCAGGGGTCGCTCCTTCTTTACGCCGTTGAGGGCCATGGAGATGGCGTTTCCTACGCTGTGGTCGACGTAGATGACGAAGACCTTGTCGTCGTTGCCGAGGAATACGGCGCAACCATTGTGGGTTGGCATCACGCCTTTTACGGTAACTTGAACTACGCTGGTCTTCATTGGTGGGTTTCCTCTTCAGTGTCTGAGGCTTTGCGACGGACCCTCGAATTGCCTAAACAGGGATCGTCTCTTTAGATCAATCTTTTAAGGGAAAGATTCCTAATCTGGCAAAGTCAGAGTCAAATAGGTGGAAGGCCGAGGGCTGAAGGCCGCTAAATTCGCCTTCAGCCTGGACACCTTCAGCCTCTTTCAACGCTGACAGGCCCAAAAATGTCTCAAGCATGGTCGTTTTCGAAAAAGCTCCACCTTGCGCCGGGAATCCGCTTGTCGGCGTTTTTCGGCGCCTGGCTCCTTCCTCGTTGATCTCCGCTGAAAACTGATCAATTGATGCGGTTTCAAGGAGACCATCCCGGAGAAATTATGAGCGAAGAGGATCTAGTTCGGTTGCTGGCTTCAGGCAAGGCGGCGCCCTGGAGGGTGCGGCTCGCCCATTGGGTGGAATCGTCTGGAGTGCAGCGTTTTATCATCGCGGCCATTCTGGTCAACGGCGCGGTGCTGGGCCTTGAGACGAGTCCGGCTGCTATGGAGAACTTTGGTTCGCTGCTGGTGTTGATCGACAAGATCTGCCTGGCGATCTTCGTGGCTGAGCTGCTGATCAAGTTTGCAGTCTATCGCGGTCTCTTCTGGCGAAATGGCTGGAACTGGTTCGACTTTCTCGTGGTCGCGGTTGCGCTTGCTCCTGGGGCTGGCCCTTGGTCTGTGCTGCGCTCGCTGCGGATCCTGCGAGTGCTGCGGCTGCTGACCGTCATGCCGCAGCTGCGCCGGGTGGTCGCGGCGTTCATTCATGCCATCCCTGGGCTCTCGGGAGTGATCATCCTTATGGCGGTCTTTTTCTACACCATGGCGGTGCTGGCGACGAATCTCTTCGGCGAGGCGTTTCCGCAGTGGTTTGGCTCGCTGGGGGCCAGTCTGTTTTCGCTCTTCCAGATCATGACTTTGGAGAGCTGGTCGATGGGCATCGTCCGTCCGGTTATGGAAGTGTTTCCCTGGGCGTGGATTTTCTTCGTGCCCTTTATCGTGATCGCGACCTTCACCATTCTCAACCTGTTCATTGGCATCATTGTCTCGACCATGCAGGAGCTGGCTTCCACTCCGACCTTGAGCGTGCCTGACAAGGACCTGAAGACGGCCTTGCTCCGCATGGAAAAGGATCTCGCCACGCTGCGGGCTCATCTGGAGAAGCGCGGCTAGGATGATTCTCGTCTTCGTCGCGATTTTCGGGCTGATCAACTTCTACCTGCTTCGGTTCACGGTTGCCGCGTATCCGGATTTTGGATGGGCTGCGACTGCTGTATTCGCTGCGCTGTTTCTATCGCTGTTCGCGGCCATCTTTCTGGAGCGAAAGCGGGTGTACGGCGCTTCCGCGATCCTCTCCTGGATCGGCTACAGTTGGTTGGGAATTTCGGGCATGGCCTTGCTGTATGCAGCCGTCTTCGATCTGCTGCAGTTGTTCCTTCCCGAGCTTGGCGACCGGTTGGCGTTTCACTGCGTGGCGGGGCTGACACTTGCCTCGACGCTCTACGGATTTCTCTCCGCGAGTCGCGTGTCGGTCAAGCGGGTCGAAATCTCGTCTCCGAAAATAGAAGCTGCAGCTCGCCCTATCACGCTGGTCCAGATCAGCGATCTGCATTTGGGCGACAGCAGCATTCTGGGCAGAACGCGTCGAGTGGTCGAGACAGTGCGGCGTCTAGAGCCGGACATCGTCGTGTCGACGGGCGATCTCTTCGATGGCTTTCTGTCTTTGATGGGACCCTATGTCGAGGAGCTCAAGCGCCTCGAAGCTCCACAGGGCAAGTTCGCCATCAGCGGCAATCATGAAGTCTACGCGGGACTGGAAGAAGCGATGGATCTTACTAAGGCCGCAGGGTTTCGCGTCCTGCGACAGGAAAGTCTGAATACGGTTGGAAACTTGACTTTCGTCGGTCTCGAAGATCCGGCCTCGCCAAAGGCGGCGGATGAAAGCGCGTTGCTGTCGGCTGTAGATGGTCTCCGCTTCGCGATCCTGCTCAAACACCGCCCGGAGATCGCTCCGGAGAGTATCGGGAGATTCGATCTGCAGTTGTCCGGGCATACGCATGGCGGCCAGATTTTCCCCTTCCATCTCTTGACCAAGCTCGTCTACAAGGCGCGACCTGGTCTGACCGAGCTGACGCCGGGTCGCTACCTCTATCTGAGTCGAGGGACGGGAGCCTGGGGGCCGCAAATGAGATTTCTTGCTCCGCCTGAGATCACGCTTATTACGCTGAGAGCGTGTTGAAAAAGTAGATCGTGCCCGGCGATTTTGTAGCCGCGTTCGTGAGAACGCGGAACCAGTCCAGGGAGACCCGCGTTCTCACGAACGCGGCTACACTGGGAAACCTGCTTGTTTAACCCCCTCTGAGAGCTGCCGCTGAATAGCTCGACTGTCTTGGTCAATGAGGGTTTAAAGGTCGTTCTATGATGAAGACGGACTCCCCTCATTCTTTTAGAAGATGGATAGCTGCTGTAGTTGTCTTAGTTTGTGCCACGGCTAGCAGCTACGGCTGGCGCAGCAGTCTTTATCCGGTCGATTGGGAACCTGGATTCGGGGACTCGGAGGGGCGTTTCCTGCACGATTTTTCCTATGCCGGCTACAAGAGTGGCTTGGAGCCTATTCCCGATGTGGCCGGACCTGTCTTCAATGTGATCGAAGCTCCTTACAATGCCGACAATACCGGCGAGAGGAACGCCACCGCTGCCATTCAAGCGGCCATCGATGCGGCAAAGAATACGGGTGGCGGCGTGGTCTACCTGCCTGCGGGGATCTATAAAGTGCGGCGTCCTTCTTTGCAGGAAGACGCCAGGTATGTATTTCTGATTGATGGCCCTAATGTCGTTATTCGCGGAGAAGGCTCAGCTACGAGAGTTCTCAACACGGGCGAAGAAATGCGTCGGGTCGCCATTTTCAGTTTCAACAGCGGATCTGCAGGAAACTGGTACCCGGAGGTGGAGGAAGACAGGATCGACGTAGTCCGGGACGAGCTTTCTCCCACGAAACGACTGAAACTCGCTTCAATAGGAAACTACAAAGAAGGCGACTATATCGTTATCCGTACCGACAATACCGATGCGTTTCGAGCGGATCACAAAACGGATGTGCCGGGAAAATGGAAGCGCGCGAATGGCCTGGCCCTGATGCGCAGAATCGTGGAGATCGATGTCGAGACCCTTACGATCGGTATCGACGCGCCGACGCGCTACCCGATGAAGGTGCGCGACGGATTTAGAATCTACCGAGTCGATCCCAAGGCGCGAGACAGTGGCATCGAGGATTTGGCTATCGGAATGGAGCAGTTTTCCGGGTCGTTTTACGACAACGATTTCAGGGACCCAAGCAAGATAGCCTACAAACTGCACGGGTGCAGCATGATTTCTTTTTCCGGCGCGGTCGATTGCTGGGCGCGTAGAATACACAGCTTCAGGCCCGAATCGAACCAAGACGACTACCACATCCTCTCTCATGGGATCGTGGTCAGGGGTTCTCGCCACGTCACGATAGAGGAATGCGATATAAGGAACCCTCAATACGAAGGAAATGGCGGAAACGGATATCTATATTCCATATCGTCTCAGGACTGCTTGTATCGAGACAACAAGGCGGACCACGGTCGGCACAACTACTCCTTCTTGAGGATGAGAGCGAGTGGCAATGTCCTTTTGCGCAACCTATCGAGGAATCCCAGGTATACGACGGATTTTCATATGTACCTCTCCCACTCCAACTTGATTGACGGCATGATATTGGAGGGCGACACGCTCGAGGCCGCCTACCGAGGCTTCCTCAGCACGGGAGCTGCTCATACGGCCTCGCAAAACGTTTTTTGGAATACGCGTTGCGACGACGGCATTGGGTCCAGTACGGTCGCGGTGAAGTCGATGCAATGGGGCCACGGATACGTCATCGGCACCAGCGGGGCCGAATCGGACATCGCTACGGAGAGGGACGTGTCGACTCGCCCGCATGATTGGAGGGAGGGAGTCGGCGAGGGGGCGACGCTAGTTCCCGCTTCCTTGTATGAAGAGCAGCTAGCCATGCGCATCGCTCGAGAAGGCAGGCAGCCTCCCGTTGCGGACCCCGAGGAAAAGGCGCCACCCGTTTCCGACAGCGCGTGGCGGAGCAGTCTCTTTCCTACCGGTTGGGAGCCCGGCTTTAGCGACTCTGCGGGACGCTTTTTGCACGACTTCTCCTATGCGGGCTATCGAAGCGGGCTCGAACCTATACCCGATGTTGCGGGCCCTGTTTTCGATGTGACAGAGCCGCCTTACGGCGCTGACAGTACCGGAACTGTCGAGGCGACTGCTGCGATTCAATCCGCTATCGACGCTGCGGAAGAAGCCGGTGGGGGCGTGGTCTATCTACCGAAGGGAATATACAAAGTTCGTCGCCCGTCGATGGAGCGCAATCACGTGCTGCGAGTCGATGCCCCCAATGTCGTTATTCGTGGAGATGGATCGACGACGAGGATTCTAAATATTGGCGAGCAGATGCGCGAGACGGCGGTTTTCGAGTTTACCAGCGGTTCCGAAGGTAGTTGGTATCCGGATACGGAAGTCGACAAGATCGACGTCGTTAGAGACGAACCTCTACCCACGAAGCAAATCAAGCTCGCCTCGCTCGGCAGCTATCGAGAGGGAGACATGATTATCATTCGGACTGACAATACCGAGGACTTCAAAGCGGATCACAAATCCAACCATCCCGAGAAGTGGAAGAATGCCCACGGACTTACTCTGATGCGCGCGATCGTTGGTATCGATCGGGAAAGCAGTACGATCACCATAGATGCTCCCACGCGTTATCCGATGAAGACGCGAGACGGATTTCGCATCTATCGAGTCGATCCCGTCACTCGCGAGAGTGGCATAGAGAATCTGGCGATCGGCATGAAACAGCTTGTCGGCGCGTTTCCGGACGGAGCCTTCGACGATCCTAGCGAGCTGGCCTACCAAATGCATCGCGCCAGTATGCTCTCGTTTGATGGGGTGGTAGATTGCTGGGCTCGCAATATAAGCAGCTTTAGGCCTGAGACGAATGTCGAAGACTTTCACATCCTCTCGCATGGCATCTGGGTGAGAGAGTCGCGTCATGTGACGATAGCCAATTGCGATATCAGGAAGCCTCAGTACGAAGGCGGTGGCGACAACGGCTACCCGTTCGCCATCTCTTCCCAGGACAGCCTGTATCAAGACAACCTTGCCGACAACGGTCGCCACAACTATTCGTTCGCCGGCATGGGAGCGAGCGGCAACGTGTTGCTGGGCAACGAGTCAAGGGATCCCAGATACGCCAGCGATTTCCACAAGTACCTGTCTCACGCCAATCTCATAGATAGCATGACGCTGCGCGACGACAGCTGGATGGCTGCGAATCGCGGATTCTGGGACGGGGGCGCTTCTCACACCTCGTCGCAGAACGTTTTCTGGAACGTGATGTGCGACGACGCCTACCACAGAGGCACAGTGTGCGTTACTTCGAAGCAATGGGGTAGCGGATATGTGATCGGAACCAGCGGAGCAGAATCAGGTGTCTCTACGGAAGAAGACGTCAGTTCGGAACCAGACGATTGGGAGGAGGGAGAAGGTATGGGCGCGACTCTCGAACCCGTTTCTCTGTATGAAGACCAACTCGCGAAACGCATGGCTCGCGAAGCCTTATAATACCGATTTAGGCCGCGTGGCCCATTAGCCGAACTCGAAAGAGTTTGGTTCTGTATTCGGCTTCCCATAAGCCAAAGCAACAACTCGTAGCGCGGAGCTTCAGCCCGCGTCCACGAAGAATGGATCCTGCATTGCCCTTCGACAAGCTCAGGGTCTCTGACGGACGCGGGCTGAAGCTCCGCGCTACGAGTTCGGCAAGGCGAAAGAACGATGCTCTGCGGTACGTCGCGAGCGACGACCCTACAAAGCCTTGCGGTGTAGGGCCTTCGCTTGCGAAGCGCCGCATCTATTGGCGTCCATTCGCGGTTTCAAATTTCTCGCCTGTCGTAACCTAGCTCAAAGTGACGTTTCTGTTTTTACCCAAACTCTTTCGAGTTCGGCTACTTGTTGCAGCGAGAGTGGCCTTGCCCTACAGTTTCCCGTGCGATAGCAGAATCCTGGCGAGGCCGTAGCGGAGGTTGTATTTGGAAAAGTAGAGTCGATTGCAGCCAAGGTACTCCAAGGTGGTTTGCAGGGTGGTCATGGCAGTGGGAAATATGTCGGCTCGGGATTCCGGGATCGCGAAGACGCGTTTTCGTGTCTCGTAGTCAGCCCGGCAGATTTGCGTTCCGAGCTTGGCGAATTCTTCGATACTCCAGCCTTGTTGACACGAACTCGGATCGAGGTGTTCGGAGATGATATTCGCGGCCCCGCCGGTGAGTACTGCTTGAGAGGATGGGCTGGAGCCTTGGGCGAAAGGGGAACGCTGCCAGATGCCGAGGACGTGTTTTTCGATGCCAGCCTGGTCTTTGGGCGAGAGGGGCTGGTGGCGGTTTGCCACGATGAGCGAGGCCAGGCGTACCGAGCCCAGAGGAAGACTGATAGCCTCTTGCATCCGGTGCCCCACAAAATGGATACACTCCAGACTGCCTCCTCCAAGATCCAGCAAGGTGTAGGTATCAAGCTCGGTGAGGGCCGGGTCGCACTGCATGCCCTCGCCGATGAGATTGGCTTCCTCGTCTCCGGACAAGATGCGTAGCTCGCGACCGCAGGCTTGTTCGACCGCATTTACAAAGTCCTGCTTGTTCGAGGCCTCGCGCACCGCGCTGGTGGCCACGATGCAGAGAGCATCGCAGCGCTCGGCTTTCGCTGCGAGACGCTGGATCGCCTCTGCTCCGGCCTGAATTGCGGCCGGATGGATGACGGGCGGGTCGCTTGTCATGCCTTCGCCGATACGGGTTTCCTCCACGATGTATTCGATATTCTTGACGGGCGAGGTCTCGCCTCTGCCAGCGATAAGCAACTTGATGGAATTGCTGCCGACGTCGATGACGCCGACGGTTTCGAGACTAGAGTTCATAGCCTTCGGGCGCGATTAGGACGACGAATTCGCCTTTTTTGCTGGCAGTCTTGAGGCGTTCGCGAACCTCGTTGATAGGTCCGGTGACGATCGTCTCGAACTTCTTGGTGAGCTCGCGGCCGAGGCAAACGACGCGTTCAGTTCCTAAAGCGCCTTCGAGTTCCGTCATCATTTTCTCGATACGGTGACAGGATTCGTAGAGGGCGATGGTGTGCTTGAAATTTCGATACTCCTGGAAAAAGCGGATGCGTGCGGCTGACTTGGGGGCTAGGAACCCGGCGAAGAAGAAGGCGTCGGTCGGCAGGCCGCTTACGCTGAGCAGGGAAGTGAGGGCGCAGGCTCCGGGAAGCGGCACTATGGGAAGCTTGAGTCGCTGGCATTCGCGGGCGGCTCGGAAACCGGGATCGGATATTCCGGGCGTACCGGCATCGGAGACAAGGGCGATGGACTGGCCGGCCTGCAGTCTGGAGGCGATTTCCTCGGCGGCCTTGATCTCATTGTGGTCGTGATAGGCGAAAAGCGGGCGACGAATGCCGAGTCGCGTCAACATGGCGCCAGTGGTGCGAGTATCCTCGCATGCGATCGCGTCGACCTGAGAGAGGATCGCCTTTGCCCGTTCGGTAAGATCGGCGAGGTTGCCGATTGGAGTGGCTACGACGTAGAGGTGGCCAGGCTCCGGGGTGAGGGAAGCGTTTTCGCCCGGCATATCGCGGGGGCTTGCTGGGCGCGGACCGCGGCGGAGGTTAGTTGTTGCCGAGTCCTGGTACGCCGCCTTCCCAGTCCTTTGGTCGACTCCAGGGGATGGTGGATTCGTCTGGATCGGCGCAGCCCGTCAGGAAGAGGGTCGAGAAGCTTGCGATTGCGAGTGCTAGGGCGATGAATTTCTTCATGGGTGAAGGTCAGTTAAGGCTGGCAACGGAGTCTCCGCTTTGCGGAGTCTTGGTAAGGGACTCTGGCAAAACTCGGGCGATGCTCAAGTTTTCCTTAACTTCGGTGACTTGAATTTTGGCGATGGGCGTGTCGGCGTGACGGATGAAGAGCTCGTTTTGCAGCCGGACTCCGTCCGCGTAGCCGATGTCGAGGACCACGAATGAGGCGCCTTTGCCCACCGTGAGGACGTTGCCAGTGAGCGAAGGGTTGGTTGGGAGAGGCGCGGCGAGGGCAGGGTTGAAGGGCGTTGCCGCCGGGCGGGTTTGCTGAAGTTCTAGGATCTCCCGTTCCAGGCTCTCTATGGTTTGCTCCAGGCTGGCGACCTGATCTCGCGAAATACTGCGGGCCTGCAGCTCGCTGAGTTCCTGGCTGATACGGCTGTTTTCCCGCTGCAGCCTTTGCTCGGCGATGGTTTGGGCTTCTCTCTCGTTGAAGAGTCGCTGATTTTCCCGCCGCAGCTGTTGGGCTTGGCTTTGGGCGAGCAGGCTTTCGCTCGTCTGCTTCTCTAGGTTCTGCCGGGTTTCGGCGAGTTCCTCGCGCAGCTTTTCGAGTTCGTTGTGAAGCTTGGCGGCCTTGGTTCGCTGCTGGCGGTTGTCTGCCTGGAGTCGCTTGACCTGATCGCTTGAAGCCTCTTCTCCGCCAGTCGATGAGAAGTAGAAGACGCCCGCCGCGATGGCGCCGAGAAAGGAGATGATCTGCAGGATGCGATTGGTCGTCTTCATGGAGCGTGGGGCATGCCGTTTCGCAAGGAAAGACGCTAAGGTGCCACAGCTCGACTTAAAGCCTTTTCTGGGGCGCGTGGATGCCGGGGGGGAGCTGCCATCGGCTTTCATCTTCTTCTGCTTCTACTTCTTCATCTATTTCTAAATGGAGTTTTGTGCGATGAAGATGAGGATGAAGATGAGGATGAGGATGAAGCAGAAGAAGCAGAAGTAGATGAAGGTTGTGGTCAGGTTACGTGGCTTGGCGCGAACGTCGTCCTACCGGATATATACTTCTCTGCGAGGACCTAGCTTGCGGAGCTGCTTGATCGCTTTCTCAGTGAATCTATAGTCCCAGCTCACGCTTGGCTTCTTCGCTCGAGTAGATGCGGCCTGGGTTCTTCGCGGCGTCTGCCGGCAGGTAGTAGTCTTCGAGATCTTCCAAGTGCTGGAGGATCGCTTCTCGCGCGTAGAACGTCTTTGTTCTTCCGTTTTTTTGCCAGTTGTTCCAGTCGCTTTTCGATTTCGGGCTTGAGCCTTATAGCGAGCATAGTGGCGAAGGTGTTTCGCTATACGAGTGTAGCAAGTTCTTAAGCGGCTTGGACCCGTGGTCGCTTTAGCTTTGCGATGGCTGCCATGATGCGATCGGCGGCGATTTGGAAGCGCTCCTTGCCGGCTTGTTTTCCGGGGTCGTAGGCCTCGGGGCTAAGGGGCTTGCCGTAGCGTATGTGGATCCGGACGTCTAGGTTGGGGAAGATGCTGTTTTTGGGGAGGACGAGGTGGGAGTTGAAGATACGGCAGGGCACGACTGCGGCCTGGGATTTGGCGGCGATGAGCCCGATGCCGGGCTTGGCGCTCTGGAGCCTGCCGTCGGGGCTGCGGGTGCCTTCGGGGAAGAGGGAGAGCAGCCCGCCCGCCTTGAGGGTTTGCAGGGTACGCTTCATGGCTTTGATGTCCGAGGCGCCGTCGCGGTCGACGGGGATGGTGCCAACGCTGTCTAGCCACCAGCTGACTGGTCCGCCGAGCCAAAGAGTCTTGCGGGCGAAGAAGGTAAGGGGTCGCCGAATAGGGCTGCCGATGAGTGGCGGGTCTAGGTGGCTGGCGTGGTTGACGGCCAGGATGCAGGGGCCGTTGCTGGGCACGTTCTCCAGGCCTTCGATTTCGCCGATGAGGAGCTGTCTGAGGAGACCGGCGCTGGCAGCGTGGCTGAGGCGGTAGACGCTCTCGGAGAAGGGGACAGGCATGCGGCTAGCTAAGATTGTGTCGCGGACGTGGTCCCGCTCTGCGGGATCCGCGCTACGTTTGGATATTGCATTTGCATCTAGGCTTCTTGCGTGGCGCGGAAGAGATCGGAGACTTTGGCGACGACTTGCTCGAGACTCAGCTCGGAAGTGTCGATCAGAGTGGCGCCTTCGGGGCAGGCGAGGGGCGAAGCCTTGCGCGAAGCGTCCATCTTGTCGCGGGCAGCGATGCTGTCGGAAATGCCCTCAGCAGCGCGGCGCTGGGCTCGTTTGACGGGGTCGGCGAAGAGGTAGAGACGCAAGTCGGCATCGGGGAAGATGGCCGAGCCGATGTCCCTGCCTTCCATGACGAGGCCGGCGAAGCCGTTTTCTCTGGCGACGTCGGCTTGGCTTCGCTGGTAGCCGAGGAGACGTTTTCTGAGCTCGGGGATGGCCGCGTAGCGGGATACCTGCTGATTGACCTCCGTACTGCGGATCGTTTCGTCTGGTATCCATCCGTCAACTACGATTGAGGCAGTGTTGCCTTCGACATGGGTTTCGAGGCTGAGGGCGGCGAGGCCTTCGTTCATCGAGTCGCCGCTTTGCGGCTCGATCTTCGCTTCGAGCAGCTTGACGGTGAGGGCCCGGTAGAAGGACCCGGTATCGACGTGCATGAGGTTGAAGGCCTGACTGAGGGCTCGAGAAGTAGAGCTTTTTCCGGCGGCGGCTCCACCGTCGATGGCGATGATTACGAAATCTTTTTTCGGCATGGTGGGATCTGGGAGGAGAGGGGTGACAAAATCATTGATAGAATGGGAGGAGGGATTGAATGCTCAGTTTGGGAATCTCCATATTGCTGCTATCATCTCTTCAGAAGAATGATTTTGCCGTAAAATGATTTTGCCGAAACCTTTATGTGGAGGCTTACAGGCTCTGCTGTCTTAGGTTTTCCAATACGGTGAAGAATTCGGGGAAGGTCTTTCGGCAGCAGGTGGGGTCTTCGATTTGCAGCCAAGGCGAGCCGTCGCCTCGGGCATCGTGGCTGCCGAGGATAGCGAAGCTCATGGCGACTCGGTGGTCGTGGAAGGTGTCGATGGTGGCGGGCTGGAGTGGGGCTGGCGTGATGGCGAGGGAGCCTGGCGTCTCGGACGCCTCTTGTCCGGCTCGTTGCAGGCCTTGGGCCATGGCTGCGATGCGGTCGCACTCCTGGTGCCGGGTGTGTTCGATGCCTTCGATGGAACTAGGGCCTGAGAGAAGGGGAGCGAGGGCGGCAGCTGTGAGGAAGGTGTCCGAGTAGGGATAGAAGTCGCCAGAGAAGGGGGCGGCTCTCCCTTTCGTCAGGTCGTAGCTGCATAGGGCGGAGCGTTCGCGCCATTCGATTCTGGCTCCGATCTCTTCCAGACGACGAGCGAAGGCGATGTCGCCTTGTAAGGAATTTTTGGTGACGCCGACGATTTCCACGCTGCCGCCGACGGCGAGAGGGAGCGCGAAGAAGTAGCTGGCTGCGGAGGCGTCGCCTTCGACGGCGTAGCTTGGCTGTTCGCAGCGATAGGGCTGGCTGGGAGCGATACGGTAGCCATCGAGGCTTGCCTCAATGCTGTCGGCGGGCGTGCCGAACTGTTTGAGCATCTCGAGGGTGAGATCGATGTAGCCGCGTCGCACGGAGGTTTCCGTCATGGCAATGCGGATACCGTTTTTGGCGTAGGGGGCTACGAGAACGAGCGCGGAAACGAATTGGCTGCTAGCGGTGGCGTCGATTCTGGCTTGGCCTCCGGCGAGTCCGTTGGGGCGGATGAGGAGAGGGGCAAAGCCGTCTTGGGTTTGCACATCGGCTCCGAGTTGGTTGAGCGCGTCGGCGAGGTCGGCGATGGGGCGCTTGCGCATCTGGGGGACGCCATCGAGGGTGTAGGTACCTTCTTGTCCGAGGCAGCAGAGGGCGGCGAGGAAGCGGGCGGAGGTGCCGGAGTTGCCGACATGGAGGTTCGCCTGTTTAGCGGGAATCTGTCCTGAGAGTCCTGATACGCGGATGGTTAAGGCGGCGGGATCGGGCTGCACGTCGAAGCCGAGGTCCTGGAGGGCCTTGACCATGATTTCGGTATCTTCGCTGAAGAGGCAGTTTTCCAGCAGAGTGACGCCATCGGCGAGGGCAGCCATGACGAGGGCTCGGTTCGTGATGCTCTTGGAACCGGGCACGGTGGCGCTCCCGCTTGCGGGGCAGGTAAAGGGTGGGACTGGGTAGGGATCTTGCATGGATGGTTTCCTGATCTGACTCTTACTCATACTCCTCCTCTTAATCCTAATCTGATGTCTTTGGGATTACGATTATGAGCAAGAGTAGGAGGAGTAAGATTCTTTTGGCTTCAGAGCTTGTCGCGGAAGGCTTTTCCATCGGCTAGTTTCTGCAGGAGGATGAAGTCGTCTTCGTTGGCGAGGGCTGCGCTGAGGGTTTGCAGATGGTCTTGGAAAGCGTCGAGGGCCCGGCGGATTTCGTGGCGGTTTTGGCTGACGATAGCCCGCCATAGCGCGGGGTCGCCCGCCGCGATGCGGGTGGTGTCTTTGAGGCCTTTGCCGCAATGGGTCGCGGCATCGGGACGACGTTCGGCGAGGAAGGAGGCGAGGGCCGAGGCGAGGAGATGAGGCAGGTGGCTGACGTGGGCTACAATCTCGTCATGGGTGTCAGGGGCTTCGGATACGACGGCGGATCCGATAGCCCGCCAGAAAGCGGTCGTCTTGGCGAGGGCGTCTGGGTCGGTCTCGGCATTTGGGGTGACGAAGCAGGTGCGGTCTTGAAAGAGGTCGGGGTCCGCGTGTTGCATGCCGGTCTTCTCCGATCCGGCCATCGGGTGGGAACCGACGAAACGGGCGGCGCTGGCGAGACTGGCTTGGCAGCTGCGGGTGATCTCTCCCTTGACGCTGCCGACATCGGTGACGATTGGCTTGCCGGTCAGGAGGGGAGCGATCTGGGCAGCGAGTTTTGGGATGCTGTCGACGGGAGAGCAGATGACGACGAACTCGGCGTCTTGGGTCGCGGCTGCCAGATCGGTGGTGGCTAGCTGACACCAGGCTTTGTTGGCGAGGGCGTCGACGGCTTCCTGGCGTCGGGCTTGGATGGCGATTCGTTTGGCGAGGGAACGCTGGTGGACCGCCATGGCGAGTGAGGCTCCGAGCAGGCCAGGCGCGATGATGGTGATCTGTTCAAACACGGCTAAGAGAGTTCGAGTGTACTTCGGCGCTTTGCTCGGACTGAAATTGGGCTGCTTGTTTCAGCCTTTACTGGCGTGGATCGCATCGTACGTTTTCCCGGGAGTTTGCTTTGAAAGAGTCGCCAGAAAACATTGAACAGGCCAAACGCGCCAAGAGAATAATCGTTTGGGTGACGGTTGTTTTTGCCGCCTTTCCGCTGCTGGCTTGGGCCTTCGCCTGGTTTTTGAGCTGAGGGATTTTCGCTTTGGGTAGCTAGGATTTCTCCACTATCCAAAATTTCTGCCGAATTAGGGGGAATATGAAGCAAACTCTCCTGGCTGTTCGGATGTTGCTGCTGGCGTTCTGCGCTTTGGGCGGGATCGGAATCTCCTATGCCTATCCGATGCTTGGGGCGCCTTGGGTGGTCATCTCCGTGGCGCTGCTGCTTGGGGGGCTGCTGATCTTGGTGGACATGTTGCTGAAGGGTTTCTCGCTGCGTGGGCTTTCGGCTCTGACCTTTGGGTTGGCTGTGGGAATCCTGGCCTCGCATCTGATCAGCATTTCGCCGCTTTTCGAGGGTGGGGACAGTCAGATGATCTTCGTTTCTCGAGTGGGTGTTTTCATATTCATGACATACCTGTCGGCGGTGATCGCTCTGCGCGGCAAGGACGAGTTTAACTTGGTCATTCCCTACGTTCGCTTCACTCCGGAGCGAGTGGAAGCCCCGATCGTGGTGGTGGACGATAGCTGCTTGGTTGACGGACGAGTATCCAAGCTGTGCGCGGCCCGCATGTTGGGCGACGTGATTTCGGTGCCGCGTTTCGTGCTGGACGAGTTGAGTTTGGCGAGCGTCTCGGACGCGGAAGAGGAGGCCAATCGCGGACGGCGAGGCCTAAAGACTTTGTCCGAGCTTCGTGGATACGAGCATCTGGAAGTTCGGGTTTTCGAAAGCGATCTGAGTCCCACGCAGAGCCGCGAGGACAAGCTGCTTTTCGTCACGAGCAGTCTGAAGGGGCGCTTGCTTTCGGCCAATTCCGCCTTGATCGACCGGGCCGAGCAGGAGGGCGTGCCGTACGTCGATATGCTTGGCCTGAGCAAGGCTCTTTCCGCGGAAGTCTCCGTGGGAGATTCGCTTACGGTCAAACTGGCCAGGATCGGCAAGGAGGACAGCCAAGGCGTCGGCTATATCGAGGACGGCTCCATGGTGGTGGTCAACCGGGCGGCGGACCTCGTGGGCAGCTCGGTCATGGTCGAGGTCGAGAGCATCATCCCGACGAGCGGCGGCCGTATGATATTCGGGAACCTGCTTGGCGAGGCTTTGCCGAACTGAGGCAGCCTGTTGCAGGTCGTTGAGGGAAGCTGACCTCTCTCCTCGGCGCTTTTGGCTTGGCGATCGCGGCCACTTAGTCCGAATTCCAACACGTTTTATGGAATTCGTCACTCTGGAAAACCGCAATGGCATCAAGCTGAAGCTCACCAACTATGGTGGCATCGTATCCGAACTGCATGTACCCGATCGCTCCGGAGCGTTTGCCGATGTGACGTTGGGCTTCGAAACCCTCGAAGAGTACGAGTCGCAAGACTTTCCATACTTTGGCGCTCTCGTCGGCCGTTTCGCAAACCGTATCGCAGGGGGCCGCTTCGCCTTGGACGGCGTTGTCTACGACCAGCTGGCGCTGAACGATGGGGAAAACCACCTGCACGGCGGGAAGCGCGGTTTCGACCGGGTCGTCTGGGATATGGAGCGTGTATCCGGTGACGGATACAGCGGCGTGGTCCTGCGTTATCTCAGTGTGGATGGGGAGGAAGGCTATCCGGGCAATCTGCGGACGACGGTGACCTACAAGCTCACCGATAGGGACGAATGGGTGATCGACTACGAGGCCAGCACCGACAAGCCGACGATTTTCAATCCCACTAACCACGCCTATTTCAACCTCGCCGGTCACGATAGCGGTTCGGTGATGGGCCACGAAATGCAAATCGCGGCAAAAGGCTTCACTCCCACGGATGCGGCAGGAATTCCCACCGGAGAGATCATGGCCTTGGAGGGTACCGGCCTGGACTTCCGGCAGCCCAAGCCGCTTGGTCGCGACATCGAGAGCGATGACCCTTTCATCGACATCGTAGGGGGCTACGATCACAATTTCGCCCTGCGCGAAGCTCCGGGCGAGCTGGCCCTTGCGGCAGTTGTCTACGAGCCGGAGTCTGGTCGGGAGATGAAAGTCTACACCACCGAGCCCGGCATGCAGCTCTACACCGCCAATTTTCTGCAAGGAGCTTTGGCCGGCAAAGGCGGCTATCGCTACCAGCGCCGCGACGCTTTCTGCCTCGAGACGCAGCATTATCCCGACTCGCCGAATCACCCTCAGTTTCCCTCCACTGTCCTGCGGCCCGGGCACACGTTTCGCTCCCAAACCGTATACGCCTTTTCGGCGCGCTAGCATTCGATCGTCGAGCAAGCCACATAGCCCTAGCCCCCCAGGCGGCATTTAATTCTCTAACGTTAGAGAATTAAATGCCGCTTGTGATGAGCGTCGTTGGGGTGGGGAAAGCGGCGCTAGGCGGTGCTGATTCTTCTTCTCGTCTCTAGCTCTTCGAATACGAGCTGGTGGGTCACCTCCCAAGGTATGAATTCCAGCTTGCTGGGCCACTCGATGGCTAGGCAGAAGGGTGGGGCGAGAAGCTCCTCCAGAGCGAGCTCGTCCCAGATCTCGGGAGACTTCTCAAGACGGTAGGCGTCCATATGGGCGAGTTGGCGCTCGCCTTGGTAGAAGTTGTAGATGTTGAAAGTGGGACTAGTCACCGGATCCTGGATACGCCATGCTTGGGCGAGGCCTTTGACGAAGGTCGTCTTGCCAGCCCCGAGGTCTCCTTCCAGGGCGAGAACGGCTGCTTGCGGCAAGATGGATGCCAGTTCTGCGGCGACGGCGATGGTCTCCTCGGGACTCGAGGTGGCGATGCCGCTTTCAAGTCTCTCTAAGATGCTCGTAGCCATGAGGATCCAGTCCTTCTTCGGAATTCAGGAGAAGGACTTGCTTTTCGTCCTTCGACGTAACCACTCGTCCAATACGGGTGAGTGAAGTATTCAGCTCCTTGCGCCAGGCCGCTTCGAGTGAAGCTGGGTCGGTGTTGGGATTCGTGGCGAAATAGAGTTCGAAGTCTTCACCGTCATTGAAAATGTGATACAAGTGGCTCTTGCCTGAAATCTCCGACGCGTTGAAAGCGGCCCGCGAGGCGGGCAGCGTTTGGCAGTCCATCTCGGCAGCGGTGCCTGGCGGGAGTAGGCTGGTGGCGTCTTTGCCGAGACCGTCGCTAAGATCGGTGCAGGATAGACAGTTGCCGGATCGCGCCAGCCATTGGCCTTCCTCGAGCCGAGGGGTGAAGCTGTGGTGTTTCTCGGCCCGAGAGCCGCCGAGCTCGCCCGTGACGTAAAGATGGCTGCCTGGCTGGGCTTGATGGCGAAGCAGGGGAGGGACGCCGGGCTGGGTTTCGCCGAGCAGAGTGAGAAAGGCGCCAAGGAAGTCGTCCGCGGAAGAAATGTCTCCTCCAGCTATGACATAGCGATACTGCGTAGCGTTGCGGCCCAGTTCGCGGTAGAAGCGTTCCATCCAGGAAATGGATACGCGGGGCGAAAGAGCTAGGCTGACGGTTGCGAGGGTCGGTTTGCCGCCCATGGCGGCGATGTCGCTGAGGTTGCGCTTGGCCAGCTTTGCGGCGGCTTGTTCCGGCGTGAGGTCGTCGTCGAAGTGCTTTCCGTACAGAATGGGGTCGGTGGTGACAAGCTGCTGGCAGTCGGGGCCGGTGGGCGAGAATGCGGCGCAGTCGTCGCCGATGCCCGCCGGTTCTGGAGGGGATGCGGGCCCCAGCCATTGGCGCATCCTGGCGATCAGGGCTGTTTCGCCGAGTTGGCCGATGCTTTTAGCGGGATCTTTTGCGAAGGGGTTCACACGAGCTCGGGGAAGTTGATGATGATGGCGAAGTTGATCGTATTGAAGGCGCTGTGAAAGGTCATGCTGGAGAGCAGCGTGCCGGATTCGCGATAGGCTAGGGCTAGGGCGATGCCGATGGCGAGCAGGGGAGCGAAGCTGAAGAGGCTGAGATGCAACGCTGCGAATACCAGGGCGCTGAGACCGAGAGCTCCGTAAAGGTGTATCCGATGTTGCAGGAAGCGGAATACAGCCCCGCGAAACACGAGTTCCTCGCAGATGGGGGCAGCCACTGCGACCACGGCGAAGGTGACGAGGCGTTCGGACAGGGTGTCGACTTCGGTGGCGAGGCGGACTGCTTCCTGCATGGTTTTTTCGAAGCCGAGAAGCGTGAGGCTTTCGGTCCAGAGGAAGCCCACGGCGATGGCGGCGAGATAGCCTATGAGCAGCCACTTCAAGCCGACGACGATGGCTCGGGCGATGGGAGTCTGGGCAGGCAATGCTGGCCTCGCCCGCTTTACGATGGAGGTGAAGACGAGGTAGCCGACGCCCAGCCCCAGTTGCATGCCGAAGGCCGCTCCGAGCTGGGTGAAGAGGGAGAGCTCCCCGGACTCTTGGCTTGGTTGATACCAGTTGCCGATCCTGGCTCCGAGCATGGAAAGAATGGCCATGCAAGAAAGGGTCAGGCAAATGAAGATGCAGAAATCGATGCCGCGAATGTTCCAGCCAGGGAGGGTGGATGAGGTTTGGGAATCTAAGTTGGCTTGAGGATCGAGGTGCGGCATTGCGGTTGTGATCCGAAGGAACGGGGAAATAGTGGGAGAGCGATTGTTTTTTTGCCCGCAGATAGCGCAGATAGTCACAGATGGGGATATGTTGATGTACTATCTCAAGCCTCTTTTGGGGATCTGCGTCTATCTGCGTGATCTGCGGGCGAACTCTTTTTGGCATGACATCCTTGCTTGAGAGGCTTTGGGTCGGGCTCTTTTCCGAATGAAGATCTCCGCCAAGAAAAAGGCTTCGCTGCATACGCTGGGCTGCCGTTTGAATCAGTCCGAAACGCTGCTGATCGAGCAGGGGCTGAAGGAGCGGGGCTATGAGATCGTGCCTTTTGGGGAGTCGGCGGACTTGGGTATCATCAATACCTGTACGGTGACGAACCTGGCTGACTCGAAGTGTCGGCAGACGATTCGCCAGTTCGTGCGCCGCAATCCGCAGGCCTACACCGCGGTGGTGGGCTGCTATTCCCAGATGGGGGCGAAGGAGATCGCCGAAATCGACGGGGTGGACTTGATCATCGGCAACCAGGAAAAGATGAGCGTGATCGACTATATCGGCCAGGAGAAGAACGAGCGGCCGGTGATCGTGCGGGAGCGCATCAGCCAGGAGGATTTCAGTATTCTGAGTCTGGGCGACGCGCCGTTTAACCAGCGGGCGAATCTAAAGATCCAGGACGGGTGCAGCTTCGTCTGCAGCTTCTGCATCATCCCATTCGCTCGAGGAGCATCGCGCTCGCGAGATCTGGAAAATCTGGTGGAAGAGGCCCAGACAAAAGCGCGGCAAGGAGTGCGCGAGATCGTACTGACTGGGGTCAATATCGGAACTTATCGCAGCGAGGAGGGTGACTTGTTGCGGGTGTTGGAGCGGCTGAACGCGATCGAAGGAATCGACCGCATCCGCATCAGCAGCATCGAGCCGACCACGATCCCGGCCGAGCTTTTCGGTCTGATGAAAGACGAGGGGCATGCTTTGCTGCCGTTTTTCCACATTCCGCTTCAGTCGGGCTGCGATAAGATTCTCAAGGAGATGAAGCGTCGGTATACGGTTTCCGAATACATGGATTTTCTGCGACTTGCCGAAGCGGAGGTGCCGGGAGCGTATTTCGGCAGCGACATCATGGTTGGGTTTCCCGGCGAGACGGAGGACGAGTTTCAGGAAACTTGCCAGGCCTTTCTGGAGAGCCCGCTGAAGTTCTGCCACGTCTTTTCCTACTCCGAAAGACAGGGCACGGTGGCGGCTCGTCGCCAGGATCAGGTGCCGATTCCCGAAAGGGCTCGCCGCAGCGCGTACCTGCGCCGTTTGTCCTCGAAAAAGCGATACGACTTCTACGAGGGGTATCTGGGCCAAACGGCGCGGGTTCTGTTCGAGAATCCCAAGCCGGACAGTTGGCCGTCATATTCCGACAACTACATCAGAGTGGTCGTGCCAAAAGAAGGCCTAGAGAAAGGGGAGGATCTGGCGAATCGCTGCGCGCTGGTGAAGCTGAAGCGCTTGGCGGCGGATTTCGTGGAGGGCGAGCTGGTGGAGCGGTTGGATTAGGCAGGCTTTCGCTCCGCTCGTAGCTGTTGTAGCCGTTTTTGGCTGCCGAAGCGACTCCCGACGGCCTCGCGGGACCTGCGGCGCTCCTAATTCTTGGGATCTGGAGGAGCTTTTGCAGCGTATAAAGGTCCGAGTGGGCGATGGAACAGGCTCTTGGCAGGCGTTTGGACGGAGACGGTGACGACATGGACGTGTCGTTGTCGCGACGTTTGGACGAACGGATGGCTCTGGATCCGCACGGGATGGGAATCGTGGTTCGGGCCGATGACGGGGCCTCGGAGGATGCGAGCTACCTCGCTATGGGCTTGGGCGAATTCGCTGCGGAACGGGATGCTTGGGCGTTTCGCTTGCGGGAGGCGGGGATCATTCGCAGGGAGAGGGTAGCCGTGGCGCTGCCGCTCAGCCTCGCCTATCTGGCGATTTGCTACGCGCTGATGAAGATCGGTTCGATCCCGGTCCTGATTCCGAGGAGGGCAGAGGGGCCGGAGGCGATGGAGGAGTTAAACAAACTGGGCTGCAAGGGAGCGGTTGGAACAGCCGGTTTCGTGAAGCGGGTGAAGGCGTTTTTCGGCGGCGTCCGCAGCGTCGAGGCGACTTTGAAGGTCGCGGACCCTTTTCGTCGCATCGCTTCGGCGGGTCGGTCCGCAGCAGAGGAGGGCGTTTCGTTGAGGGGAATCGATGCGGGATTGGCCATCGTGGATTGCGATGGTCGGGGAGGGGCACGCTCGTATTGCTTCAAGCAGCGGCAGATAGGTGCGATGCTGGCGGCTTACAGGGAGCGGTTTGAAGTGGCGGCAGGCGAGATCGACTTGCAGTCGCACTATCTGTTCTCGCTTTTCAATCCCGCTTTGGGGGTAGCGACCGTGTTGGCTCGAGGCGTTTCTGGCGCGTCTAAGGTCTGGATGGAAGCGATCCACGATTTGCGAGTTTCTTCGGTCTGGGGTGAAACTGGGCGGTTGCGCGATATATTGGAGGTGGGCGTGAGGACGGGTTTGCGGTTGGACTCGCTGAAGCGCGTTTGCGCTCTGGACGGGGCGGAATTGCCTTTGGGCTTAGCCGAGTTTCCGGGACTGGCGGAAACGGCCAGGGTGTATTCGGTTTTTGGAACGGCGCAGTGCCCCTTGCTGGCGGTGGCGGATGTTGGGGCTGCGGCGCGCGGGCTGCCTTCGTCGCGCTTTCGTCTGGTCGACCTTCCGCTTGGCGATGTGGTCTCGGGAGTGGAGTGTCGTTTGATTCCAGTGAACCGCGACGCCAAAGCCCACTTGAATCTCTCGTTTAGGGATGTGAAGGACGATCCAGAGGAGGGAGAGCTGGTGATCCGCGGCCCCTTGCTTGGAATGGAGGCGGATGCGATGGCGGACGGCATGGGGGAAGGCTGGCGTTGCTCCGGGCGGCTCGTTTTGCGGGGCAAAGGAGGAGCTCTCCTGTATGGAGGCGAAAAGCGAGATCTAGTCGCGACTCCGGTGGGCAGCTATTTTGCGGCTCGCTGCGAGGCGGTCTTTCTCTCGCATCCGAGCGTGGCGGCCTGCGCCTTGCTCGCCGGCAAGCGCCAGAGAAAGATCTGTCCGGTGTTGGTCGTGGAGCCGACCGACGGACGGTATCCAAAAAACAAGCGCGAGAGACTGCGCTTCGAGGCCTCGTTGTTTCGGCTCGGGGCGGACTACGACGAGACGAGGCTCATCCTGAATATCGAGTTTGCGAAACGCATTCCTCGTTCGAGGGATGGAGTCGGCGGAATCGATCGGAGCGAGTTAAGAAGGAAGTTTGGGTGACGCGGCGCTTGGTTTCGCCTGTATCGAGAGAGATCCCGACGGACTGCGCTAGGCGAGGAAGTCGTCGTTGTCGTCTCCGTCGTCTCGCAGGTCGGCGTCGAAGGTTCTTGATGACTGGCTTCTGCGGCCTCGCAAACGGCGAATTGCCGCGTAGCCCGCCGCCGCTCCCGCTCCGATCATCGCGAGTCCAGTGGCTCCGTTGATATTCGCTGGCGCGACGCGAGTATCGTCTGGGCCTCCCGAATTGTGGGCCCAGAGGGCCACAGGCGTGGCGACAAGCGCGAAAAGCAGTAGACTCCTGGAGACGGCTTTGAGAGCCGACAGGCTGGACCCTACCTTGGAGAACTTATCGTTGCATCTCGGCGGCGTCTGCATCGGGCATCTTGCTTGGCGGGTTGTCGTCCCAATTCATGCCGCGCTTTTGGCTGATATAGCCAAGGGCGGCGCCGTAGAATAGATGGCCGATCAGGCTGATGGCTATCAAGTCGAAGCTCAGATTCTTGAACTTCAGGAAAAAGGGAAACAGGCCAAGCATGGCCAGTTCGACGACGAGCCCGTAGGCGAGGCCGAAGAGCCAGCTTCGACGTCCGAAGATCAAGGTATAGAAGATGGCGAAGGAAATGCCGTTCCAGAAGTGGTAGACCCAGCCTACGGCGATTGCGGCTGACGTTGTGGGTTCGGCGTGAATGATCCAGCCGCCGAAGATGGGGATGGCTTGGAAGGGGTCGAAGTCGAAGACGCCTCCGGCGTAAAGGACGAGTCGGCTGATGTCGTATGCCGCAGTGGCGATGAGGCCGCCGCCGATTCCAACTAGTATGCAGTTTACGAATACGACGTCGTCCACCCACTTTGCGTAGCAAGCCAGTCCGAGCAGGGCGAAGAGAGAGGGCGCTCCGATGAAGATGAGCGCGTAGCTCATGTCGAGCAGTTCGAAAATGTGAAGCACGAGACCGGCCAGCCCCATCAGAGCGAAGAGGGAGCTGATCCAATGCAATGCGAGCCGTTGACGCTTTCCTTCTAGACGAATCATGTCTCCTCCTTGTTTTCGCTTTGATGGTTTTCGTGAAGCAGGCGTATCCAAAGTCTGGTGAAGAGAGCCTCGATACGCTTGCGTTGGGAGAGAAGCAGGATTCCGAGGGCGGCGCAGAACGTTCCGAATATCCAGGCGGCGAAGGTGTTGCCGAAGGGCGGCTGCATCTTCAGCTCGAGAAAGGAGAGAAAGTTGGGGATGCGCTTCGCTTGCTCGATCTCGCCAGAGGCAATGTAGTAGATCTCGGCTCCAAACCACTTGTGAACGAGTTGGAGGCCGATGACGTAGAAGTGGCTGCAGACGAGGCCGATCGCCAGCCAGGCGCTTAGGTTGCCTGCCTTGCTTGCGTAGTGGCCGGACCGGTTGGCGGCAGGCGGCGGGCGGAAGAGATGGGAGCGTTTGAGCGAAAGGCTGGCGGCGGCGAGAGCCAGGGCGAGCAGGGCGACGACGGGCAGAGGGAGGGGGACGTTCATGAGACCGCTGGGTTCGATCTGTTGGCTGATGGCCCAGAGGAAGCTCTTGTTGGGATAGGCGACGTCGGGCAAGGCTGAAGCGAGAGCGAGAATGGCGGCCACGCTGGCCAGGATCATAAGGAAGCGCAGGCCGTAGGCTTCGGAGAGCTGGTCGAGCGAAACCTTTGGATGGGGGCGCTTGTTGGCCCAGACATTTGCCGCCAGGACGCCGAAGGCGAACAGGCTGCTGGCGATCTCGCTGGGGCGGACGAGAAGCAGCAGGATGGCGACTGCCCAAAGAAGGAAGTACAGGTTCTTTTTGGCAAGGAGACTGCCTGCCGGGCTGAAGTCGAGCTTTGGCAATGGACCTGGCGCTTGAGCTGTATCCTCGCTTTGGAGACGGCTTTGGGCGATGAGAAGAGCGGAATTGTTCTCGTCGCGGGAGAGCTCGTTTTCGACGATGGCGGTTTGGGCGACCTGGCGCCGCTCGCGTTCCCAAGCGATGGCGTTGCGGAGACTCGCCGTCTTGAGGAAGGTCCACAGCTTTTTCGCTTGGGCGAGAAAGGCGTTGTCGGTGGCTGCCAACCGTTTGCTTTCCCATAGGGACGCGACTGCGAGAGCGGCGAGGCAGAACCAGGGATAGAGGCGGCGCTGCCAGATCCAGATCGTTTCCCAGACGGTCGCGGGGGCTTCGTCTGCGCGGTTGGGGATCTGGCTGGCCATGAAGGAGTCGAGGCCGAAGTAGGCCAGGCAGACCAGGGCCAATGCGGCAGCGAGCCACTTGCCTGGCTTGAGGCGCTCGCCGAGGGCGATGGCCAAGCCGAGGAGCGCGCAGTGGTAGGCGATTCCTGGGACGTCGATCCTGGCGGCTTGTTTGACTTCGTCTACAACTGGACCGAAGTAGGCGACGGAGGGATAGGCGTCCATGGTCCAGGGTGGAAGAAGGCCGAGCTGGGATAGGAACGAGAGCTCTCCGGCCTGGATGTACTGCGCAAGGCCAAACAGGTCGAATCCGGCGCCGACCCAGAAGGCGGCGAGGAATACGTCGGTCACGCTGGATATGCGGGCCAGGCCCTTCTTGAAGAAATAGACGAAGACCGGAGCGAAGAGGGCCAGGGTGGAGAGCAGGTGAAGCAGCGTGTTGTAGAGCGGATCCGTCAGCGTGAAATAAGGGTCGGCAAGTTGCAGCAGTGGCGTGACGGCCACAGGACCTATGAGCATGCCGACGAGCAGGAACATTCCTTGAACGCGAGAGGGAAGGACTGAGCGGGGCGTCAGCAGCTTCAGCAGGGCGAAGACCCAAATGAGATACAGAATGAGCAGGAGCGCTTTCATCTCGCCGGCGTCGTGGCCAGGTAGGATTTGGCAGTGGTCGAGGAAGGAGTGGGGGGAGAGCCGTAAGCTTGAGCGCGTTTTGGAGGGAAGAGCAAGCCTTGAAGCGCTTCTGGGAACGCGGGCGGCTCGCCCGCAACGATACGGGATCAGGCTGGATGCGGGCGAGCCGCCCGCGTTCCCAGAGCTAGAAATCCTCTTGGGCCGTATGCAGTCCTGCGCGCTGAAAACTTCAACGTTGAAGTTTTCAGCGCGCAGGGGAGAGGGTATTGGCTTGGGGCTAGGTTTCGAGGTCGGCTAAGGTCTTGTTTAGCGCTTGGGCGACTTCGCTGTCGGCTGCATCCGCTTCTTGGATACGGCGCATGGCTTCGGCGAGAATCTTCCTGGCGGATTCGAGCATGACGGGGTCGTACGGCTTTTCGCCGATGTTTTCCATGATGAATTCCGGCAGAAAATGGGGCTGCTGGGTGCAGTAGAAGGCGCAGCCGAGGTGGAAGAGGTGGTGGGTGGAGGCTTGCAGGCCGGTGGCTCCGCGGCGTTGCCAGAGTTGGGCAAGCTTGAGTCCGTCCTCGAGGACGTCGGTAGCCTTTTCGTGCATCTGCTGCTGGGCCTCGGGGGTCTGGTTGTTGATTATAATGCCGAAGGCATGGCAGATGGAGCGTCGGGCGCTGAGGGAGACTTCGGCGGCGAGCAGGTGGTCCTGTTCGCTGGTGGAGGAAAAACGGAGAGCGATTTCGGCGGACTTGAGGGTCTCTTGTATCGACTCTTTGGTGACGTCCGCCCGGGTGAGCAGATTTGCTCGGTTCGCGTGGGCGGAGGCCGCTTCGAGCAGGAAGCGAGGGCTCTGTCGCTCCCTTTCAGGGACTTCGCCGATGGTCTTGATAGACGCTTCGAAGCAGTCGATGGACCGTTTGAGCTGTTCGCTGTCCGAGCTCCACATCAAGGCCCGGCCGAGGCCTGAGTTGAGCCCAGCGCGCAAGGCGGCGACTTCGATCTCCGTGGAAGGAGTCTCCTCGATAAAGCGGAGGCCTTTTTCGAATGCTTCGATTGTGGAGGGTTCGGGCTTGGTCGGGTTGGCGGAACGAGCGAGATTGTTGCCGAGGTTCAGCCAAGTGGCGGCGAGCTGGTGCTGGTAGCGCAGCTCTTTCTGCCAGGGCAGGGTTTCGAGGATTTCCAGCGACCGTCGGAAGCTGACCCTGGCCGCCTTGATATTCTCTTCTTGTCCGAGGCGGGTTTGAGCGTGGCCGATGTTGCCGAGAGCGGCGGCGATATCGGCTCGGTGGGAAGGTTCGGGTTCTTCGATCTTCTCGAAGTGGGCGATGGCGGCCTGATATCCGACAAGGCCGCGCTCAATGCCTTCGCGGGTGTCGGAGTTGACGAGGGCGTTGGCTTTGCCCATCTCGGCCCAGCCTTGCAAGTGGCGTCGCTTCTTGGAGGCTTCGAGCTCGGGGGCGGCAAGCATGGCGATGGCTTGGTCGAACTCCGCGACTGCGGCTTGATAGGCGGCGCGGTCTTGCTGGGCGATGGAGTCGGCGTGGGTGATCGCCTTCCGGGCGGCGTCGAGAGGGTCGGGAGAGTTTGTTTCAGGCGTTTCCACTTTGCTGGTGAGGGTTTTCGAGTTGGTCGGCTAGGAAGACTTCGCCTGGAGCGCGGGTCGAGGCAAAACGGGGAAGGAATCTCTCGGCGAGGGTGCCTGTGGCTTTGGATCGCGCTCGTTAGGATCTCACGGTTTTGCCTCACTTTCGATTTGCCCCGACTGTGGATTGCTCAATGCTCCGCGTTTTCTTCCCAATCAACCAACCTTAAACTGACAAGAACTATGGCAATCGCTACCGGCAGCAAGGCCCCCGATTTCACTCTGAAAAGCAAGAACGACGAAGGCTTGGCCGACGTCACGTTGAGCAACAACTTCGGCAAGTCCGCGACCGTGTTGCTCTTTTTCCCTTTGGCGTTCACCAGCGTTTGCGAAGCGGAGTTCTGCTCGATTCGCGACTCGCTAGCAGACTACTCCAACTTGAACGCCAAGGTGTATGGCATTAGCGTGGACAGTCCGTTTTCGCAGGAGGCCTTCGCCAAGGCGAATAGCTTCAATTTTCCTTTGCTGAGCGATTTCAACAAGGAGGTCAGCGCGGCTTACGATGTCCTCTTCGAGGATCTCATTGGTCTGAAGGGCGTTTCGAAGCGTTCGGCGTTCGTGATCAACAAGGAGGGCGATATCGTCTACGCGGAGTCGAGCGATGATCCAAAGCAGTTGCCTGACTTCGACAAGATCAAGGCCGCTCTTGCCTAGCTTCCTTTTTGGGACGTCTCCTTCGGTGGAGCCGTCCCTTTTTGCCTACGCCTCACGAGTTACGTTATTTTCCTATTAGTAGATAATCCCATCCCGATGCCAGCGCTTCCGAACCCGCTCGATTCACTGAAAACCTTCAAGTCCGGCCAGGACGGCGAGTCTTACTTCTACTCGCTTCCCTCGTTGGAGCAAAACGGAGTCGGGCCGATCTCCAAGCTTCCTGTATCCATCCGCGTAGTACTGGAGTCTGTCCTGCGTAATTGCGACGGCAAGCGCGTCACCGAAAACGACGTGCGGACGCTGGCCAATTGGAACGCTGCCTCTCCAGCCAACGAGGAGATTCCCTTTGTTCTCTCTCGCATTGTGCTGCAGGACTTCACGGGCGTGCCGCTGCTGGTGGACCTCGCGGCGATGCGCAGCGCGGTGGCGGATCTGGGGGGGGATCCCTCGGTCATCGAGCCTTTGGTGCCGGTCGATCTTGTAGTTGACCACTCGGTACAGGTCGACAAGTCGGGTACTGCGGACGCGTTTCTGCAGAACATGGCCATAGAGTTCCAGCGCAACATGGAGCGCTACGAGTTTCTCAAGTGGGGACAGCAGGCCTTCGACACCTTCCAGGTAGTGCCTCCGGGCATCGGCATTGTGCACCAGGTGAACCTCGAGTATCTTGCCAAGGTAGTGCACTCGCGTGAAGTCGATGGTGGACGTATCTATTATCCGGATACGTTGGTCGGTACCGATTCGCACACCACGATGATCAACGGTCTTGGCGTAGTTGGCTGGGGCGTTGGCGGTATCGAAGCGGAGTCCGGCATGCTAGGCCAGCCCGTCTATTTCCTCACTCCGGAGGTCATTGGCGTCAACCTCACCGGAACGTTGCAGGAGGGCGTGACTGCGACCGATCTCACGTTGCGCATCACCGAGCTCCTGCGTCAGGAAAAGGTGGTGGGCAAGTTCGTCGAGTTCCACGGCGAGGGCGCTCGCGGACTTTCTCTCGCCGACCGGGCTACGATCGCCAACATGGCTCCCGAGTATGGGGCGACCATGGGCTACTTCCCAGTCGACGAAAAGTCGCTGCAATACCTGGAAGCGACTGGTCGCGAGCCGGGGCAAGTCGCTGCTGTCAAGGCCTACCTCGAAGCTCAGGGCTTGTTCGGCATTCCGTCTGCTGGCGAGATCGAGTACACGAAGACGGTCGATCTGGACATGAGCGCGATCGAGCCAAGCGTGGCTGGTCCCAAGCGCCCGCAGGACCGCATCACGGTCAAGGGCCTGAGCTCTTCCTTCGACGAGCTTTTCACTCGAAGCGTGGCGGATGGCGGATTTGGCCGCTCCGACGCGGAACGTTCGACCAGCGTCGCGGTGAAAAGCGACGATGCGATGAACGGCCAGGAGATAGGTCACGGCTCGGTTCTCATTGCCGCCATTACTTCCTGTACGAACACTTCAAATCCTAGCGTGATGCTGGCTGCCGGCCTCGTTGCCAAGCGAGCGGTGGAAAAGGGCCTGACCGTCAATCCGACCGTCAAGACCAGTCTCGCTCCTGGCTCTCGAGTGGTCACGGACTATCTCAACGAAACCGGCCTGCAGGAGTATCTCGACAAGATCGGATTCAACTTGGTCGGCTACGGCTGCACCACTTGCATCGGCAACTCCGGTCCCCTTTCCGGCCCTATCGAGGCCGCGATTTCGGAAGGCGACCTTGTCGCCGCTTCGGTTCTTTCGGGGAACAGAAACTTCGAGGCCCGCGTGCATGGTTCGATCAAGGCCAATTTCCTGATGTCCCCGCCGCTCGTAGTGGCCTTCGCCCTGGCCGGCCGTGTCGATATCGATTTGCTCAACGAGCCGCTCGGCGAGGGCAACGATGGCCAGCCCGTTTTCCTGAAGGACCTGTGGCCGAGCAACGCCGAGGTGCAGGACGCGATTGCGAAGGGTCTGAAGCCCGAGATGTTCCGCCGACAGTACTCCAGCGTGGCCAGCGCCAATCCCGAGTGGCTCAAGATCGAGTCCTCCACTGGCGAGCTCTACGCTTGGAGCGACGAGTCCACCTACATCCATCGCCCGCCATTCTTCGAAGGTTTCTCCATGGAAGTGGGCAAGATCGAGCCGATTTCCGGAATGCGTCCGCTAGCCATTCTCGGCGATTCGGTGACGACGGACCACATCTCCCCAGCCGGAGCCTTCAAGCCGGAGACTCCCGCCGGCCGGTACTTGCAGGAGCGCGGAGTCGAGCCGAAGGACTTCAACTCCTACGGCAGCCGCCGAGGCAACGACCTCATCATGACTCGCGGCACCTTCGCCAACGTGCGCGTGAAGAACCTCATGGCCGACGGCAAGGAAGGCGGCTTCACCAAGATCATGCCGGAGGGAGAGCCTGCCACCATCTTCGATGCCGCTCAGGTGTACCGAGAGCGCGGCACTCCCCTCATCGTCTTCACTGGCATTGACTATGGTATGGGCAGCTCGCGCGACTGGGCGGCGAAGGGAACCAACCTGCTCGGCGTCAAAGCCGTGGTGGCCCGCAGCTACGAGCGTATCCACCGTTCCAACCTTATCGGCATGGGCGTAATGCCTCTCGAATTCGCCGAAGGAGTGAGCGCCCAGACGCTTGGACTGGATGGCTCTGAGATCGTTTCGCTGCCTGGCCTCGATGACGATCTCAAGCCTGGTCAGACGCTGACCGCGGTTATCGAGTGCGCGGATGGGACGAAGATCGAAGTCGAACTAAAGGCCCGCGTCGATACGGCGATAGAGGTGGAATATATTCGCAACGGAGGAATATTGCCTTACGTTCTCCGAGATATCCTTAAGTCTGCGAACTAGGTTTTCGATCCAACCCCCACGCAGCCCGTGATGCCCTCAAGCAATGTCTGACGATTCACCGGTATTTCTTGTCGATCCGTACTCGAATCCCGTAGCCATTCGGATTTCGGGCAAAGCCTCTTTTCAAAACGTGGTGCCGCTCAAGGAATTCCTCAAAAGCTCCTATGCCGCAGGAAAGCGGGACTTCGTTTTCGATTTCAGCCAGTGTCTCGGTATGGACAGCACGGTCCTTGGCGTGCTTGCGGGCTGCGCCCTGGAGCTTCGTCGCCTGCAGCCGAAAGGCTCCTTGGTCCTCTCCCGTCTCAGCGATCGGAATCTCGAGCTGGTCAAGAACTTGGGACTGCACCGCATCGCGACCGTGGATACCGGCGACTCCGTCGTCACTGGAGCTATGACTGCCCTGACTGCCAAGCAGCTCGACGAGTTGGAGAACGCTCGCCTTTGCCTCGAGGCTCACGAGAACCTCGTGGCCGCCGATGCCGGCAACCGGGACAAGTTCCAGGACGTAATCTCCTATCTCAAGAAAAGCGTCGACGAAGGGTAGGAGCGTCCCCGTAGCGCGGATCCCGCAGAGCGGGACCGCGTCCCCGTCGTTGCTTATCCTCATCATCTTCTTCATCCTCATCTTTATCCTGGGAAGAGGATGAAGATGAGGAAGGGGAGTGATGAGGACGAATCGCGGACGCGGTCCCGCTCTGCGGGATCCGCGCTACGGGGACGCAAAAAAGCCGCAGCGCGCGCACGCTGCGGCTTTTGAAACGGTATGGCTGCGCCTGTTCGACCTAGCCTTTTTGTTCGGTCAGCACCAACCACAGGGCGTGGATGACGGCGCCGATACCGAAAGTCAGGAAGACCAGCACGATATTGATCCAAAAGTGCTTCGTGGCGCCCACTTGCAGAAAGGCGCCGAGCGGAGCGATAAGGATCGCGAGTATGATTTTGAGTACCTTGTTATCCATCTGGTTGCCTGGCTACGATACCGTCTGTTCAATCTGGTGCATGTAAACGTCCTGCTGTGGGAAGGGGATGGATACGCCTTCCTTGTCGAGCCGCTGCTTGATGGTCTTGTGGAAGTCGAAGAACACGCCCCAGTAGTCGGAGGTGGCGGCCCAGGGCCGCACGTTGAAGTTCACGCTGCTGTCGGCGAGCTCGGCCACGACGACTTGTGGAGCGGGATCCTTCAACACGCGGGAGTCCGCATTGAGCACGTCGAGGATGATTTCCTGCACCTTGTCTAGATCGTCCGAGTAGCTGACACCTACTGTCATGTCCACGCGCCGCGTGTCGTGGGCGGTGATATTGGTGATGCTGCCGGCCATGATCGCCGAGTTCGGCACGATGATCTTTTTGTTGTCCGGGCTGGCGAGGATCGTGGTGAGTACGCTGATTTCCTTCACTACGCCGATCTCGCCCGCTGCGCTGATGACGTCGCCGATGCGGAAGGGGCGGAACATGATGATGAGCACGCCCGAGGCGAAGTTGGCCAGGGAGCCTTGCAGGGCCAGGCCTACGGCCAGACCGGCGGCGCCGACGATGGCCACGAGCGAGGTGGTCTGCACGCCGACTTGCTGGATGGCGGCAATGATGACCGCGATCATGACGATGTAGTAGAGAATCGAGGATCCGAAGCTGACGAGGGCAGGATCGACCTCGCGCTTCGAGAGCGCCTTCTTCACTCCGTTGCGGATCGCGCCGGCGATCCATTTTCCGATCACGAAGATGAGAAGCGCCAGGAGGACTTTCACGCCGTTGTCGACGAGCCAGCCGACCATGGCATCGATTTTCTCCGGGGAAAAGAATCCAGCGACTCCGTCGCTGGCGGTTGAGGCTTCTGCCGCTTCTGCTGCAGCTGTAGTTTCTTCTTCCATACGATTAGGTGGTTAGAGTGTTCTTGAGAGAAAACTAAGGTGAATCATCAAAAAGTCGCTAAATCGACTTTTTTCTATTCGGGACTAGGGATTAGCCCTTTTTTCCGAGGGTATTCTCTTATGCGCTCCCTAGGGATGAAGCGCTTCGAAGGCGTTGCCACTCTCTCCTGGCAGATAAGAGTGCAGTTTGGCCTTCGTTTTAGGCGCTGTTCTTGACGTCGACTGCTTCCGAGAGGATCTCGATCGGGCTCGTCGGTTCGTCCAGCTCGTCGTCGATTTGCCCGCCCCCTTTTTTCATTGGGTACTGGAGAAGGAAATCGGCGAAGTAGATCAGTTCGAAGCGGCCGTCGGCATGTTCCACGATGGCGGACAGGGACTCGACCCAGTCTCCCGAGTTCAGGTAGTGCAAGTCGCCGAAGCGCTTGTCGGCTGGCGTGTGGATGTGCCCGCAAATGACGCCGACGCAATCCCTGGACTCGGCCAGTTTGGCGAGCTTCTCCTCGAAATCCGAGATGAAGCTCACGGCCTTTTTGACCTTCGCCTTCACCGCTTTCGATAGAGAATAGTACTCCTTGCCCCGCCAGGCTCGGTACTTGTTGTACCAGCGGTTGATCGACATGAGTATGCGGTAGCCCCAGTCGCCGAGGTGGGCCAGGAAGGTGAAGTTTTTCGTGATGGCGTCGAAGACGTCGCCGTGCAGCACGAGATAGTTTCCGTCGACGGCCTTGTGCACATAGTCCTCCACGATGGAGACGGTGGAGAACTGCATGGGCAGGAAGCGGCTCAGGATATCGTCGTGGTTGCCGCGCAGGTATATGATCTCCTGCTGGCGTTTCTCGACGCGCTTGAGCAAGTAGCGCACGAATTTCGTATGGTCCTTGGTCCAGCGGCTTCCCCGTCCCAGTTGCCAGCCGTCGATGATGTCGCCGTTGAGCACCAGTCGCTTGCAGCGCGTGTTTTTCAGGAAGTGGAGAACTTCTTTGACTTTGCAGTTCGGCGTGCCGAGGTGGACGTCCGAGATGAAGATCGTCTTAAACTTAAGCGGAGGCTGCTTCATGGATCGTGGCCGGCCAGTTCCGGCAGAGTCCTGTACGTACAAAGGTCTAATGTACGCCGATTGCCGTCAAGCGAGTCAAATGTTTTGGCTGGAGAAGAAGTAACGGCTTTGTAACAGGAATCCTGTTTTCCCCTTTTTGCGAAATGAGCGCCGCTAGAGAAGCCAAATCGCCCCTCAAGCCCCTGTACTGTCTGAGCGGCTGCACTGCGGTCGGCAAGACGGAGCTCGCCTTGCGTTGGGCGGAGCAAAACGAGGCGGAGATCGTCTCCTGCGATTCGCTTCTCTTCTATCGAGGAATGGACATCGGCACCGCTAAGCCAGGTCGCGAAGAGCTGGCCCGCGTGCCGCACCACATGATCGATATTGTAGAGCCCCCTTGCCAGATGGATGTGGGCCGCTACGTGGAGCTTGCCATCGAGACCATAGGCGAGATCCAAAGCCGCGGTAGGGAAGTTTTGGTGACGGGCGGTAGCGGCTTCTATTTGAAGGCCTTTTTCGAGCCGGTAGTGGACGAGGTCCAAGTTTCTGCCGAAACCCGGCGAAAGGTCGCCGGACTCATGGATTCCGGACTCGGCGCAGCGGTATCCGAACTGGAACTACGCAATCCGCAAGGCCTTGGCTCTCTCGACACGCTCAATCCGCGTCGCGTCGCGAAGGCTCTCGAACGGTGTTGGGAAACCGGCAGCTCCCTAGCCGAGATCCGCGAGCGCTTCGCTCGGCAAAGCAATCCGCTGATCGAGGCTCCCAAGCGACTGACTATCCTCTGGCGCGAGCCTGCCGCCCTGGCCAAGCGAATCGAGCGCCGAGTCCGGCAAATGGTCGAGCAAGGCCTGGTGCCGGAAGTCGAACGCCTGGTCGCCGCCGGTTTCGAAGCCAATCACAGCGCTGCCGGAGCCATCGGCTACCGCGAAACGCTAGCGTATCTGCGAGGCGAATACAGCTTGCCGCAGCTCATCGAAGCGATAGCCACCCACACCCGCCAGCTCGCCAAGAAGCAGCGCACCTGGTTTCGCGGTCAGCTGCCTCCCGACGCCCGCTGGCTGGAGCTGGACGACAGCAAGGACGTCGCTCCAGAGGACCTGTTTGCCGACATGACTCAAAGTGGTGATTGAAGTAGGGCCTGATCGTCCCGCATTTGCGCATAGGCGTCAACTTAACGTGAGAAGCATCCTTTGGAGGGCAACGCTCCGTCGTTGCCGCACCGGTTGTTCCCTCTTTAGGCTCCGCGGCAATGACGGAGCAT
>JANQRJ010000085.1 GCA_028284635.1 Pelagicoccus sp.
GAAGCATCCTTTGGAGGGCAACGCTCCGTCGTTGCCGCACCGGTTGTTCCCTCTGTAGGCTCTGCGGCAATGACGGAGCATTGCCCTCCAGTACGACACCTTTTGGCTTAAGTTGACGCCTATGCGCAGGGCGGGAGCACGTCCGCAGTGAGGAATCCAACGGGTGTGTTTCAAAGTGTCGCCTTCCAAGTCGCGACGCTGTACCAAACTCTCTCGAGTTCGGTAAGCCCAGGCGACACTTCGAAACACAGCCGAATCCAACCGACGGGGACGCGCTACGTTTTGCGACATTGCATCCGTGACACGACACTAGTGGGTTTGCGCGGGCTCGATTCTATCGTTTTTGCGGCGGCTAGTTCTTCCAGCTCCAGGCTAGGCGGAGTTCTCGTGGAGCGTCGACCGTGACTAGACCGTTGGAAGCGATACCGGAAACGACTTCGGCATCGAAGGCGTTGTCTATGGAAAGAGTGAGCTGATGGCTGGGGTCGAGCTGAAAGCTGGCGAAAAGGGAGACGGTATCCGATTCTTCGATGCGGCGAACGTTCTGAAGGCTTTCGTAGGCTCGTCCCGAGTAGCGGTAGCGAGCTCCTATGGTAAGTCGTTCGCGAGGAGACCAGTCGACGCCGAGTCTTAGTTGGAGGGGCGCGGACTGGGGGAATTCCTTGCCTGCCAGTTCGGTGAACTCGTCCGTCCTCACTTCGCTTTGACTGTAGGCGAGGTCGGCCTCGATCGAAATGGTCTCTGAAAAGTCGATCTTGCTCTGTAGTTCGAAGCCGAATACGCGGCTGCGATCGAGATTCGAGCGTCGGCTGCCGGAGCCTCCAGGAGGGATGAAGCCGAATTGGGGATCAAAGCCGGGCTCGCGGGTGACCAGGACATTGGCAATGATCTCTTCTAGCCGGTAGTGGTAGGCGACTAGGCGCAGATGAGTGGTTTCGCTTGGTCGCGCCGAAAGGGCTAGTTCGGCGCCTTGCTGACGTTCGTTGACCAAGTTGGGGTTCGCTTCGGTGATGTCGTTGCGGACGCGAAAGGGGCGATACAGTTCGTTTAGCGTTGGGGAGCGAAAGCCTTGAAAGAAAGTTGCGGAGCCAGTGAGTGTATCGGAAAAGTGGTGACGCCACCTTAGATTCGAAGAGAAGACGGTGTCGCTGCTCCTGGAATGCTTTTGGTCGTCCAGGACGGAGCCGTTCGTCGCGTCCATTTCGAGTCTCCTGCCGTCTCGGTTTTCCACGCTGTCGAGGCGAGTGGCGAGAGACAGTTGATCCTTATCTGAGAGGGATTTTGCGAGGGTTGCGAACGCTCCTGCAAATCGTTGCTCGCCTCCGGCGACGCGGTTGCGGGTGAAGCCGGATCCGAGGTTGCGGAATCGCTCGCGTACCTCGCCGGAAGTCTGGCGAAAGTCGAGGCCGCCGGTAAAGGCGAGGTCGAGCGAGGAATCGGTAGAGTAGGTTATGGCGCCGCCGCTGGCCTGGGCAGGCACGTCGTATTGGTCGAGAGCGGGGATTTCGCTTGCCCGATCCGAGGCCACGGAGGTGAAGACATTCTGGAATTGTCGATCTTGGTGGTAGAGAGCGATATTGAGGTGTGAATTGGCTGCCGGAAATCTTCGATCCGCGAGGAGGGAGAGATTGAGAGCTTCCGTTTCGTTGCGGGCCAGTGGAGTGCCGTTGTCGCGACTTTCGTCGAAAAACCGGATGGCCGTCCGAGTTTGCCAATTTTCGGTAGGGCTCCAGCGGATACGGGCGTTGATGGATTGGCTTGCTGAGCTGGCCTTTCTATCTACGGGACCGCGTTGATCTGCTCGCAGCGGATGAAATCCGTCTGTGGCGAAGGTGCGAGCTCCGAGGTCGAGCACGAGGTTTTGGTCGAGCTCCATGCTGTTGGCGGCTCGCAGTTCGAGGCTTTGAGCGGCGCCTAGCTCCACGTCGATGCGGGAGGAGTTCGGTGATGGGCTATCGGATAGGATGCTGATGAGGCCGCCTGCTCCGAAATTTCCCCAAACCTCTCCGCTGCCACTCGGGAATATGGAGATTCGTTCGACTTGGCTGAGATTGAACTGGTGCCAGTAGAGCCATCCGCCGAAGGGATCGTTCTGTGGCACGCCATCGTAGACCAGCAGAGTGCGCGAGCTGGCGTTTGGCCCGAGATTGCGCAGGCGGATGCCTTGGGTGGTTGGATGAGCGGCTTGGGCGTGGGTACGGCGGAAAGGGGCGAAGCTCGAATGGCTGGAGAGAGCAGCGGTGATATCCTTGAACTGCCCGCTGCGGAGATCGTCGGCAGTAAGGCTCAGGGGAGAAGGGAGAGTGGCAAGAGCAAGCGGCTCGACGCGATTGGCGTGGGCCACTACCGGATCCAGCTCGAAGACCGGCGTCTCCTGGGCCTGCAGCGGGTAGCCGAGAAAGGCCGCCAGAGCAATTCGAACAAGCTGTCGACCGATACTTTTCCGTTTTTCCATCCGCCTCATCCAAACGGAATCGACGGCGGATGGAAGAAGAAGATGGCGTCGAATAGAACGGTGAATGCGCTAGTGTGGTGTCACGGATGCAATGTCGCATCTGGGTGTTTCAGTCCCGATCTGAATCCGGATCAACATGCGGCTTGAGGTAGGGCCCGATCGCCGAGCGGGCCGCGAGGAATAGATCCTGCAACACAGCCCGCTCGGCGATCGGGCCCTACCTTGTAAATCGATCTATGATATGCCTTTCGAGAGGCCGCACCCTCCTCATGATCCCCTTCCTCATCTTCACCCTCATCCCAGGATAAAGATGAGGATGAGAAACGTAACGGACGCGGTCCCGCCCTGCGAGATCCGCGCTACGGATTGCGACATTGTATCAATGACACAACTCTAGGCGCAGAGCAGGAGGTCTACAGTACCTGCCGCCTCTTCGGCTCGCTCCATGATTTCGATGAGCTTTTCAAGACCGATGCCGGCGTCTTGCCAGGCGCTTTCGCAGAGGACGGGACGCAAGTTTATGGGGTTGGCGATGAGAGCTCGCTTGGAGCAGACGTAGTCGGCGATGCAAATGAGATCGACGAGTGGGCGGAGCCTAGCATCGCCTAGCACCTCAGGATTGTGGTGAAAGCCGGCGACGGCTTGGAGCTGCCTCGGCAGCTGCCATTTTTCGAAAAGGGTTCGACCGACTTGCTGGTGGGTAAAGCCGAAGCAGAGCTTCTCGGTCTCGGGCAGCGATGTCTTGTCGGCGATAGCCTTGTCCACGACTTCCATGGTTTCCTCAGGGAATCCTTGCATGAGAACGAGCATGCCGAGGTCGTGCAGAAGGCCTGCGGTGAAAGTCGATTTCGGATCTATCTTCGCTTTGAATTCCGGGCTGGCGAATTCGTAGGCGATTTCGGCGGTGTAGGCGATCGACAGGCTTCGGCGCCAGTACGCGTTGATGTCGAAATACCTGCTGTCGATTTCAATGGCCTTGACCATTCCGAGGGCCAGAGAGCTCTCCAGAATGGTCTGCAGGCCGAGCTTCTGGGCAGCTTCCTCGATCGTCGAGATGCCGAGCCCGCTGCTGTAGAATGGCGAGTTCGCTAGGCGAAGCAGGCTGGCGGCGAGCTGGGAGTCGGTTTTGACTACGGCTACCACATCGTCGATATCGGAGCGCGTGTCCTTTGAGATCTCCTCCAGACGTTTGAAGGTCTCGGGGAGCGTAGCTAAAGTGAATCCGTCTGTCAGGTAGCGTGTAACAGTTTGCTCGTTCATCATGTTCGTCTCTAGGCAGTTTCGCGAGCTCCGACCGGCATCTGGTGGGCACTGGTGGCACGCTCGAGGTAACCGCCTTTTCCATTACGGCGAGGGACGCGTGTCAGAAGAGCGCAATCGCGTAGGGGAGGGGTACGGTCCCCGTTTTTAACCTCTTTTTGATTAGACTGGACCGCGAGGCGAACTCGTGTGGTCTCTTGGAGAGCGAATCAAGGAGGGGAGCAAAGGGCTAGAAGTCTGTCTGACCAGCCACAGTGAGAGGCGGCAGAAGGCTGCGCACGCGTTCGGAAATGGCTTCGTTTCGAACGAGCCCGGTATGCCGAAATTGGATACGACCTTGTTGGTCCAGAATGAACAGCGTAGGAATGGCATCCACCTCGCCGAAGGCTTGGCTGATCGAGTCGGTCACTCGAGCCAGTCGGTAGTTGATGCCGTGCTCCCTCGCGAAGGCTTCCAAGTCCTTGTGAGCTTCGTCTACCGAGAGCCCGACGACCTCGACTTGGGATTCGGGGAACTCCTTTCTTAGAGCGATCAGATCGGGAATCTCGACCCGACAGCCGTTGCACCATGTTGCCCAGTAGACGAAGACGCCGACCTTGCCGTGCAGGTCCTCGTGGCTGATGGGAATTCCTTTGGTATCGACGGTTCTCCAGTCGGAGACCCGGGGCTTTTCGACGGCCTTCTTCGGAACTTCAGCTGGCTTGTCGGCTCCGACAATCTTCTTGGTTATATTAGACACGACACAACTCGGGCAGCGATCCGTTCCCATTCGGATGCCGCCCCAGAAAGCGACGATGACGATGAGCAGCAAAGTTGACCAGTGGCGTTTGAGAAAGTCCATATTTGCGGGTTGCAAGGTACGGTTGGTCATACGGATACGCTATTGAGCTGATTTCGCGCAAATTCAATTGTCGAGCGGGATCAGGGCCTACTCGACTCCTAAGGTATTTCCCTAGAGGGCATCCTTGTTTACAAAGTCTTTACAGATTGGGGAGCTTGTGGGACCTTTCGAATATGGAAAAAGTCGATGACACACCGCTTAGTGTAGACGAAATCTCGACGAGATTGAAGTGTCCGCGCGGCTGGGTGCAGCTCTCTATCGACGCCGGTTGCCCCACCAATTCGGAGGATAGAGTGAGTATCAGAGACTTCATGCTTTTCCAGCTGACGAACATCCGGAAGATCCGCGAATTGGCTGGTTTGCCCGTCATCGAGACGAAAGGAAGCCCGGAAGACCTCCGTCCCAATGTGAAGGCCATCCTGACCACGCAGCTCGAATGGCTTCAGATTCGCTCCACTCGTTCGGCGGTCAAATCCGCGGCGAAACTCGTGTACGACCGCATCAATGCGCTCAACGAGATCTAGCCCTGCTTTGTTAGGTCTTTATCTGTAGGGCCGGCGCTCGTCGCCGCGCCGTTGCAGACTTCCAGAGATTTTACAAAGCAGTTCCAGGCGCGGCCGGTCTTTTGGGGTGGGAGTATTCGTAAAACGAATACGAATCGTTGGCTGATCGACAGGTATTGTCGTCCTTTTCGCTAGGGGCTCTCTTTTGTGGTTGTGCAGGGCCTAGCGGCCGGTAGCTTGGGGACCCAGCACCATAAACTAAACCCCCATGCAAAAAAAAGCTATCGCTGTGATAATGGGAGGCGGCCGCGGTTCGCGTCTGTACCCGCTAACCAAGGAACGCTGCAAGCCGGCGGTGCCGCTCGCCGGAAAGTACCGACTCGTCGACATTCCGATAAGCAACTGTCTCAACTCGGGCATCAACAATATCTACCTGCTTACGCAGTTCAACACGGCCTCTTTGCATCGGCACATTCAGGATACCTACCGCTTCGATCCCTTTGGCGGAGGCACGGTGGATATCCTTTCCGCAGAGCAGACGGAAAAGGGCGACAACTGGTATCAGGGCACTGCCGACGCGGTGCGGCAAAACGTGCATCACTTTACGGCGCTGGACTACGACCATGTGATCATTCTCTCGGGAGATCAGCTCTACCGCATGGACTATGGCGAGATTCTCAAAGAGCATATCGAGAGCGAAGCGGACGTCACTGTCGCCGCGATACCATTTCCTTCCGACAGCGTCGAGGGGCTCGGATTGATGCGGGTTTCCGATTTCCTGGAGATCACGGAATTCGTGGAGAAGCCGACCGATCCCGAGGTCATAAGAAGCCTGGAGCTTCCCGAATCCCTGGAAGAGACCCTGAAGACCAAGTCCGAAAAGAAGCGCTGCCTCGCCTCCATGGGCATCTACGTCTTCAATCGGGAGACCATGATCGAGGCTCTGAACAACGAGATGACGGACTTCGGCAAGGAAGTCATCCCGTCCTTGCTCGGCGCCTCCAGGCTGCATGCCCATATATTCGAAGGGTATTGGGAGGACATCGGAACGGTGAAAGCCTTCTTCGAAGCGAATCTGCAACTCGCCGATCCGATGCCGCAGTTCAACTTCTTCTCGCGCGGCAGGCCGATCTACACGCGGGCCCGCTACCTGCCGGCCAGCAAGATCAACCGCTGCTCTATCAACCACGTCATCGTGGGAGACGGCTGCATCATCACTGACTCCTACCTTCGCCGCTGCGTTATCGGGATCCGCTCCGTGCTGCGCGAGGGGACTCGCTTGGAAAACGTGGTCATGATGGGAGCCGACGAATTCGAGAGCTCCGAAGGCAGGCGCCGCAATCGCGAGAAGGGCATCCCCGACATCGGCGTTGGCATGAATTGCGAGATCAAGAACGCCATCATCGACAAGGGCGCCCGCATCGGAGCCAATGTTCGTCTCAACCCCGAAGGCAAGCCAGACATGTACGAGAAGGATGGCATTTTTCTCAGAGATGGTGTAGTCGTAGTAACGAAAAACGCTATAGTTCCGGATAATACGATTTTCTAAATCGCCAACCCCCCCACGCTCATTCATGCCAAAGGTTCTCGCCTGCATCGACGGATCCCAGTACTCGCAGAGCTGCTGCGAGCACGCTAGCTGGGCGGCGATTCAGCTCGGAGCCTCCTTGGAAGTCGTTTACGTCACCGACCTGCGGCAGTTCGAGGTGCCGTTCGTCGCGGACCTGAGCGGCAGTCTTGGGCTTCAGCCTTACCAGGCGATCATGGGCGAGCTGCAGTCGCTCGAGGAGAAGAAAGCCGGAATCATTCTCGATCAGTCGGAAAGCTTCTGCCGCGCCGCTGGATTCGAAGGCGAGTTTCTGAGGACTCACCAGACCGGTTTCCTTGTCGATTCGCTTGGCGAACTCGAGGCCAAGGCCGATCTTGTCGTCATTGGCAAGCGAGGCGAAAACGCGAACTTCGCTGCGGAACACTTGGGCTCGACCATGGAGCGCGTGGCCCGAGCGGCCGCCAAGCCCTGCCTAGTCGCCTCGAGGTGCTTCAAGTCTATCAAGAAAGTCCTGCTCGCTTACCAGAACGTTCCAAGCTGTCAGGCAGCGCTCGACTACGTCTGTGCAAGCGGGCTTTTCCGAGAAGCGGAGATCCATCTCGTCGGCGTGGCAAAGGGAGAAAACGAGTCCGACGTGCTCGCCGATCTCAAGAAGGCCGAGGCTTCGCTCGACGCGGCAGGCGTCTCGGTGAACTGTCAGATGCTGCACGGCATCGTGGCCCAAGCCATAGGGCATTACGCAAGCGAGACCTCCATCGACATGATCGTCATGGGCGCCTACGGACACTCCAAGATTCGTCATTTGATAATCGGCAGCACCACCACCGAAATCCTGCGCGGCTGCAGGCTTCCCACGCTTCTCTTCCGCTAGGCTCCAAAAATCTCACTCCTGCCAGCCGCCCGTCTTCGCGCGAAGTCCAGAATGAGGATCAAATACCGCCTCTTGCTCGCTCTGCTCCCTTTGCTGGCCCTGCCGGTTGTCGCCGGCCTTTGGCTGCTGGCGCAGATGCGAGCCGACCTGGACAGAGATTTCGAGAGTCTGGTCTACGAGGAAGATGCTAGCAGTCCCGTCGCCCTGAAAGTTGCCCAGATTCGGGAGGAGAACGCTCGTTCGATCGATCTCTACGCTAAAACGGTTCTCCTGCTTGCCTTCATTCTCGCCGTTGGCGGGTTTTGCTTGGCCCAGCGATTCAGCTCTCCACTGGTCCGGCTTAGCCAGGCCGTTTCGAGACTGAACTCGGCCGAGGCGACTGCTCTACTCGAAACCAACGCCCGCCAAGACGAAATCGGCGAGCTGTCTCGCTGCGTCGGAGAGATGAACGAGCGGTTGCGGACGCATGTCGAGAATCTGGATACGCAGCTCTCCGACAAAACCAAGCAGCTTCGTCGAGCGATCGACTACCTGAAGGCCGAAGTGGCTGAAAGAGCCAGTGCCGAGCGCCGATCGCGTCGGGCCAACGCCCAGAAAAGCGAGTTTCTCTCCCACATGTCGCACGAGATTCGCACGCCTATGAATGGCGTGCTCGGAGTTGCCGATGAGCTCCTCTCCATGGAGCTTGGAACGGACGAACGCCAGCGCGTGGAGATGATAAGGTTCTCCAGCGAGAACATGATTCGCCTGCTCGACGACATCCTCGACTTTTCGAAGATCGAAGCAGGCCAGTTGGATGTAAAGAACGAGTCTTACGACTTCGAGCTGGCGTGTCGTTCAGTGCACATGCTCTTCATGGCGAAGGCGAAGGCGAAAGGCCTGGACTACCGCATAGCGATCGCCAAGTCGGTGCCAAAGTTCGCCCTGGGAGACTCGATGCGGGTGCGGCAGATCATCTCGAACCTCCTGAGCAACGCGATTAAGTTCACCGAAGTGGGTGGGGTTGAGCTGCGTATCGAGACTGAGACGCGCAGAAAAGACGGCCTGCTCATCACCGTCTCCGATACGGGTATCGGCATTGCCGAACAGTTGCAGGACGGGCTTTTCGAACCCTTTACCCAACTCGCCTCGAATACGAACGAGCCCGGAACGGGACTTGGGCTAGTCATCTCGCTCAAGCTCGCGAAGCTGATGGGAGGCGAGATCTCCTACCGAAGCGAAGCAGGCGAAGGCAGCGAGTTTCGCTTTTGGATGCCTTACCTCGAGGGAGTGCCCGTGCAAGACTCCACCGAATGGCCCGAGAGTGTGGAGCCGATCGAAAACGTGCGGGTGCTCATCGTGGAGGACAACCTGATCAACCAACACGTGATCTCTTCCGCTCTCGAACGCGCGAACCATCAGATCAGCCTTGCCTCCGACGGAACTGAAGCCCTCGAGATCCTGGACGAGCAGCCTTTCGATCTCATTTTCATGGATTGTCGTATGCCCGAGATGAACGGTTTCGAGACGACGAGCCGCATTCGCTCCTTTCCGGAAGGCCACATGAACCGAGACACGCCTATCGTGGCCCTGACGGCCAATGCTTTTCCGGAAGACAGGCGACGCTGTTTCGAGTGCGGCATGAACAACTTCCTAGCCAAACCTGCGAAGCGACATACTCTCCTGAAAATCGTCAACTTTTACGGACACCAGGCCATCAATGCCTCGCCCTTCGAAAAGTAGGGATGTCGCTACGGGCTTTCCGCGGTCGCGAAAGTGTGTCCTCTGATGGGTGGAGGTAGGGCCCGCACGTCCCGCCGACCGCGGGAGCCGCATTGCAGATAGGATCTTGCAGCGCGGATTCCGCAGTCGGCGCATAGGCGTCAACTTAAGCCGAAAGGCGGTGGGCTGGAGGGCAATGCTCTCCCGCGACTGCGGGACCGCGGAGCCTACAGAGGGAACAACCGGTGCGGC
>JANQRJ010000101.1 GCA_028284635.1 Pelagicoccus sp.
GTCTGAAATTGCCTGCAGCAAGGCGGATTTGGCGAGCGAATACGCGGGCGTATTTGTCGCCAAAGCCAACGCAGCTGCAGGCAATTTCAGACATAACCCCTTGGGGCTGAGTCCTTTTTGCTCCAGGGCGGCGTTGTCATTGGAAACAAATACTTCCAGTATTCGCTTTCCAATGACGCCTTGCCCTGAACCAAAAATGATCTCAGCGGCGTCATGATAGGTTTCGGGATAGGTTCTATTGGCGAAGTCATTGTTTTAAGAAGCAGCAAAAGCGCGGTCCGCTCCCAAGATGGCTGGCATTCCCCATTCATTTGGATTGAACGAACGTTTTCTGGAAAGGCGCCCGCATATCCAGCGTTAATATTAGACAATTTCTACAGTACGGATCTCTAGTTTCGTGTCACGGGATGCTTCGCATTCATCATCCCCCTTCCTCATCTTCATCCTCATCCCAGGATAAAGATGAGGATGAAGAAGAGGATGAGGGTAGGGACCGCTCGCCGAGCGGTCCGCGTTGCAAGATCCTGCACTGAGGCCCGCTCGGCGAGCGGGCCCTACCTCTGCCCCTCAGAGGACACGCTTTTAATCGCACCCGAATTGATCTGCCCGGCAAAGATTGGCTTGGATAGCTCGGGGCTTTCGACGACACTGTCTGTGGATTTCGAGTCTCGAAGAGCTTCTTTGATTTGGCTCGGAGGATTTTTAATATAGAGTGTTTAACTCTTAACGGATTTTCGTTTCTCGCGTGTTCATATTCGGTTGCCACCGTTATTTTCACTAGATTGATTCCCTGCCTTAATGTCTACCCGTTCCTTCGTTACTGTCACTTCATTCGCTTTTGCCGCTGTTGCGGTCGTGTTCTTGTACATTTACGGGTGGGGCTTTCTTTTGAAGCCTCAGGTAGAGGAAGAGCCAGTCAGCTATTCGCCGGAGGAACTCGAGGTGGTGAAGAAGCTCCAGGACGTGAGCGTGGCGGGTCGCGAGCCTCCCGTCATCTGGCGGGACGTCGACTACGCGGAGGGCGAAAGCACGGCCTGGTATCCCAAGGGCGAATCGCCATTGTTGGCCGACCTAGTTGCTGCGGGCCAGTTGCCTCCGGTGGCGGAGCGGGTAGGGCCTGAGCCGGTCGTTTTGCAGGGGGTCGATGGCCTGGGCGAGTACGGCGGCGCTTGGCGACGGGCAGCTATTTCCGACAGCGACGTCACGCAGATCAGGTGGCGCCTGTCTGGTTCGCGACTGATTCGCTGGTCTCCGGATGGCTACCCTTTGGTCCCACACCAGGCCAAGGCTTGGGAGGTTAGCGAGGACAAGACCGTATTCACTTTCCACTTGCGCAAAGGGGTTCGCTGGTCGGACGGCCACCCGCTTACCGCCGAGGACTTCCAGTTCTGGTGGGACTACATCGTCAATCGCGCGGCGAAAGGCGGACAGCCTCTGCCGGAGTGGATGCGGGTGGAAGCTGGCTACGGGACTCTGGAGACGATCGACGACTATACCATGCGTTTCGTCTTTCCGAGTCCCAACGGCATCTTCCTAGAGTCGTTGGCCCTTTTCAATCACTACGACGACTTTCCCTATCCGGCCCACTATCTGCGGGCCTACCATCCGGATTGGGGAGACCAGGAGCTCATCGCGAAGACGATGGAAGCCTACGGCATCAAGACGGCGGAGGGTCTGTTCCTGCGTCTGCGCGAGCCGGAGAATCCCGAGCATCCGCGGCTTTGGCCTTGGATACCGAGGGTGTACCGCAGTTCGGCCCCGTTTCGCTTCTCGCGAAATCCTTACTATTATGCCGTCGATACGCAGGGGCGACAGCTCCCTTATATCGACGAAATCGTCATTGACGTGAAGAACCACGGCCTGATGGCCAACACGGCGGCGGCGGGCGAGCTCTCTATGCAGACGAGATCCTTGGAAGAGAAGGACTACACGCTTTTCATGACCGAGCGTCAGACGGGCGACTACGAGGTCTATCTCTGGCAGTCGGATTCGTCTAACGCCTGGGTTCTTTTTCCCAATCTGGACCTGTCGGTCGATCCGACTCAGCCCGAAACCTCTCAGAAGAAAGCTTTGCTCGAAAACGCCAAGTTTCGCCAGGCCCTCTCCCTGGCCATCGATCGCCAGCAGATCATCGATGCCGTTTTTCTTGGCGACGGGGTCCCGGCCCAAGTGGCTCCGGTACCGGGCTCTCCTTTCTACCACAAGGCCTTGAGCGAGAGCTTCGTGGAGTACGACCCCGAGCGGGCCAACCAGCTCCTCGACGAGCTTGGCCTTGTCCGGCGGGACTCCGAGGGCTACCGGACCTTCCCCGACGGTTCGCGCATGGTCTGGTACCTCAGTATGGTCAACGGAGTCGAAATCCCGAGCGAACCCTACAAGTTCGTGGAGGAGGATTGGGCTGAGGTTGGCATTCGCCTCATCCCCCGCTTTCGCAGCCGCCCCTATTTTGCTGCGGAATTTCGGGCCAGCAAGGCGGACTTTTTCGCCTGGGGAGGCTCGGGCGGCATTCTTCCGATCCTGGATCCTCGGATGTTCGCCGCCGTCAGCCCGTTCACCCACGGGCTCTACGCTTTCGGACAGGCCAATTGGTACGACAAAGGTGGCTTGCGCGGCGAACGACTGCCCGGCGGCCAGGCATACCGAGAGCCGGCTCCGGACGATCCGTTGCGGCGGACTATGGAGCTTCACGAAAAGGCTCGGGCCAGTTTGTCTTTGCAAGAGCAGAAAGCCTACTTCCGGGAGATCGGCGATATCGCTGCCGAGAACCTTTGGACGATCGGCATAACGAAAGGCCGTCCCCATCTGGCGGTCGTCAAAAACGGCTTTCGCAACGTGCCGCGCAAGGGCGTGAGCAGCTACCTCTTCGCCACGCCGGCCAATTTCGGATTGGAGACCTTCTATTTCGAAAACGCGCCTGAGGATGCGGCCGCTGCTGCCCGGATCAAGAGCGGCCTGCTGGAAGTCGTGCCTTATCGCGCCTCGGCCGAACTCAGCGGCGAAGGTGGAAACGCGTCTGTCGGGGGCTTCGTGCGCGCCCTTATTTGGGGCAGCGTATTGATTGGGCTGATACTGATAGCGGTTCGCCATCCGTTCATCGGCCGTCGTCTGCTGCTCATGATTCCGACTATGGGCCTGATTTCCGTCATCGTCTTCACCATCGTTCAGCTGCCGCCCGGAGACTTCGTGGAGACCAAGGTCCTCGAGGCTGAGATGACGGGCGCCGAGAACAGCGAATCTATCGCCGCCGAGCTCAGAGTCCTTTTCCCGGCGGACCAATCCTGGCTGGAGAAGTACGTTCGCTGGCTCGGGCTTCCATGGTTCCTGAGCTTCGAATCGGTGGATGCTGGGCTGTTGCAAGGCAATCTCGGTCGTTCCATGGAGACGCGGCAAAGCGTTAACGAACTCGTGGGCGACCGCATCGCCCTTACCGTTCTCGTATCGCTCGGCACCATCCTCTTCACCTGGAGCGTCGCCTTGCCGATCGGCATCTACTCGGCGGTGCGTCAGTATTCGGTTGGGGACTACGTCTTCAGCTTCATCGGCCTGGTCGGCATGTGCTTTCCGAACTTTCTTCTCTCGCTCATCCTGATGTATTTGAGCAGTCAATACTTTGGAATAAACATCACCGGACTGTTCTCTCCCGAGTTCAGCGGCCAAGCCCATTGGGATTGGCCCAAGGTCGTCGATCTGCTCAAGCACATCTGGCTGCCGGTTGCGGTGCTGGGCTTCGGCGGCACTGCAAGCATGATCCGCATCATGCGCGGAAATCTCCTCGACGAGCTCAAGAAGCCCTACGTCACCACCGCCCGAGCCAAGGGAGTGCGCCCCTTCAAGCTTCTCATGAAATACCCGGTTCGCCTCGCTCTCAACCCCTTCATCTCCGGCATCGGCAGCCTTTTCCCTCTGCTGATTTCCGGCGGTGCCATCGTGGCCCTGGTGATGAGCCTGCCTACCGTAGGGCCGCTGATGATCAGCGCTCTGCTCAGCGAGGATATGTACCTGGCCGGTTCGATGCTGCTCACGCTTAGCCTCCTCGGAATCTTCGGCACGCTGGTGAGCGACCTGCTCCTGCTGGCCTTAGATCCGCGTATCCGCATGGAAGGAGGTTCCCGATGAGCGAGCAGTCCAGCGTATCCAAATCGCCAACACCTCCGACGCCTGAAACTGCAGACTCGGCAAAGGACCATTCCGCTGCGCTATCCCAAAGCCAGCTCATCCGCCTGCGTTTCTTCAAGCACAAGGCGGCTGTGCTATCGCTCTTCGTTCTCGTTATCCTCTACGGCATGTCGATTTTCGCCGAGTTCGTGGCCGTCGTTCCCAGCTCCTGGCGCAACCTCGACTATGCCTATTGCCCGCCGCAATTGATGAGCTTCGACTTCGAGCACGGCCTGCACGCCAAGGAACTCCAGCGGCACATCGATCCGGTCACCAACAAAAATTACTTCACGAAGAGCATCGAGGGCGTCGTACCCCTAGGCTTGTTCGTTCGCGGCGAGCCCTATCATCTCTTCGGCCTCATCCCGTGGGATCGGCATCTGATCGGGGTCGATCTGGCCGCTCTGGAAAGGGATCCGGAAAAGTACGCCTTGGAAGGCGACCCGGTTTTCTACTTCCTCGGGGCCGATCGCTTTGGCTACGACATTTGGAGCCGCATGATCTTCGGGGCCCGCATCAGCCTGACCATCGGTCTGGTAGCTATCGCCTTCACCTTCGTCATCGGGGTTGTCATAGGAGGCATCTCTGGCTACTTGGGCGGCGTGGCGGATACGATCATCCAACGTGTCATCGAGATCATCAACGCCTTCCCCCACATCCCGATCTGGTTGGCGATCGGGGCCATCCTGCCGCAGGACTGGTCGCCCCTCCGTATCTATTTCGCCATGACGATCCTGCTCAGCTTGCTGAACTGGACCGGCTTGGCCCGCGTCGTACGTGGCAAGATCCTTTCCCTGCGCGAAGAGGACTACGCCACGGCAGCCCGCTTGCTGGGAGCCAGCCACAGCCGCGTCATCTTCCGGCATCTCGTGCCCGGCTTTACCACCCACATCCTGGTCAGCCTGACTCTCAGCGTGCCAGCCATGATTCTCGGCGAGACCGCTCTGAGTTTCCTCGGCCTCGGTCTTCGGCCTCCGGTCGTGAGCTGGGGCGTCATGCTCCAGGAGACTATTCAGTTGCAAGTCATCGCCAATTATCCCTGGCTGCTGATGCCTGTCGCTTTCATCGTGTTGACCGTATTGGCCTTCAACTTTCTCGGCGACGGCCTGCGCGACGCCGCAGATCCCTACGGCGGCCGCTAGCCCTTCGAATCGATATGGAAAACCCGCCAAAAGACGACACTGTCCTCAAGGTCGAGAATCTCGAAGTCACCTTCACTACCGAGGAAGGCGCCCTGCAAGCCGTCCGTGAGGTAAGCTTCGACCTGCCTCGTGGCAAGATCCTGGCCATCGTAGGCGAAAGCGGTTGCGGCAAGAGCGTGACAGCCTACTCGCTGATGAGCCTGATCCAAAAGCCCGGCAAGATCACCGGTGGATCCATCACGCTGTATCCAAAATCTGAAGATCCGATCGAGATTTCCAGTCTGGATGAAAAGTCCGACCTGCTGTATCACGTGCGCGGCGGCCTTATCAGCATGATCTTCCAGGAGCCCATGACCGCACTCAGCCCCGTGCACACCATCGGCAACCAGATTTGCGAAGCCATCCTCCTGCACCAGGACGTCAGCGAAGCCGAAGCCGAAAAGCTCGCCGTTTCCATGCTCGGCAAGGTCGGCATCCCCGGCCCAGAGAAGCGGCTCAAGCAGTACCCGCACGAACTTTCCGGCGGCATGCGCCAGCGCGTCGTCATTGCCATGGCCCTGGTCTGCAAACCCGAAGTCCTCATTGCCGACGAGCCCACCACTGCTTTGGATGTCACTATCCAAGCCCAGATTCTCAAGCTCGTCCGAGATCTGCTCGAGGAGATGCAAACCTCCGTTATCTTCATCACCCACGACTTGGGCGTGGTGGCCCAGATCGCCGATGAGGTTGCGGTCATGTACCTCGGTCGCGTCGTGGAAAAAGGCAGCGTTCACCATGTCCTGAAAAACCCGAAGCACCCCTACACCATGGGGCTTCTCAAGTCTTTGCCCGGCCTTGGCAGCAGCCAGGAACGCCTCGAAGCCATTCCCGGTAGCGTGCCCTCGCTCACCGCCGTGCCGCCCGGCTGTCCCTACCACCCGCGTTGCCCCAAATTCGAGCCGGGGCTGTGCGATGTCGGGGCTCCGCCTCTCATGCGGCAGCTTGCTTCGGGCGGACAAGCAGCTTGCCTTCGACTTGAGGACATCCATAGCGAGGAGGCCGTTCCATGTCAGTAGTTTCCGAATACGAAGAATCGAAGGCCGTCGCCGAGAAACCGCTCCTCCAGGTTCGCAATCTCTGCAAGTACTTCCCCATCTTTTCCAGCGGCCTGGTGCGCCGCCAGTCCGGCCTGGTCAAGGCGGTGGACGACATGAGCTTCGACCTCGCTCGAGGAGAAACCTTGGGCATCGTAGGCGAGAGCGGCTCCGGCAAGACCACTGCGGTGCGCAGCATCCTGCGGGCGATCCGACCGACTAGCGGCGAGGTTCTATACAACGGTCGAGACCGATCCATCGACCTGGCGACCATTTCCGACAAGGAGCTCAAGCCCCTGCGCCAGCAGATGCAGATGATTTTTCAGGATCCCTTTTCCTCGCTGAACCCGCGCATGACGGTTGGCGACATCATAGCGGAGCCCATGGTCATCCACCGCATCGGCAGCAAGAACGAGCGCGAGGAGAAGGTCATTCAGATGCTTGAAAAGGTCGGACTGAAAGGCGAGCACCGCCAGCGCTACCCGCACGCCTTCAGCGGAGGCCAGCGCCAGCGCATCGGCATTGCTCGAGCGCTGCTCCTCAATCCCGACCTGGTAGTTGCCGACGAATCGGTCTCCGCCCTCGACGTCTCCGTGCAGGCCCAGGTAATCAACCTGCTGCAGGATCTGCAGGACGAGTTTCAGCTTACCTACATCTTCGTCGCCCACGACCTTTCGGTGGTGAAGCACATCTGCGATCGCGTCGCGGTCATGTATGCCGGTCGCCTTGTAGAGCTTGCTCCGACGGAAGAGCTCTTCGCGGATCCGAAGCATCCCTACACCCGCGCCTTGCTCTCGGCCATCCCGAATGTCGATCCCGATGTCAGACTCGCTCCCAAGATGTCCGGCGAGGTAGCCGATCCCGCCAACAAGCCCCCCGGCTGCAGTTTTCATCCCCGCTGCAGTGACTGCTTTGCGCCCTGCGACAAGGAAGAGCCCCAGCTTCTTGAGGTCGCGCCCGGACGGTTCGCCTCCTGCCACCTTTACAAGAAAGACTAGTCCGTAGCGCGGAGCTTTAGCCCGCGACCGCGTCGTTTCTTATCCTCATCATCTTCTTCATCTTCATCTTTATCCTGGGATGAGGATGAAGATGAGGAGAGGGGATGATGCGGGAGAATTGCGGTCGCGGGCTAAAGCTCCGCGCTGCGCCGCATCGAACCAGCGCCACGACTGGTGAAGCAGCGCGTTCGCCACGAGCAACCTTCTTCAGGTCGAGACATAGAATTTGTAACATTACAAATTCTATGTCTCGACCTGCCCGTGTTTCCAGCGGGACGCAGTTGCTCTGGGTCTACGCGAATTGCTGCCTCCACTGGCTGGGCGTGAAGCCGGTCTCCTTTTTGAAGAATCTGCAAAAGTAGGCCTGGTTGCTGAACCCTGCGAGTGTAGCCACATCCCGGATACCTATTCCTGGTCGCATCAAGTAGCGGATAGCCTCCTTTACGCGCTGTTGGTTGCGGATGTCCTTGGGGCTTTGCCCGGTCGAGCGTTTCACTTTGCGATAGAGCTGGTAGCGAGACTGACCGGATTCGGATGCCCAGCCTTGCTTGTCGATCGATAGAGCCGGGTTTTTTATGATCGGAGCGAGCAGCTGCGAATCGCTCGCGCTTTGGCTAGCTGCCTCGCCCGAGCGTTGCGGCGCTCGCCCTTCCTTTACCAGGCCGATCAACAGTTCGCATGCCTCCTGCACGTTTTGCCAGGGATCGGCGTCTCGGCCGGCATACAGGTCGACCAGCGCCAGGAGCTTGCTCCTTAGCGAGGCATTGTTGTCTCGCTCGAAAGGATAAACGCTGTCGAAATGCAATGATTCGACCAGAACGGGCAGAGCGGGTCCGTCGAGCATGATCCAGGCGAAATCCCAGTGCTCGTCCACCGGATCGAAATAGTAGACGTGCTCGCTGGGCAGCTTGGCTAGGAAGCTGGAGCCCGAGGGAAGGGGAACGCCTTTTTTGTCGCCGTAGTCAACGCGTCCACAGCCGGATAGCGTTACCTGCCAGAGCAGGTGGCCATGCGGGCGGCGCGTTCCGTTGAAACAGTAGCTCGGGCGCTGTACGGATTCCCGGCCCAAGGCTCGCCAGAAGAGCGGCAGTCCCAGCGAATTGCCTCCATGAAACTGGGCGCTCTTCAGGATCATAGGCATCGCACAAAAGTGAAAAAGCACATCTTTGCAAATGCATTATCCGATGGGCTCGACTACTCTTCCGCCACTATGCCTCAAAAGAACTTCAAAATCTGCTTCATCGGTGCGGGCAGCATCGGTTTCACTCGCAAGCTTCTGCGCGATACCCTGGCTGTACCGGAATTCTCGAACATCCGCATCTCGTTTACCGACATATCTCAGGACAACCTGGATATGGTCACGCAGCTCGCCCAGCGCGACATTGACTCGAATGGACTCGATATCAAAATCGAAGCCACGACTGACCGCCGCGAGGCGCTCAAGGAGGCCAAGTACATCGTGTGCACCGTGCGTGTGGGCGGCTTGGAGGCGTTTCAGACCGATATAGACATCCCGCTCAAGTACGGCGTGGACCAGTGCGTGGGCGACACGCTTTGCGCCGGCGGCATCATGTACGGCCAGCGCACGATCAACACCATGCTCGAGTTTTGCCGCGACATTCGAGAGGTGGCTCATCCTGACGCTCTGCTGCTCAACTATGCCAACCCGATGGCGATGGTGACCTGGGCCTGCAATCTGTATGGTGGAGTGGATACGATCGGTCTGTGTCACGGCGTACAAGGTGGTCACAAGCTCATCGCCGAGGCCTTCGGCCTGGAGCAGGACGAGGTCGATATCGTCTGTGTCGGCATCAACCACCAGACGTGGTACACCTCGATCAAGCACAAGGGCGACGAGCTTTGCGGCAAGCTGCTCGAGGCGATGGAAGGCAACGAGAAGATCGCCAGGGAAGAGAAGTGCCGCATCGATATGCTTCGCCGCTTCGGCTACTTCAGCACCGAGTCCAACGGTCACTTGAGCGAGTACCTTCCCTGGTACCGCAAGCGGGCTTCCGAGATCAAGGACTGGATCTGCCTGGACCGCTGGATTCTCGGCGAGACAGGCGGCTACCTGCGCATCTGCACGGAGTCGCGCAACTGGTTCGAGACCGACTTCCCCAATTGGCTTAAGGAACCGCCCATGGAATTCAAAGCCGAGAAGAGAAGCAACGAGCACGGCAGCTGGATCATCGAAGGCCTGGAAACCGGTCGTATCTACCGCGGTCATTTCAACCGGGTGAACAACGGCACCATCAGCAACCTGCCCGACGATGCGATCATCGAAGCCCCCGGATTTGCGGACGCGAATGGCATCAACATGGTATTGCACGGCGAAATGCCGCTCGGCCCTGCCGGAGTCTGCAACAACAGCATCACCGTCCAGCGACTCGCCGTCGAAGCGGCCGTGCATGGCGATGCGAGCCTGCTCAAGCAGGCGATGATGCTCGACCCCTTGACCGGGGCTTGCTGCAACCCGCCCGAGATCTGGCAGATGGCAGACGAGATGCTTCTCGCCCAACGCGAGTGGCTGCCTCAGTACAAAGGCGCCATAGCGGAGATCGAGTTTCTCAGAAAACGCAAAGGCTGGCCGATCAAGACCGTCGAGAACGAGGGCGCTGCTCGCCTCAAGATCAAGACTGTCGAGGAAATGGCCGAGAACGCCGAAGACGCTCGCCGCATGGCTGCCGAATCCGATCGCGGCAACATCGAAGACGAAGCAGCCCTAGCGAAGCCCGACGGCACCTGGAACTGAGTTTCAGGTTTCAATCCTCCTCCTAATCATAATCCTAATCTTCCTCATAGATAATCCTGCATAGCTGGGATTATGAGGAGGAGGAAGGTTATGAGGAGGAGGCTTGCTACGACGCCTTCGTGTGGTGTTCGTGCAGCAGTCCCTCGAAATCGAGTCCGGTCAGCTTGCGCAGGCCTTTTATCAGGCGCCAAAGGGCGTAGATGAGAATGGCCATGCTGGGCACGGTGATTACAATCCAGGAGACCCAGGTCAGGGTGGCTATTTCCTGATTGAAGGCCTCCGTGCCGCCGGGGCTTTTCACGATGTGGCTGGCGAGGATGAAGTTGAGCAGGGCGCTTATCAGAAAGCTGAATACAAGCAGCCAGTTGGCGGTCTTGAAATGGCTGTCCAGAAGGCGGCGTTTGTCGGAGGTGTCGATATGGCTCTCGATCTTGGGCAGGTCGAAAATCTGGTCGTTGAAGAGAAAGGTCTTGAGCAGGGAGTTCTTTCGCTTGGCGGTGGCGAGGACCAGGACAGCGATCACCAGCGGCATGGCTGTTTCCTTGAGAACCACCCATTTTGGCTCGGCCTCGAGCAGGCCGATGCCGCCGGTGAGCAGGATGTTGAGAAAGCCGAAGATCGAGATGATGTTCACGTTCCGCCGCTGCTGCAGGTCGTAGAGAAAGTAGCCGACCGGGAAGGCAAGGGCGAAGATCAGCCCGAGAACGGGTCCGAGCCGATCCTCTGCGCTCAGGTACTTGAGGACCAGGATGGGGATCGCCAAGTTGCAAGTGAGGTTGACGAAGAAGTTCTCGGTCTTGGGACGTGTGGTGGTTTCTTGACTCATTCAGAGGAAGCTATGGTTGCCTTGCGAAGCGATGGGGCCTATACCGCCCGCAACCATTCGTCATGTCTAGCCAAAGAATTCTTCTCGGAGTCAATATAGATCACGTAGCCACCGTGCGACAGGCCCGCTACAAGGACAGCCCTCGGGAATGCGGCCAGTTCGTCGAGCCCGATCCCATCACGTTGGCCCTGCTTTGCGAAAAGGCCGGCGCTGACGGCATCACGGTGCATCCGCGCGAGGATGCTCGGCACATCCAGAGATCCGACGTGTGTCGCCTTCGCGAGACCATCCAGACCCGTCTCAACATGGAGATGGCAGCTACTGACGAGATGCTGGACTTTGCCCTGGAGGTTCGTCCGGAGACGATCTGCGTCGTTCCCGAGAGTCGCGAGGAAGTAACCACTGAAGGGGGACTCGAGGTGGCCGGCCAGTTCGAGCGCGTCGAGCGCATCGTGCGCGAGGCTGCTCAGGCGGGCATCGAGTCCAGCCTCTTCATCGATCCTGACCGCGAGCAGATAGAAGCCTCCGCCAAAGCAGGCGCCAAGTTCGTAGAACTGCACACCGGAGCGTATGCGAATGCCTACTACACTTCCGATCGCGCTGCAGAGTTCGCTCGCCTGACGCAGGGAGCGGAGATGGCCAACGAGGCGGGTCTCGTCGTCAATGCGGGCCACGGCATCAACTACGTCAATGCCAGCGAAGTGATCGAGATTCCCTATCTCTACGAGCTTAACATCGGCCACAGTATCGTCAGTCGGGCTCTCTTTTTCGGCATCGACGAGGCCGTGCGGGAGATGAAGGCCAAATTGGCTGGCGTCTAGAGAGATGGAGGCTGTCTCGCTCCCCTTCAAAGGTCCGGTACTCGGCATCGGCGTGGATATCGTATCCGTTTCGCGGATTCGCGGGCTTGTCGAGCGACAGGGCCAACGCTTTCTGGACAGGGTCTACACTGAAGCCGAACTCGCCTACTGTCGCTCGTTTCGCGATCCGAGCGAACGCTATGCTGCCCGCTTTGCTGCGAAGGAGGCGGTGGCCAAGGCCTTTTCAACGGGAATCGGCAAGCATCTCGATTGGAAATCCGTCGGTATTGTATCCGGAGAACGGGGACAGCCTCAGATCCAGCTCGATCGAAAAGGCGAGGCTCTGCTTGGCCAGGTCGGCGGGAGCCACGTTGCCATCAGCCTCTCCCACAGCGAGGAGTCGGCCATCGCGTTCGCCGCAGTGATCGGCTGAGGGCGGAAGAAGCAAAATCATTAAGCGGCAAAATCATTCTTTTGAGAGACAGCGAAAACGTGCCGCATCGAGACATAGAATTTGCAACGTTGCAAATTCTATGTCTCGATGCGTGGGGAATGGAGTGTGTTTCAAGGTGTCGCCTTTCGAGTAGCGACACTGTACCAAACTCTTGCGAGTTCGGCTACTTTGCCTGTATGCCCAGACGACACTCTTAGACTCACTCTCCCTCGCGGGCGCGACCCATGGGCGCTTTACATATCCCTAGCAGAATAATGATTTTGCAAAAAAGCCGTCTGGCATCCCTTTGGGGAAAAGTCGGGAGTGGTCCACTCTTATCAGGACACAGTTTTAAGTCGCGTTCATTGAAGCTTGCCGGATGAGATTTTTGTCGCGAACCGGGCCTCCTCTTGCAGGATGATTGTTCTCCCATCCTCTATGTCCTCCCTGCTGAAAGCGTTTTCCGATCCTATTCTCAGCTGCGCTGAGGCGATGGAGTGGGAGGACGATGTTCTTGGTTCCGAGGAGGAGGCTTGGCAAGCGATGCGGGCGGCAGGCGTTGGACTTGCGAAGACGATTCGTAGTGGCTATGCCATGACGCGATTTCCCCAAAGTGGCTGGCGTATCCTCGGTCTGGTCGGCAAGGGCCACAATGGGGGCGATGCTCTGCTGGCGATCGAGTCTCTTGCCTCGGTTCCCGGTCTAGTTCGGCAAGCGACTCTGTTTGTCGTCTGCTCTTTGGTCGAATTGAGGCCTCATACTCGTAAGGCCTTGGATTTGCTGCGGGAAAGGATCGAGCCGGTCGTCCTTTCGGGAGGGGATTCCGATTGGCTTGCCGCTTGCGAAGAATCTCTGGCCCAATCGGAGTTCGATATCAGCGTCGACGGCTTGCTTGGCATGCAGTTTCGTCCGCCCCTGAGGGGGTCGATAGCCGAGTTGATTCCTTTGGCGCAGCGGTGCGCTCGCGTTCGTTTGAGGGTGGCAGTCGATTTGCCAAGTGGAGTGGGAGATGAAGGCGTTGACGGTCCCTTGCAGGCCGATGTGACGTGCGCGACAGGCATTCTAAAGAGCCCCTTGTTGGATTGTCCGTCGGCGGGAGCATTGCGCTATCTTGATCTTGGTTTTTTTCGGGCGAATCGAGCGACTGATCTTCGCGTCTTGAGAGATCGGATACTGGATCCCTTGCGCGGCATTCGGCCTGCTCGGAGCGAGAAGCGCCAGCACGGTCATCTCGCGATCCTTGCGGGTTCGCGTTCCATGCCGGGAGCGCTTTCTTTGTGCGTGCAGGCTGCCTTGCGGAGCGGCGTGGGCCTGGTTACGGTTTTCGCTCCTGAGAGTATTGCTGGAAGTCTAGCGGCGACGCTGCCGGAAGCTATGTGGCGATCCTGGCCGGAGACGCCACAGGGCGGGCTTGCCTTGGAAGGGCTGTGGCAGATTCGCTCGATGGAGGGCAAGGCGACTGCCCTGCTGATGGGCCCTGGCATGGGCGCTGAACGCGAGACTCAGACGCTGCTCGAGACGATCGCTGCGGAATGGAGAAAATCGCTCGTCCTCGATGCGGATGCTTTGCGGCCGGAAGTGGTGGCGGCTTTCAGTTCGGGAGATGGCGAGGGATTGCTGCTGACTCCGCACGATGGGGAGTTCGCCCGGCTTTCCGGGGCAAGCGATTCTTCCGATGCGGCGGTCAAGGCCTATGCGAGGGAGACTGGCTCCATTCTGGTGAAGAAGGGGAGTTCTACGCGTATCAGCGACGGAGCGTATGTTTTTCTGAATACGACGGGCAATGCCGTTTTGTCCCGAGGCGGCAGTGGAGATCTGCTTGCCGGTTTGGCTGCTGGTTTGCTGGCCCAGGATCCTAGTGATCCACTGCTTGCCGCCTGCAAAGGGGTCTACTGGCATGGTAGGGCGGCCGATCTGCTGGCTCAGGACCGCGGCCAGACGGCGGTACGGACGACTGAGTTGTTGGACTTCCTGTCTGCCGCCTTACAGGACGACGGCTAGCCTTGCGCTTTGGCCGTAATGTAGTGCGGATCCCGCAGAGCGCATAGGCGTCAACTTAACGGAGGAAGCATCCTTTGGAGGGCAACGCTCCGTCGTTGCCGCGCCGGTTATTCCCTCTGTAGGCTCTGCGGCAATGAC
>JANQRJ010000031.1 GCA_028284635.1 Pelagicoccus sp.
CAGCCTTCGCTCGCAGCGCAGCAAGAGCCGAAGGCTGTCACGCCGGAGTCCCGCAGGGCGAAGGCGGACCTACGCTTCCACCCCAAACGCTGCGAGACTTCCGCCTTCCTTTCAGTTCCCTCAATTCTGCAAGCCCAGATCGCTTAGCAAACGGTTCTTCTCAGCCTGGTTCAGCGAGGACTCTCGAATGCCTTGCCGCATCAGATCCGGATCGCTTTCCATCAGCCGCGCCGCGGCGGTGAAGGACGCGCTGTAGCGCATGTCCGCGTCGCCAATGGAGCTGGCATGCTTCAAGGCGGCGGACGGATCGGAACGACCCAAACGACTCGCGAAATCGGCCAGTCCGGAATCTCGGCTCGGGCCAGGTGGAAGCATATTCAGCCACACTTCAGCCGAGAGATCGTCGTGGTCCATCCAATTGGATACCACAGTCTTGACTATCGTCTGCTTAATCGAGGATTCGGGCAAAGTCTCCACCCAAGCCGCAGCCGCCAAGGGATCCTGGCTCGACCAAGTGCGGGCGACGTTCTGCTGGGCAGCCTCGCGTAGATCTGGGTCCGGAATACCGGCCACGTAATTCGCCGCGCTCAAAGGGTCTCGTCGTGCCCACTCCGTGGATACACGATCGATCGCGTGTCGAAATCGCTCCGGCTCCTCAAGCGTGACTATCCAATCCAGAGTCGCATCGATATCCTGCTTGCTTTGGTGGTCGAGCAGCGACCAAAACAGCTGGTCCTTCACTTCGCTAGGCGGCAGCTCCTGCCAGTACTCGGTTGCGGCAGACACGTCCACGCTGGCCCAATGTCGATTGACGACCTGCAAGGCGGATGCGCGTTGATCTTCGCTAGAAAGGCTTTCCGCCCAGACGAGAGCGTCCGCTATGTTGCGCTCCGCCATCGAGCTAGCGATGCGGCTGGCGAGTCCCGGGGACGGGTCCGACTCCATAAGCTGATCAGCGTATCCAGCAATCGAGGCCGGGTCCTTGCGGAAGGCTGCCTCGAATGCCAAGCCAAGAAGGCTCTCGCGATGATCGCCAAGGGCAACTTGGTCCACCCAATCGAGAGCGCCCATAGGGTTTCTTTCCACGTAGGTGTAGAGGACGTTGTTGATCAGGTCATTGCGGGCCTGGCCGGCGGGCATTTGTTCCACGTATTCAGAGGCTTGCGACAAGTTATTCCGCGACCAGGAGCTGACCAGACGGTTCAGAGCCTGGGACTTGGTTTGGCCCGACAAGGAATTCTCGATCCATGCCGCAGCGGCTTGAGGATCCGTCCGCCCCCAGCTTTCGGCTATCCCGCTCATCGCCCTCGCCTGAGCGGCGCTGTCCGGCATGCTCGCCGCCATCTCAATCGCCCCGCGAACATCCGTCCGAGCCAGGTTTTCCACCGCAGTCGCCATCGCGCGTGTCTGGGATTCGCCGATACCCACTTTCTTGGCCCACAGGAAAGCCTCGCGCGGATTGCTCCGGGCAAGCGGATAGAAGACACTGTCAAAATGCTTCAACCTAGCTTGAGGATCGTCGATACTGGCAAGGTAGCTGGCCGCGGCAGACGGATCGGAACGGGCCCACTCGTTCAAGACCGTATTCGTAATGTTGTCTCGCTGCTGGCCCGACAGGCGGTCGGTCGCATAGGAAAGGGCCGCGCGTGGATCGATTCGGGCAAGCTGGGAAAGGACTTGATGCATTACGCCTTCCCTCCCCTGGCCATTCGCCATGGCAAGAGCCGCGGAAAGCGCTTCTTGCGGGCTGGAAAGAGACCAGGATTCGAAAAGCGGGTACATGAGATCTCTCTTGAAATCGTCGTCCGGAAGGCTCGTCACATACTCGGTAGCCTGCTTCGGCCCATAGGCTGCCCAGGCAGACGCCACCTTTTGAGCCAGATAGTACCCTTCTTCTTGTCCACTCATCGATCTCGCCCAACTCAATGCAGCCCGCGGATCGACCTCCGCATAACGTTCCAGCGCCAAGACGCGAAGCTGAGTTCGCTGGGAGGAATCGGAAAGGGAAGACACGCGCTCGAGAAAAGCCTCCAGCTCCTCCTTGTCAGCTCGCCCCAAAAGCCGATAGAAAGCCTCCTTGCGGGTGAATGTTGCCGGCAGAGCGAGAATCGCGTCGAAATCCTCGTAGTCTGCGAATTCGCTGGCCCGGATTTCGTCAAAACCGGGACTTCCCACCGACTCGCTCTCGGGGACCGAATCCGGCAGGCGATAGGTCGAAGACTCGCCTGAAGATGACTCGGGATCCTTTGAACAGCCGCAGAAGAGTGTCGCCAAGGCGACGGCCAAAAAGGTGGAGCGAAAAGGGGGTATGCTCATAGCGAAAACAAGTGAAACAAGCCGGTCGCGATGCGCGAACAAGCCGCAGCGACAGGGACAACGATTAAGCGAAATGGTTCGCCAACCAACCTTTCGACTCAAGCCCAAACTCGGCAAGAGACCCGCTCGGGACGCGTCTTAAAGCGGCACCAGATCTACTCCAGCTATGTAGCCGCGTTCGTGAGAACGCGGCTACATAGCTGGAGTAGATATCCGGCAAGGCGACACTTTCGTTGAAACATACCCGCCCGCTCCCCTCGGCCTTTCAAGAAGCGGAAAAGACGTCTCCCAGAGGGAATCGAATGTCCTTTCGACCTGGCGAAGGAGCGATCGACACGGTCCCATCCTCCTTTCGCTCAATGTCATCCGCCCATGCCAAGCTGTCCCCTTCCCTCGACAGCAGGCACACAAGCAGTACCTCGCAGCGGTCCTTGTCGTCCAAGTCGGACACCCGCATCTCGCCCAAGTGAAGCTGCTTGGCAGTGTGGTCGTTCCCGCCTTTCACATGGTAGCCCCAAGACTCGGCTATGTATATAAGACCGTATATGCTGCTATCCGGAATATGCTCGCGCAAAACCTTGGAAATCTGCTCACGCGTCAAGGGACGGACGATCGGCTGCGGCTGCACCGTCCCCTCATCGTCGAGAATGAAAAGAATTTCGATATGCGTGCCGTCCTTCAGGAATGTCGAGTGCGCCTGCTCCCGGAGAAATTCGGCGGCCAAACGAAGCGAGGCCCTCGAGTCGCTAGAGTCCCACCGAGGAAATTCAGACATGACCTAGCAGAGAAATTCAGGCCTAAGCCGTCAATGCAGAAAAAAGGCAAAGGCGTAGCGCGGAGCTTTAGCCCGCGTCCACATTGTTTCTTATCCTCATCCTCTTCTTCATCCTCATCTTTATCCTGGGATGAGGATGAAGATGAGGAGAGGGATGATGAGGTGAAACCGAGGACGCGGGCTAAAGCTCCGCGCTACGGGTTGCGACATCCCATGCATGACACGAAACTAGCCCTTCTCAGCGAGCTTTTCCTTCCAGGGATCCTGCGCCTTCTCCAGCCAGTAGGCCAGCTCGCCGCGCATGTGTCGGCAGACATCCGGAAACTCCACACTAACGTTCTTCAACTGAAAAGGGTCGGTCTGTCGGTCATAGAGCTCTTCGACAGGAGAACCATCTTCGCCTTCTCCCCAAATCCACGTGTAGCGCGCATCGCGAACCCCCTTCACTTTGACGCTTAAAGGATCCCTGTAGTTCATCGGGCAATACAATTGCGAAGACGGTCCTGGAGTATTGCCAGTCAGGCATTCGCTCAAGTCGGAACCCTCGACTTCCTGCGGGATTTCTCCCTTGAGCCCCATGAGGGACAGCAGCGTAGGATAGATGTCCGGTGTCGAGAGCAGCGTCTGCTTCCCGCCCGGCTCGATCTCGCCCGGCCAGCGAATGACGAAGGGAACCTGCATCGCCTCTTCCCAATGGATCGGCTTGTTCGGAAAGTCATGACAGCCAACGCAATCCCCGTGATCCGACGTAAAGACGACGATCGTATCCCGATCCAGACCCGTTTCGCCAAGAGCATCGAGGATGCGCCCAAACTGCTCGTCCACCCCAGTGACGGCCGCGTAGTAGAGGCGAATGCTCCCCCTATACAGGTCCCCATTTTCCGTCCCCTCTGGAGGAATCGCCGGATGCTGGCAAAGGTCCTCCAGAGTCTTGTCGTCGTACAGATCCACGTACTTCCGAGGCACCTGCCGGTAGGGAGTGTGCGGCGGGTTCATAGAAACCACCAAGGCGAATGGAGCGTCCGGATCGCGCTGCTTTCCGTCCTCGTTCTTCAGATACGCGATCGCTCTATCCGTCTCGTGTTCCGGCCCCCACTGCTCCACATAGCGAAATTCGTCGCGACCCGCATCGTTGCTCCAGTACATCGGCTTCAGGTGCATGTCATAGGTGCCATAGGCATACCAATTGTCGAAGCCGTGTCGCCGTTCGGGCGGGCACCACTCGTTCCATTTCGGCTCCCGACGATTGTTGGACGTATCCACATAAGGCTCGCGCGGAGAGTCGAGGTGCCACTTGCCGATGTAGCCCAAGCTGTAGCCCTGATCCCGCAAAACGTCCGACCAGCAGCGCGTCGACTCCTTGAGCTCGACGCCAAAGGGCGTCGTATTCGAATTGCAATTACCCGTCACACCATTGCTCGTCGGATACTGCCCGCTCATGAACATGGCCCGATACGGGCTGCATACCGGAAAGTTCGACGCGGCATCCGTCAGGACCAGACTCTCCCTTGCGAAGCGATCCAATCGAGGCGTTAAAACCGGCTCCTTGCCCAGGAAGCCCATCGCCGAACCTCTCATCTGGTCGGGAAAAACGTAGATTAAGTTAGGACGATTCTCGGTTTCGCTGCTCATGCATCCAGACTATTCGCAAACCCGGAAAAACGCCATGGATTCAACCAGGAAATGTTTGCATCGAAGCATGAATCGAAAGACCTTCGAAAACTATGATCGAAAACGATACGCGCCACATCGTCCTATCCGATCAACTCTGGGAAGAATTCCTCATTCGTCCCGACAAGCACCGTCTCGAGTTCACCAACCATGCCTACCGGAAATTCCCACCGAGCTGGCAGCTATCCCTACGCGTGCTCGCCCAGCACTTCCTGTTATATATAGAAAGAGGTCGAGTCGCCGGCGAAATCAACAAAGCCCCGCTTGTTCTACAGCCCGGAAACCTCGTATGGATTGGCCCAACCACGCCCCACGCCTTCAAGCCCCAATCCAAAGAGCCAATCACCTTTCGCCTCTTTCGCTTCAGACCGAAAATCGGCGAAAGACAGATCGCCTTCACTGCTCCCTACCTCATACAGAAAAACGCTCAAGACATGCTTTGGCTGCTCAGCGCGCTTCTTCTTGAGATCGATCAAACCAGCGACTTGGCCGACAAGCGACGCCGCAGCCTGCTCTTTCTCCTGTACACGAATATAGCCCAAAACCAGAATTCACTTGAGAAGAGCAGTTCCCAACTCTCCACCCATCAACAAAAGGCAATACAAGACGATATATACAAAAAGCAGCCCCTTTTACCCACACCGCAAGAGTTGGCCAAACTCGCCCAGCTATCGCTCGACTACTTTACCATCAAGTTTCGCAACACCTACGGCCTGCCGCCACGGAAATGGCTGCTGAAAAAGAGAATCCAATACGCAAGCGAACTGCTCGCCGAACAAGCCCACCTAACCATCGGGCAGATTGCCGAAGAACTCGGCTACGCCGACCTCTTCCTTTTCAGTCGCCAGTTCAAGCAAGTGACCGGAGAAACTCCAAGCGCCTACCGCAACCGAACGAGCCAAGGAAACTTGGAGTATGTTGAATAAAGATCCCCACCGCAAGGAGTGTGTTGAAAAAGTCGTTCGAACCCTGGCGATATCGTAGCCGCGTTCGTGAGAACGCGGATCTCCCAAGCCGATTCCGC
>JANQRJ010000072.1 GCA_028284635.1 Pelagicoccus sp.
GTTTCATTCGGTTGGCGCGGCAATGACGGAGCATTGCCCTCCAGTGCAACGCCTTTAGGCTTAAGTTGACGCATATGCGCCCAGCGGGATCCGCGCTACGTTTCGCGCGTGACGCGGTGCCGGCGAATTGGAAGTTGCGGCGGCTGGCAAATCTCGCGAGATGTGCAGCCATGCCTTCTGGGAAACTCATTCTGGCTTCGGCTTCCCCGCGTCGTCGCGAACTGCTGGGGCGCCTTGGCGTCGAGTTCGAAATCCTGCCTGCAGATGTGGAGGAGTTCGAGGAAGGGCATGGAGATCCCGAGGGTATGGTGCGGCATAATGCCGCGCTCAAGGCCGCTTGGGTGGCAGATCGAAGCCCGGACCGCTTTGTCCTGGGATCGGATACGACGGTGCACCTGGATGGTCGAGTGCTGGCCAAGCCTGCCGACCTCGACGACGCCCGCCGCATGCTTCGTTCACTTTCCGGTCGTACCCATATCGTGTATACCGGCTTAGCCTTGCTTTGCCGGTCAGGGGGAGTCGAGGTCGTTGCAGGGGCTCGCAGCGAAGTGACGTTCAAGCCCTTTGACGATGCGGTCATCGACGCCTATTTCCGGATCGTGGATCCGCTGGATAAGGCTGGGGCGTATGGCATCCAGGAGGGGACGGAGCTGATTATCGAATCCTTTGTCGGTTCGCATTCGAATATCATGGGTCTTCCGTTGGATGAAACAAAGGAACTCCTGGCGCGTCACAACCTGCTCTGAAGCAAGGCCCTGTACACCGTCTTGTCGATCTAGCAAGCTACAGTCCGCCCCGTTGAGATGCTCGAAACGAAAACACCGCCCAAGCGATCCAACCCCATGGGGCTCATTGTGGCTAGGCGGCCGCTTTTGCGACGAGACCAGATCGTGGTCGGGGTTGGCGGGGCGATCCTTCTGCACCTGTGGGCCTTTCTCTTCGTTCAGCTCAACGTGTCTGATCGCCAGTTGACCCCAGCGGAGAACCCGTATCGCGAGTTCAGCATCGAGCTTTCGGCTCCGGAAGAGGAGGAACCCGAGCAAGTCTTTACTCAGACCAACCCCGACGCTCCGGAAAACGAACCGGACGAGACTAATCGCTTTGCCGCTCGCGACCAGCAGGCGGCGAATCCCGACAGACCCGAAGAACTCGATCCGGCGGAGCGGCCCGCCACGGAGAGCGACGACATTATCGAGACCGATCAGTTTCTATCCGGCAGCTTCGAAGCTCCGCAGCTCGCTCCGCCGCCAAGCTCGTCTCAGCCTGCCGATCAGCAGTCCGAACCAGCGCTTGAAAGCCAGACGCGTCCGTTGCTGGAATTTGTCGACCCCTCTCAGGAAGCTCTGCAAAGGCAGATCCCGATTGCCGGAACCATGGACGATTCCGAGCCCGAGGAAGAGGGCATAGCGGAATTCGACCGGGATCCCGCGGAGGAAGCTCCGACCAACATCTCGGAATTGATCGAAGGCCAGGCGGAAGAAGGCGAGTCCGAATCGGAAAGCGAATCGCCCGAGCAGCTTGCCAGTCTAGGAGGCCAGCCCAGCTCTCTCACTTCGGCCGACGGAGTGCCCAGTCCGCGTCCCCGTCCACGGCTGCCTCGCGTGTCCCGCGGCCCGGTTCGCAACTCGGATCTCGGAGTCAGCAGCATCGGCCAACTTGGTGTCGACGCCAAAGCCAGCAAGTTCGGCGAGTACATGGAGCGCCTTATCGAGACCACGCAGATCAATTGGGACGACCTGGCCAACAAGAGCTCGCACACGGAACGCAACTCCGTGGTCAGAATCCGCTTCACTCTGACCAAGGAAGGGCTCGTATCCGATATGGAAATACTGGAGGGCACCACTGCCAGAGCTATCGGCATCTACATGTGCCGCACCGCGATCGAACGTGGAGTACCCTTTGGTCCCTGGCCTGCTGGACTGACTTCCGTATTCGGAGACGAAGAGGATATCACGTTCTCCTTTCACTACTATTGAAGTCCGTAGCGCAAGCAGTCGTGCTCCTCCACGGACTCGCCCGCTCCGCCCGGTCGATGCGGCCGATGGAGAGGATGCTTCGCCGAGAAGGCTTTGAGCCGATTAACATCGGGTATCCGTCGACCCGATACGACATTGAGACGTTGGCCAGCCTTGTTCGTACGGAAATAGCGCGGCGAGTCGCTGTCGGTCGCCGTATCCATTTCGTGACCCATTCGATGGGCGGGATCCTTCTACGGCAGATGCGGAAGCTCCAGCCATTCGAAAACCTAGGTCGTACGGTGATGCTCGCTCCCCCCAACCAAGGTAGCGAAGTCGTCGACGCCATGAGAGCCTGGCGGTTTTTTCGCTGGATAAACGGTCCTGCCGGCCAGCAGCTGGGCACGGGGCCGGACGGCATTCCCACTCTGCTTGGCCCCGTCGATTTCGAGGTCGGGATTCTGGCGGGAAACCGTAGCGTCAATCTCCTGTTGTCGCTGCTGATCCCCGGTCCCAACGACGGCAAGGTAGCGATTGCCCGGGCGGGCCTTCCCGGTGGTCAGAAGGCGTTCAAAGTCATCCCTGCCAGCCATCCGTTTATCATGCGCAGTCGCGAAGCCCAGGAGAACGCGCTGGCCTTTTTGAAGGACGGAGCGTTCCTGCCGAGTTGAAAGGTAGGGTCCGATCGCCGAGCGGACCGCGCTGCAGGATCCATTCTCTGCGGCCCGCTCGGCGATCGGGCCCTACCTAGAGCTGAAGGCCTCCAAATCCGGGTATGTTTCAAAGTGTCGCCTTCTAAGTCGCGATGCTGTACCAAACTCTTGCGAGTTCGGCTACCTGGACTGTGCAAAGTCTGCTTCAGTAGCCGAACTCGCAAGAGTTTGGTACAGCCCAGACTACACTTTTAAACGCACCCGCCAAATCCACCTTCAGCCTTCAGTCTAAACCCCTTCAGCCTTTTTTGATCTCAGGCTCTCGAAAGAGGCGCAATTGTCGAAAAAGCGTTTCAAGAAAAGGAAGCTCAGCCGGTTGGCATTCGCTTTGCTAGATAAGCTCAAGCCATTTGCTCCGCTCAAAATGAAGCGCTGCAAAGCCAAAGACCCACTTACCTATGAGAATTGAGATACCAAGAGAATGCGAACGTCTCGGAGCCGTTCAGATCTATGGGCTGCAAAAGGTCTACGAACTGGCTGGCGGCAGGGATTTCGGCAATGCCGAGCCATCTCACTCTGACGTCATCCGCAGGATTTCCTCCGAAGCCATCTACGAACGACAAAAGGACATGGCGATCGTCGTGCCGGTGAAGAACGAGCGCCTCAAGCTCATCGAAGGCGTGTTGGTCGGCATCCCTCATCCCTGCCAGATCATCGTCGTCTCGAACAGTTCTCGCGCTCCAGTCGACCGCTTCAAGATCGAGAAGGACGCCATCCAGAACTTCTGCAAGTTCACCAACAAGCGCGTCATGGTCGTCCACCAGAAGGATCCCGGCGTGGCCAAGGCTATCGAGCTCGCTGGCTACACCGAGCTTCTCGGCGAGGATGGCCTGGTGCGTTCCGGCAAGGCCGAGGGCATGATCATGGGCACGCTGCTGGCGAAGTTTCTCGACAACAAGTACATCGGCTTCGTCGACAGCGACAACTACTTCCCCGGCGCCGTCCACGAGTATGTGCAGGAGTACGCCGCCGGTTTCGAGATGTTCGACTCCAAGAATACCTTTGTGCGCATCTCCTGGCACTCCAAGCCCAAGGTCATGGAAAGCTCCCTCTTCTTCGCCAAGTGGGGTCGCAGCTCCGTGCACTCCAACCGTACGCTCAACCGACTGTTGTCCTACTTCAGTGGATACGAGACGGAAGTCGTCAAGACCGGCAACGCCGGCGAGCACGCCCTCACGCTGGACCTGGCTCTCAGTATAGAGTATGCCGCTGGATACGCCGTGGAGACCCACCACTATATCAACCTGCTTGAAATGTATGGCGGCATGTTGCCGCAATCCGACGAGGGCAACGAGATTCGCGACAACGTGACGATCTGCCAGATCGAGTCCCGCAACCCGCATTTGCACGAATCCAAGGGCGACGAACACGTCGAGGACATGATCGACGCCTCTCTGTCAGTCATCTATCACTCGCCGCTCTGTCCCGAGCTCCTCAAGCGCGAGATCGCCGAAGAGAGAGCCCAGCGAATGTCCCTCGCCGAAGCGGAAGGCCCGGCCAAGGTCAAGGTCTATAGCAACCTGCGTAACCTGAATTTGGATACATTTCTAGAGCACTGCGACGCGGCCTTTAGCAGCAAGACCGAAGCCCTCTCCCTAGTCTGAGTTTCCCGCAACGTTCCCCCTCCTCATATTTATGTCTACCCTGATGACCGCGATATTCACCGATCTCGATGGCACCCTAATCGACTTCGACAGCTACTCCAGCGAACTTGCGAAGCCCTACGTCGAAAAGCTCATCGAGCTCGGCCATCTCGTGGTCTTCTGCTCGTCCAAGACCTTCCGGGAACAACGCGTCCTGCAGCGCGAGCTCGGCATCGAGATGCCCTGCATCGTGGAGAACGGCAGCGCCATCATTGCCCCGGTCGGTTTCTGGAAAGGCGACATCCAAGCCTTCGTCGAGACCGATGGCTGGCACCGAGCCGAACTCGGCAAGCCCGCCGCCGACATTCGAGCTCGGCTCAGCAGGGTCGAAAGCAAGTTCGGCGAATCCCTTTGCGGCTTTAGTTCCCTCATGACTGAAGATGTCGCTTCGCTTACCGGCCTGGATTTGCCTTCCGCCCGTCGCGCTCAAGAGCGTGAATACAGCGAGACTCTCGCCATCCAAATGCCCGAAGAACAATGGCAGGGCCTCGAGGAAGTATTCGCCGCCGAAGGCCTAAAATGCCTGCACGGCGGTCGCTTTCATACCGTCATCGACCAAGCTGCCGACAAAGGCGCTGCCGTGCGGCGCTTTTCCGAGCTTTGGCAAGCCCAGTCGGAAGACCCCCTCGTGTCCTTTGGTCTGGGCGACAGCGAAAACGATCGCGAGCTCCTCGAGAACGTAGACTGGCCGCATCTCGTCAAACGCCCCAACGGTTCTTGGGCCAACCTGCACAGCCGCCGCATCGAGCGCGTTCCCGGCGTCGGCCCGATCGGTTGGGTGCAGGTCGCCAAGCAGGTTATTGGGCCAGCTGAGCCAGCGGTTTAGTTTTTAGGGGTTTAGGTGTTAGGTTTTTAGGCTGTAGGGTTAGGATTTCAGATTTCGGATCTAGGGTTTAGGGTTTTTAAAAGTTGGACCTCGCCGTCCCTATCGAAGATTCTGCGTAGTCCTGCAACTGCGGGACGAAGCATAGGCAGCCTAAATCCCTAACCCCTAAAAACCTAGGCTCGCAGAGCCTCCCCAATCATGAGCAACAAAGGTAAAGTCTTGGTCAGAAGCGCGGAATCTTTTCCGCTCGAGAAAGTCGGGGCGGGCGAGGGCACCTCCCGTTCCGTGATGATCGGCAGCGACGACGCTCCGAATTTCGCCCTGCGGCGTTTCGTCATGGAGCCAGGTGGCGGCATGCCCAATCACACCAACACCGTCGAGCACGAACAGTATATCATCCGCGGTTCGGCCGAAGTCGGCATCGGCGACAAGGTCTACCAGGTAAAGCAAGGAGACGTGGTCTTCATCCCCGAAGGCATTCCCCACTGGTACAAAGCTGACCAAGAAGAAGGCTTCGAATTTCTCTGTATGATCCCCAACAAGCCCGACAAGATCGAAATTGTGGATACAGGCTGCTAGAACCCATCCCGTTTGCAAGGTAGCACGGATCCCGCAGAGCGGAACCGCGACCGCTGTGAATTAACCAGCATCGCTCTTCGACAAACTCAAGGTCTTCTGACGGGCACGGCGACGAACTCCGGCCCTACAGATGATAGTCTAGCAAAGCGGAGTTGAAGCGTGTCCTCTCGTGCCAAAATCAGTCATGAATCCGCTAGACATTCCCCGCTGTCTTGCTGCGGGGTTTCCTTCGTAACTTTCGATCAATCGCCATGCGGTCCCGCCCGAAGGGTGGGACGCCCAGTCCGGAGATACCCTGCGGTCTTGCCGCAGGGTAGGGCTGGGCGAGCGTGGCGATTTCATTGAGAGCCCTCGATCCTAGGAATGAAATGACAACATACCCCTATGTCCTCTAGCTCGTTCTTTGAAGTGCTAGATCGATTTGCTTTCGTAGGTAACTTGCCACTACTTCATGTTTGAGTCGGCCTTTGTCGTCATACAGGTCCTCTTTTTTAATGAGAAATGGCAAACGAACTTTGTCCTTACCGGCTATAGCTCTAAAGTAATCGGTCAGCTTTCGCTCTTGAAGATCAAACTCGAATTCTCCCTCAATGTTGCCGTCCTCCGTCTCAATAATCTCCAGCAAAATGGCATCTAGCTGTTTTTTGTACTTATCATCCGGTTCTAAGTAAAATCGTGTTGCGCGAGAGTCTTTGATCCACTCTCTTACATGAAGGTTTTCTCGGAAACCGAAAATCGCTTCGGCTACCTTTAGGATCTCCATAAAGCTCTCCCTTGGTAAAACTTCGAAGGTTCGAGTGACTGATTCGTTTGAGCCATTGGACCTGCGAAAGTCAATGTGAATGGCCCAAGAGAGCATCCGATCGCTGAAGCAAATGTCTTTGGGTATTTGAAAGTCGAAAGGAAGGCTTAATGGCTTCGGTGACTCGAGATTGATTGCGGTGTCTATTTCGATACTCTGTCTGTAATCGTGTCCTATGGGTTTAGCGTATCCGTTTCCCAATGTACGATACCGTGTCGCCTCGAGAATGATCTTGAATCCTTTGATTCTCCTCTCTCGTCCATTACCTTGCAGGTGCAGCATGCAACAGAGCGTATCTCCCTGATGAAATTTGGTTTTGTTTACCTCAATTTCAATCTGAGCCCATTCGATACCGTACGACCAACGAAGTGGAGTCGATTTTTTCATTGAGTACTCAATCGGAAAAATTTGCTCTTTAGGCGAACTATCTTGGTGATACGATCATGACCAGCATGGCTGGTGTCGATTGCATCCAACATTGTTCTTGGGTCAATGCCAACCTACGGTTGGAAGGACCCTTTATTGATATGCATATTTTTGTTTTCCCATTCGTCAATCAGCTTCAGGTACTCATCTGAAGCTAAATCAATTTGCTCCAGTTCAGTTCTAGTAAACCAACGAATCTGTGAATGTTCAGTACTAGTGTTTTGAGGCTCACCACCAGACCAATCCGTTATGAAGAATAGGAAATGCTTGGCTTCACCGTACTTTTCTGGATTCGGCTCATCAAACTCACCGAAAAGAGAATATGATTTCGGCGTAACTCCAAGTTCCTCTTCAAGTTCGCGAACTAGAGCCTCCTCTTCGGATTCGTTCTGTTCGACGTGGCCTCCAAAGATGTCCCACTTGTCTTGATAGAAATAGTGGTTGTTTGACCGTAATCCGAAGAGATACCTTCCGGACTTACAGAGGAATCCTCCCGAGCAGATCCTAGTCATTTTCGTATTTCTCTGCATATCGCTAAGGTGATACGACGGCGGCTTCGGTTATCGCTACCACGTCTGAGTTTGTTGATTTAGAAGTTTCGATCTGAAAGAGGCGGGCGTTTGCCGCCGTTGTATCGACCGCCTTGTTCGACCTATTTGTTTTTGTATTCACTAGTTGGTCACCATTCCCTGTTTGCTTCTTTTCTATTCTTCATAAGCCATATCCAACGAAAAAGCATAGTGTAGATGCAGGTCATGACTACTAGAAAGAGTGTTCCTGCATTCACTTCATCCATTCCGTCTACCGATCTCAATACTTTCATCTTCCCGAATCTAAATTCGTTTATGTCCAAGGTTCTGGGAAGTGCTTCGATGAAGCTGAGAGATGAGTCTTCGAGTGAAAAGTAGATCGCCCACCCAATCATCCATGATGCCAACACGCCAATGGTTCCCAGTGGAGGACCAACCTTTTTCTTCTCGTGGAAGAACCACCAAATGGAAATGAACAGTCCTATGAGGACGCTCCCAAGTTGGATTTTTAGGTTGAGTGGCATTTTTTATTTTCGTCGAACGCTAAGCTCAGGCGACAAGGCCTAAGCTATCGTTTAAATTTCTAGGGTGGTTGGTTTTCATGGGTTCGTAATGAAAGAAGCGAGCGTTTGCCGCAGTTGCCTGGAGCGTCTGGTTGGCATGATTCGGTCTCGTTGAGCTAGCTGAAAATAGATAGGAAACAGCATCCGACCTCAGCTGGAGCATACCATTTCCAACAATGATCTTCTTCCTCATTCCTCCACTTTTCTTCTTTTTTGATCTCTTCGTTTGCTGCTTGGCAATTCGCGAACCGTTTGGGCATCAGCACCGCGAACCGCCTGTATCCATATCTCTGTAAAACACGTTTACCAAATTCAGAGCAGCTTAATCCTTTGTGGTAGGCGGCATGAGCGCAACAAAACCCTTTCTTCGGCGAGATCCGTTTCTGGTAGAAGACGATGGCTTCAGTACCGATGCTCATAGTTTTCATTTCTTTGCCAACGTCGAAGCTGTGGCGCAGCGCCTCAGCGAACGATGGGATTAGGGTTGACGATGGGTTCGAAGGCAACGCCGGAATCTCCGGCGCGGCTTCGCGCTGTTGCCACGAGCGGCTTGATATGCGCGGGCGCTTGCCCAGGCCGGAGAATCGAGGGCCCGTCGCTTGCGGCGATGCCTCGCGAACGCGAGGATTCGCTTCTTCGAGAGTGGATGGAGAAAGGCGAGCCAGCGAAGCGTGCTAGACGCCCCGAAGCAGGTCGGCCTTCTCCAAAAACGCTCCGGCGGCTAGCTCGCTGGATCAGGTCCAGGAATCGAACCAAGCCGGATCCATAGCTTGCGGCCACGTGCTGCGATGAGAGAAGCGAGATCGGGTTCAACATATCTTTCATCGCATACGCTAAGGTGATACGACGGCGGCTTCGGTCATCGTTGCCATGTCTGGGTTTGTTGATTTCGTAGTTTCGATGTGAGAGAGGCGAGCGTTTGCCGCCGTTGTATCGACCGCCTTGTCCGAAAATATCATTGTTCAAGCTTGTTTTTCATCTGGTTTGCCGTCGATAAAGTAAGCCCTACCAATGTTAAAAAGTCTTCCCTATTTATATTTGTCGGTAGCGAGATGTATGCACAGACCTGATCTCTGTTTTGATCTAGGGGAACCGTCTTAATGTAAGGAAATAAGTAAGAATCTCCCTCCCTCAAAATAGCCCGGAGCTTATGGGTAGTAGTCTGGTCGTCGATAACCATAACAGGGGCCCAGATCTCAAAATAGTCTTCATCCATAGACTGGTAGACATTGTGGTTTACATGGAGGATCTGGACCTCTCCGTTTTCTAGCTTCAGTCCGCATGATATGCTCCCGTTAGGAGCTATCCTATAATTTATTCCATCAGATTTAAGGTATTGTTCTGTTTTTCTAATATGACTAGGCAAGGGTGTTGTAGTCGAGCTCGCTGAGCTTGCTCTCTCTCTCTTGCTCTGGCAGCCTGCTCGTTTAGTCTATTCTGTCGTTCTTGGTCGGATGCACGGTCGTAACCGAATAACTTCTGCAACTCATGGGGTAGGTCGGATAGGCTTATTTGGTTCATGCCTTTAGAATGCGCGATAGATATCGATGATTCGTTTTGGGACAGGACTCTGACGTTGTGGTAAGTCTTTCCATCAACTGTTAGTTTATCGAAAGCATTAGGGCTTCCCAAAGCTTGGTTAATGGCAAATGCTGCCAATAAGACGAGGATTGTTCCGAGTTTATTGTATTGTTTCATTGAAATTTTCTTCGAACGTCGAAGCTGTGGCGCAGCGCCTCAGCGAACGACGGGATTAGGGTTGGCGATGGGTTCGAAGGCAACGCCGGAATCTCCGGCGCGGCTTCGCGCTGTTGCCACAAGCGGCTTGATATGCGCGGGCGCTTGCCCAGGCCGGAGAATCGAGGGCTCGGCGCTTGCGGCGATGCCTCGCGAACGCGAGGATTCGCTTCTTCGGGAGTGGCTGGAGAAAGGCGAGACAGCGAAGCGTGCTAGACGCCCCGAAGCAGGTCGGCCTTCTCCAAAAACGCTCCGGCGGCTAGCTCGCTGGAACAGGTCCACGAATCGAGCCGAGCCGGATCCATAGCTTGCAGCCACGTGCTGCGATGAGAGAAGCGAGATCGGGTTCAACATATCTTTCATCGCATATTGCAAAGGTGATACGACGGCGGCCTCGGTCATCGCTTCCGCCTCTGTGCCCGTTGATTACGAGTATTCGAAACGTAAGAGGCGGGGTTTTGCCGCCGTTGTATCGACCGCCTTGTTCGACCTATGTGCTTTTGTGTCGACAAGTTGGATTCCCTTGGGTGGTTGCTTGTTTTCCGTGAACGCTTCGAGGGCGGTTTCCTTCTCGAAGCAAGAGTTTCCTTTCTTTGCTTAATGTACTCCTCGAATTCTCTTTCTTCTTTTCGCTTTTTTCTTTCCTTCAACCAGTAAATTCCAAATCCAAGAAATACGATGGGAAGGGCAAAAATAAGCAACGCGATAAACGCCTCCATTGTTAGCGGCATCCCTCTGATGACATGTTCCGTTGGGAAGTTGTAATTCATCTATCGTTTCATCGAACGCTAAGAGGAGGTGAGGCTGTAAGCCGTTGCCTCACTCGCTTTGTTGTGCTGAGTTTTCAGTGAGTAGATTTAGTTTGGATTCTAATTGCCTGATTTCTTGGAATGCTAGGCGGAGGTCTTCGTTTCTTGAGATCTCTCCCTCTTCAGATTCCTCGTCTTCGGGGATTACGAAATCAACTTCCCCTCCATCTTCAATAAAGCTCACTAGTTTCTTAACTGAATTTTCTAGTGCGGTTATCTTATCGCCTTCTTGCTTTGCGTTGAGAGAGCATTTTTTGATAACTACTTTGGAAATATCCTTTATCCCAGATTCTTTCTCGTTCTCGGCTTCTTTTTCTAAATCCAATGCGAGCTTATCATTTTTGAGCTTCATGCCTCTAATCTCCTCAGCCTTTTTTCGAATATCTAGCACCTTATCAGCTACCTTAAGTGCACTGAGGATAATCGTACTAGCAGTGCCTGCGACGCTCGCGGCTACTGCCAATTCGATAATGATCGAGCCTTTAGTGGCACCAATGACTCGGACGTCCTCTGGAGAAGAATCATGAGCCATGGCGATACCCCTGCCTATTTCATACCAAATGCCACCCCATGTCTTTAAATCTGATATATTAGAAATTGCCGCTCTTTTTGTAAAAGAAACTCGCATTAGGACCTCATCAGATTCTTCGTATTCCTCGTAGGAGACACAACCTTCAAGACCTTCCTGAATCTTGTGAGATTTGGTGAGGCCTTCATTTATTTTTTGTATTCGATTTGCAAGTTTTTGTGCAGTATTGGCCACATCGATTACATTGCGAAAGAGTAAGTCTTCTACCGAGCTTATTCCCTCTGATCCAACTGCTTCCGCTATACCCAAATGCTCCAAGAATGTAATCTGATCCTTGGATAGTTTTTCTAGTGCCACGTCCTTTAGTACGGAAAATAGATTTTCTTTTTCTTGTTCAAAGGAAGCCTTTTGTTGGTTTGGTTGTGTATGTCTTTGGATGACTGATTGCAATTGCTGGTAGCGGTTTACAACTTCAGTTTGTCGGATTTCTTCGTCGATCCAATAGGTTAGTGCGTAGAGTTCGGATACATTCATAATTCAATTGGTAGACGACAGTATTATTATAGGTCGTTTTGGGTCGAATAACGTGCTGGGTGCTATTTTGGTTGTTTCGTGGGTTTGGGTCAAAATAACCGGGATTTTCGGATGTTGTTCGGTCGAAACGGGTCATAGCTACTTTTCCCTTGGCCTAGTTGTTTTGCCTTTCGCCGCTTGTAGTTGGTAGTCCGTTTCCGAGCGGTGACAAGGTCTTTCTACGTTAAAGCGCGTGAAAGGTCTTGCGCTTGGTCCTTAGTTGTTTAGCGGAGGCTTTGCAGCTTTTTCATGAAGGATCCCTCTGAAATCCCATCCCCGCCTTGGCTCGAGTTTGGCCGTGTGGCTTGGACGGGTTTGGAAGGGTCTCCGGATGAGAGGAAGTGCGGATGAGGAGGTTTCTAGTCTGTAGCGGTTTGGTCTGCAGCTTGAGAAAGCTAAACGCCTATCGCAGATCCTGATCCCGCGACTGCGCATAGGCGTCAACTTAAGTCGAAAGGCGGTGGGCAGGAGGGCAATGCTCTCCCGCGACTGCGGGACCGCGGAGCCTACACAGGGAACAACCGGTGCGGCAACGACGGAGCGTTGCCCTCCAAAGGATGCTTCTTACGTTAAGTTGACGCCTATGCGCGACTGCGGGAGAAGGACAGACTTAACTTAACTGTTTCAAAAAAGCCTGAGAAGAGTGGCCCGCAGATGGACGCAAATGAACTCAGATTGATTCCATATCCTCCATGAGCATCCGCGTTTTTCTGCGTTCATCTGCGGGCAAAAGATCCTCGATTTGAAACTTCACGATCAGTGTCGTTTGGAAATCATCGAAACCTTCCTTTAAGTCATTGTTTATAAAATATTTATATAATTTTATCTTTGGTTTTATGAAACTGATGACTAAACGCCTATTTGGTTCTGGCTCTGCCAGGTTAGGTTTTAGCCGCAAAAAAACGCAGAATATGATAGGTTTTGTGGCCTTCGCTATAACGAAGGCTTAGCCCGTTCGTAGCCTCAAGAGCCCTATAGGGCGGTAGCGACCCGATCTTTTGCGCCTCTTTGCGGCTAAATAAACAATCAAATGAAATTGCCATGCTCGCCCAGCCCTACCCTGCGGCAAGACCGCAGGGTATCATCTCCGGGCTTGGCGTCCCAGCCTCCAGGCGGGAGCACATGGCGATTGATCGAAAGCTGCAAAAGAAACTCCTCCGCTAAGGCCGCAGGGAATGTCTAGCGGATTCATGGCTGCTTCTGGCAGGCGAGACGCGTTTCGAATCCGCCCCCCAGATTTAGCAAAAGGGGTGGTATAAAGCGTCTAGACGATAGGTCTCGGCGCTAGGGAGTGGCGAGCTGGATTCGCTCTAGGAAGAGCTGGGTTTCGCCTTCTTGGATTTCGATAGCGGTGGTTTCGTCGGAGTTGGCGGCGGTGATCGTGTAGCGGCCTTGCTTGAGTCCGGTGGCCATGAAGCGGCCTACGGAGTTTGTGAAGGTGTTTACCTTTTCGCCGCTTTCGTGGACAAGCTGGATGGCCTTGTACTTGACGGGTTCGTTGTCGCTGTAGACGAGCGTGCTGCGGAGAGAGTAGATGGCGTCGTCGCCGAGAGTGAGCTTGGTGCCGCGGCGGTAGCCGGGGAAGAAGTAGTAGTCGTTGCGCTCGAGGAAGTAATCGCTGTCGACGGTCTGGATAGTGGCGTAGCCTTCTCGGTAGGGATTGAGGTTGCCTATGACGGGACTGAAGACCTTGGACCTGCCGAGCTTTTCGTAGCCGCCGATGGTGGGATTGATGCCGAGGGTGACGTCGCGCCAGGCGCGGTGCCTGTCGACGATGGCGAAACTGTTGCGGATCTTGTTGGCGAAGCCGATGGATCCATCGGCGAAAGCGATGGCGCTGTCGAAGGACAGGCTGGTCTGGCGGCCTTGGCGGGCGAATCCGTCGATGGAGTCGTAGACTTCGTTGTGAGAGAAGGAGGCTGAGTAGAGGTCGTTTTCGTAGCTGAAGGAGGTATCGAACTCGTATCCAATCTCCGAGTACCTGGCGTCTATGCGGGCATTTAGGTAGTCGCGGGCTCGACGGTTGGCATAGTCGAGAGAGGTGGAGATGGCGGTGCCGCCGACGGAGTCGGAGGACCTGAGAAGGCTGCGAGCCCGCCATTTGCGGGCGGGGTTCCAGGTGAGGCTGAGATAGCCGCCGATTTCCTCGTCGGCGCCTTCGTGGGAGTAGCGCAGGGAGAGGCTTGCGTAGATGGAGTTGAAGCGTCGGCCGAGGTTGCTGGTGATGGCGTGGAGGGGAGTGCCGTCTTGCCGTTTCTGTTGTAGGAAGTCGATGGATACGTTGAGCGACTGGGAGAAGAGTCGGGATATGCCGAAGGAGTGGCTGCTGGAGATGGAGAGCGGTTGGATGGGCTGATGGGGGCGTGTGAGCTGGTAGCCGCGGTCGGCCGCGGAGCTGGTGGCTCTGACTCTGTAGCCGCCGAGCTCGCGTTCCCAGGAGAGGCGGTAGGAGAGGGCGTCGGGATTCTCGCGACTGTGGTGGTGGCTGAGGTCGAGGCTGAGAGAGCCGAGGGCGCTGGCGGTGTAGAGTCCGGCGCCGATGCGACCCCACTGGCTGGATCCTTGGGCGTCGGCGGATAGAGTGAACTGGTTGCTGAGGCCTTGGCGGGCGTAGGCGCTGTAGATGGGTCGCTTTTCGACATGGCGCTGGTACCAGCTGGAGTCGCTGACGGCGAAACTGTCCGCCTGGCCTTGGCCGCTGTGGGGCCATCCGGCGGATATCGAAAACGTGGATACGCCGGAATCGAGTAGTTGGGCCGCTCCGAATTCGCTGACGTTGAGGCGATCGACGAGGCCGGATTCGGTTTCGAATTCGAGTTCCATATTGTTGGAGCCGGCGGCCAGCTTGAATTCCTCGATGCTGTAGGAGCCGGGTTCGAGCTGGAGAGTGCGGGCGGGGCGGCCGTTGATGGAGACTCGTATGGTGGAGGATTCCTCGAGTTGGAAGGAGGCTGAGCTGGTGGGGGTGAAGGTGCGGTAGGGCTGGATGCCGAATTCCTTGGCGAGGTTGAGTCCGAAGATCTGCTGGCCTTGCTGCAGGCCGGTGATGGGGGTGGAGACGTCGCCTGCCTTGAGCCGCAAGAGGCGCTGGGGGAAGTCCTTGACGAGGGTGAGGTTTCGGGTGGAGAAACCGTCGTTTTCGTTGAGGACGCTTTGCCCTTCGAGGGCGAAGCCGCCGAGATTGAGCACGTGGCTGGCTCCGAGGGTGTAGGAGTCGCGGCTTGGGGAGTTTTCGAATTCGGAGCGACGGGCCCGCAGGCGGAGGTTGGCGTAGCCGCTGAGGCGGGCTTGCGGGGCGTGGTTTTCGTATTGAATGGGACGCTGGTAGCCGAGGCTGATGCGTTGGGGACCGGAGCGTTCGCTTCGCTCCTGTATTTGGATCGCAATGACGAGACGCTCTAGATCGAGCTCTATCTCGAGCCCGATATCGCGAAAGCTCTCGAGGGGATGGAATCCGTCGGGGAGGGAGTCGACGAGGTCTGCGAGGCTGGTGGAGACTCTGTCCGCTAGGAAGTCCCGAAGCGAGGAGCCCTCGAGCTCTACGGCGTCGAGGGATGGGCTGGCTCGGACTATGACTTCTCCGCGGTGGCTGCCGTTTATCTCGAGATCGAGAGGCAGGGTGACGGCGTTTGGATCCTCCGCGAGGGGACCGGAATGGAGGGCGGTTCCCTGAGCCAGAGCCAGGACGATCGCGACGAGCGTCCAGACTGTGGGCCGGGGGATCACCTTCTGCCGGTTTTCAGGTCGATGCGCTCGATCTGCGAGAGGTCGGGAAAGTCGTCGCGCCAGCGGATGCGGAAGTCCTTTTGGCTTTCCTTCATGACGACTTGGCCGCTGACGAACTGGAGGTCGCTCTTGCTGAGTTCGTAGCGGGAGCCGTCCTTCTGCACGAGGGCGATCTCGGGATAGCGGAGGTAGCCGTGGGCGGGGCCGGTGTTGGCGACGGTGAGGCGGAGCATGGGGACTTTCTCGATGGGGGGCTTGGTGTCGGTCGAATCATCGTTGGCGCCCTCGCGATCCACGCTGGCGGGGGTTTCGACTTCGACTCGATCGAAGCTTGCGATGGAGAGGTCCTCCTTGAGGCCGGCGGGGGTGAGCCATACGCGGGTGTTGTACTGGAGTACGATGCGCATGTTGAAGGAGCTTTCGCCTTCGGGCAGCTCTTCCGTGGCCAGCTCGACTGGGAGCTCCCTGAAGATGAAGCGGTAGGTGTCTTCTTCGTCGCGAGGGTCGCCGACGTAGATGGCTTTGACGGAACGGCGAGCGTTGGGCGGCAGCACGAATTGCTGGGGAACGATGAGGAAGTTTTCGGAGCCGTTGCCGATGTCCATCGTCTCGATGCCGTTTTCGTCGAGGATGGGTTTGGCGACGACGATTTCGATGGGCTTCTCGTTTTCGCTGGGATTGGTGAGGACGAAGACCTGCTGGGAGCGAGGGGCGTTCGGGTCGAAGGTGGAGACCATGGGGTTGACGCTGAAGGCGTGGCCGAAGTTGGCTAGGGCCAGGGAGAGGGTGAAGAGGGCGAGTCGTTTCATTGCTTTGCGGGTTTTCGGTTGTCGTATCGAGAAAACGGATATGCTACTGTATGGCGAAGGCGCAGGTGCCTTGGTAGGCGTCCGCTCGAGGGAAGGCGGGCACTTCGTATTGGATTTCGAATACGATAGAGAAGGTTCCGATGCCAAAGCCTGGGTCGGCTTCGATGCTCGATCCGTCGGGCGAGATGGCGATGCCGGCCGCGGAGCCTTGGCCGCCGCTGATCCAGGCGATGGATTTGAAGACGAGTTGGGACGGCAGGGTCTCGGAGGTGGCGAGTCCGACGAGCTGCTGGTCTAGGACTTCGCCGGTGAGAAACCAGCCGTCGTTCTGGTCGCTGTTGAACAGCTCGAGCGTGTAGTCGCCGGAGTATACGGTTTGCGGATACGAGGCGACCTCGATGGACGGCAGGGAGATCTGCGTGGGCGCGGTGAGAACGATGCTGGCGGCTTGGGCCAGGGTTTGCAGAAGGGTCAGCGTCGCCAGCAGGGTGGCGAGGGAGCGAAGGTAGCCGAGTCTGTGGGAGACCGCTTTCATTTCCGTTATTCCGCTACGATAGAGAAAGTGATGGAGCCGGTGTATTCGCCGACGTCCGCGAATTGGGGCACGTCGTAGGCTATGTGGTAATCGATGGTGTAGTTGGCGATGCCGACGCCTGATGCGAAGAGCACGCTGTTGGCGCTCTCGATCGAGGTGTGGGTTTCGTCGCTGGGGTTGAGAAATCCCGCGACCGTGCCAACTGGCATTGTGCTGAAGCCGTTTGAGAGATCGCCCGGAGTGGCGGTGATCCGCCACCCCAGGCTGTCTCCGTTCAGATCGTTGACGACAATGTCAGGGATCTCGAAAGTCACTCTGTCCGCTTGGTAAGCGCCCGTCACGCTGACTGCACCACTAGTCGGCGTGTGGGGACCGATAACCGAAGACGGGGCGATTTCCAAGCTGCCAGGGCTGATTGTGACCTGGAGCTTGGCCTCCTCGCTCGCCCCAGAGAACAGTGAGGAGGTGAGGAATACGCTGACCGCGCAGGACTGCGACTTTCTGGAAAAGAACATTCAAAGAGCCGTGAAGCTCTCGCAAATTAGTTGGTAGTGATCGCGAAGGCGACAACTCCGGTGTACGTGCCGGCGTCCACGAAGGCGGGTACGGTGTAGGCTACGTCGTAGTCGATGGTGTAGCCGTCGACGCCAGTACCGCTGGTGTAGGTGATCTGGTTTGCGTTGTCGACGGTCGTGTTGCCCGAGTCGGATGCGTTGTTGAAGCCGGCGGTCGTGCCGAGGGGCAAGTTGTTGCCTCCGTTCACGAGGTTGGCGGCGGGCGTAGCGGTGAGGGTCCAGCCAGTGCCGCTGCCGTCGAGGTCGTCGATCTCGATAGAGTCAATGTTGAAGACCAGAGCGTCAGTCTGGGTAGAACCGGTGATGGTGACCGCGCCGCCGACTGGGTTGTAGGTGCCGGAGAGGGAGCTGGCTACGATTTCGAGAGCGCCGGCGCTTACAGTGGCGGAAAGGCTAGCGTTTTCGTTGGCGCCACCGAACATGGAGCTAGCTGCGATAGTTCCGGCGATACCGGCGAGGATAGGTTTTACGTTTTTCATGAACTATATTTGGGTATGTTTTGTGTGTTTTCCGAAGAGGCCAGGAGTTGAATCTGGTCTCGACATTGATGAGAATCGTTGGACTGCGTGGGGCGCTGGCGGATGAAGGCTAGGGTTTGACCTCGGGGTTGGCTTGAGGCGTTTGCCCTAGATCAATTTGAGGATGCCCATTTATCGGCCTCATGCCTCTGAGACTTTAGGGGAGTTTTTTTCACGAATCGGGAGCGTTTGGGGTGAATTGGCTCTTTTCGTTCGTTGATTGAGTATTGTAAGGCACTTATGGTAAGTGGCTTAAAGCTTCCCGATTTCTCCCGGCTCAGAACGAAAAAGCCCTCAGGATTTTCTAGGGTTTTGTCCTAGGATTGCTTCGCGCCGCCTTGTGGGTCACGAGCGCGACGCCACGCTAGTGTCGTGTCATGCGTGAAACGTAGTGCGGTTCCCGCTCTGCGCATAGGCGTCAACTTAACGTGAGAAGCATCCTTTGGAGGGCAACGCTCCGTCGTTGCCGCACCGGTTGTTCCCTCTGTAGGCTCTGCGGCAATGACGGAGCATTGCCCTCCAGTACGACAC
>JANQRJ010000075.1 GCA_028284635.1 Pelagicoccus sp.
ATATCCTCCATGAGCATCTGCGTTCATCTGCGGGCAAAAAAACTCGATTTGAAACTTCACGATCAGTGTCGTTTGGAAATCATTGAAATCTTCCATTAAATCACTGTTTATAAATGACTTACTTAATCTATCTTTGGTTTTATGAAACCGATGAGTTTATTCCCCTGTGGGCTCCACGGTCCCGCAGTCGCGCATAGGCGTCAACTTAACGGAGGAAGCATCCTTTGGAGGGCAACGCTCCGTCGTTGCCGCGCCAGTTATTCCCTCTGCAGGCTCTGCGGTCCCGCAGTCTCGGGAGAGCATTGCCCTCCAGCTCGCCGCTTTTAGGCTTAAGTTGACGCCTATGCGCGACTGCGGGAGAAGGACAGCCTATTGGCCTATTGGCCTATTGGCCTTCGCCACAAGGTTACTGCAACGCTAGCGGCGAAAGATAGAACCGGATTCGGCAGTGGGGCTTTCGGAAGCTCGTGCAAGCAAGAGACCGGTTCTCTATATCAGAAAAGCAAATACAAGCTAATGAACGAAAGCAGATAGATCGCCCACCAAAAGCCAAAAGTGCGATACCATACCTTTGGTCCTTCTCTTTCAGGCAATGGGGAGTTGGCTTTTATGAAATCGATTTTCTCGGCCGAGGGTGGAGGCGAGAACAGGCTGGCTCCTACGAAAATTGCGACAAGAAGGAGAGCGAAAAGCGGCAGCAGATGGTAGTAGTGCATACTTGCTACCGCTTCGGGAAGATAGGACTCGAAACTAGGCATAGTGGAGGCTAGGTTGTAATAGAAGCCTAGGACTGCGCCAGCGGCGAGGGTTGCCACGCAACCTTGGTGCGTACCGCGCTTCCAAAATCTGCCTAACAGATAGCATAGTCCGCTGGGGATCATCAAGAATCCTACGAACTTAAGCGTAAGGTCGAAAATACCCTGTTGAAAGTCCAGGAAAAGTGGAGCGGCAGCGACGCCCCAGGCAATATTGATAACCGCGAAGGCTTTGCCGACTAGCACTTTTTCCCTTTCGCTAGTGTTTTTGCGAATGGCCGGGTAGATATCGATTGATATGATGCTGGCCATCGCGTTGATGCCGGAATCTTGGCTCGACATCATGGCGGCTACCATTCCAGCTAAAACGAGTCCTGAAAGCCCCACTGGAAGCAATTCGCGGGTAAGCGTACTGTACGCGGTGTCGGGGTGTATGCCTGGAAAGAGTTGCGCTGCAATCATTCCCGGAATGATGAAGAGCACTAGACCAAACATTTTCAGGCCAGCTCCCAGCAGCAAACCCTTTTGGGCATGCTCAAGAGACTTCGAGCCGAGTACACGTTGAAGCATGCTTATATTGGAAAACCCCCAGAGGAGAGAGGCGAGCAGTTGGCCGCTTAGCATTGCGCTCCAGGGGAACTCTGGATCGTTGTGTGGTCGAAGCAGTTCGAGATTGTCTTCTGGTACCGCTGAGAAGAGTTCTCCGAGCCCACCTACGGCATTCAAACCGACGAATGCAACGAGCAGCGCCCCGATGATCATGATGATAACCTGGATCATGTCAGTAATGACAACTGCAGTTAGACCGCCCATTATAGCGTAGAGTCCGACTGTCATGGCCATTGCAATACTGACTATGTAGATGTTGCCAACTGTGATTTCGAAATTGAAGAGGCTAAGGATCGCGAGAGATCCCGTGTACATCGTAAGCGGGCTGGTCAATACGGCCATCAGTACAAAGACGCCCCCGTAGAAGAACTTCGCCCAACGGTTAAAGCGCATCTCAAGAAATTGGGGGAGGGTTGTGATGCTTGTACGAAGGTATAGAGGAATGAATACAACTGCAGAGATCGTTAGACCAAGGCCGCCTAGCAGTTCAGGCGTCAAGGCCGCGATGCCAATGTTGTACGCCTTGCCTGTGCCACCCACGAAAAATTGAATCCCAATGTTCGTGGCGAAGAGCGAGAACCCTACCATGACCCAATTGAATTGGCGATTACCGAGGAAATATCCCTCGGTTGTTTTGGATTTTCTTCGCCCGATCCAGATCCCAACGATTGTGATCGCGATGAGGTAAGTGGCGACGACTGCGAGGTCGATTATTTGATTCAGAGGCATGGCGATGGATTAGGTTTAAGCTGAGTGAAGGGGAGACTTGGGGATGGAAATGCCAAAAGGTTTTTGCAAACAGCAGGTTCTGGGACGGCAGTGTCGGGAAGGGTCAATCTATGGAGATGAAGAGGACATTCGGAGCGGCCAACTTCACCTCATCGCTCGCCACCAACGAAAGTCCAAGAAACGGCAAGTACACGAGAAGCCGAGCGAGCAAACCTGCTAAAAGCCCAGGAGGGAAAAGAAGCGGATCTTATGCGACTATCAATGTAAATGGCCAAATCGAAGTAAACAGTCTAGTCGCGCGCAGCGAGCGATTTCTCGCTAGAACGACCAGAGGTCAGATCTGGTGGACCTATTTTCCAGAAACCAAAGCAACAGCTTCCGGACCAAAGCTCGCGCGTCTTGGGATGAACGCGTATCGCGCTGGACATCTGGGCCGGAGTCACTCCAGGACCAGGAGCGAATTTGGGATTGCAGGTCAAGGATTCCCAAGTTTTTCCGCCATCGATGGACCGCGCCACCGCATTGTCGCGTTGGGCAATCAAACCCGTGCCGCAGCTTCCTGCGTAAACGAGATTCGGGTCAATCGGATCAATAGCCACCGAGCTGACCTTCGGTCCCTCGCCAAACCAATCTCTTGGCAGACGCTGTGTGGTCTTAACCGGAGCGTAGCCGTCTGCTCCATCGCAACGGAAAAGATTGTGGTCGCTGGTAGCAACCCAGACTCGATCGTTAACATGGTCGTAGGCAACGTCTAAAACGCGCGCCTTCCCCTGCAGAGGGAGGGTAGACACAAAATCCCAACTCGCTCCGCCGTCGGTCGAGCGAACGACCTTCTTCCCATGGGCGCCGTATAATTCCCTGCCAGCTCCGAAACTGGCAATGAGAACTCCATCGCAGCCATCCATCTTCCGCCAAGTCTTGCCGCCATCGGAGCTTCTCTGATTCCAGCAGAAAAGGACCTCTGGATTCTTGGGATCGGAATAAGATACTTGAAGCCCTTTGAGGTCTCTAACCTTGCGCATGGATGTCTGACCACCATCGAAGCTTATCCACAAGTCGTGGAGCTTACCTTCATGTTCTCGATTTCCACCGAAAATGGTTCTGCCATCGGGACTGTAGCCACCGTATACATATCCCCAAGGATCACTGTCGTCCCCGCTTTCACGTACAGCGGCCGTCGTATTGGAAATCGACAAATTAATGTACTTCCACGTCTCGCCACCGTCAGTGGTGAGCCCCCCATTATAGTCCTGCGAGCCGAAATACATGATATCGGGATCGTAAGGACTGAAGTTGAAGGCTCCTCCAATCATGATGTTGTTGATTCCCTCGTTTGACCAAGCGAAGAGCTCGCCGCCGTTTTTCGTCTTGGAAATCATGTCTCCCGGTCCAATTGCGATCGCAATCTCTGGATCGACTGGATGCCAAGCCACTTGGATAGATTTGCTATCGTAGCGAATTTCAGGAGGCACCCAGCTTCGACTCAAGTCATAGGAAACCACTGCCCAAGTGCTGCCGCCATCCTTCGAAAAATAGCGCTCTCGCGTACGTCTGTTAGGCGAAGAGGTAATCATATTGCGCGGATCGACTGGACTGACTGCGATGCGATAGAATCCGCCTGGATTGCCAGAGGACTCAACCTTTTCGAAGCTCGCTCCCGAATCGTCGGATTTCATGAGAGCATCAGCCGTCGTCAGCCAAATCGTGTAAGGAGCATGGGGGTGCAGCGCCAAGCCATTGAAACTGCCTTCCTGGAGACGGGAAAATTCCTTCCCTCCATTGCGAGAGACAAAGAATCCGTTTTGATTGGCCACGTAGACGTCGCCCGTCTCCGGGTGGATACTAATAAGACGCTGCTTGTGGCCTCCACCATAGGCAGAGCCATCGGCGACTTTTTGCCAAGACTCGCCGCCGTCGTCGGACCGATACAGAGCCCCGCCCGGCTCGCTGTCATCCTGCTCCATAAACCAGTAGGCGGTAACACAGTAATTCCTGTCTGGATCGTAGCTGCTAGGGTCGTAGGCAATAGGTCTCCACTCGTCCCGACCTCTGTTCGATTTGGGCAGGACCTGTCTCCAGCTCTCGCCACGGTCAGTAGAAAGATAGATACCGTTAACGCCTTTGACTATGGCATGATCGCCCACGGCCAGAATCCTATCTGGATTCCTAGGGTCGATGGCGTAGCCGGAAATGCCCGTCGAGCCATAGCCCATGTTGTTCGGGTGGAAGCTCTTTCCACCATCGAGCGATCGGTACATGCCGCCGACATCCGTGCCCACGAGCACCAAGCTTCCATCAACCGCGTCGATGGCAATTGTCTGGATACGCTGGCAACCTTCGCCACCTTCCACCCCAAGAGCTCGCTGCTCTGCGGTCAAAAGCGGCACAGGCTCCCAGATCTGGGCTACCAAACAGGGGGAAAATTGAGAAAGAATGCATATTGCCGTAGCAAACCGTACTGATTTTCGTGTCATTTCCGTATTATTTTTTAATGTTTCTAGTGCGCTGTCATCGAAGTTCGCTACCTAATCAGAGGAAAGAAATCCTTCTGTTGAACGGTTCCTCGCGCCTGGGAAGCGGCCTTGTGCCGCGATATGCAGAGCCCCCACGGCAACGATACACCTTGCCCTCCGAAGGTCGCGGCACAAGGCCGCTTCCCACAACAAATTTGTCCAAGGACTTCAATGACAACACAATTTCACTGATACGAGTAAGGATCCTCGGGGCAAGGAGGGTGTTGAAAAAAAACGTTATTTTCTCCAGCGCGGAGAAACGCTGAGCCTTCGAATTACATGGGAGACGCGCTAGCGACGGTTTCGGCAGTCGCTTTGACGCGAGAATGCTCCAAAATACTGATACGAAGTGGCCGCAACGCGGCTTTCCACCGCTTGGGAAGCGATTGGGCGAGGCCGCTTCTCGCATAGCCGCGGCGGCTCTCACCAGGGTCGCGTCCACGCTGAGGCGACACCTACCGACCAGCCCCTTATCCATCACCTGGTCGACTACTTCGTAGAACAGGGAACGAAAGAGGTCCTTGCCCTCGAACCGCCCGCGCCAGTTCTTGCTGAAGGTGGAATGGCGCGGGACTTCGCCCTCCAGGCCCAACCCACAGAACCAGCGGTATCCCAGGTTGAGGTGGACCTCCTTGCACAGCCTCCTCTCGGAGGCGATGCCGAAGAGATATTATCCCACCAGCATCATCCAAGCGAGGACCTGCGGATCCCCCGAAGGCCTTCCGCCTTGCTTATAGAGGGGCTCCAAGCGCCGGTCTATGAAGCCGAAGTCCACATGACGCTCGACGCGGCGAAGCAGGTAGTCGTCGGGGATCATCGATTCCAGATCCACGAGGGCGAAAAGCGTTCCTTGGGCAGCTGATTTTCCTCTCATGCGCAAGCGTATCCAAAATACGGGTGCGCCATCCAGAACCAACTAGACTTTTTCAACACCCTCCAAGCGGCAGGGTACTTAAACCCAGCTCGAATAAATCCGTCTCGGAGCGCAAATGATCCGTCTCGGGGCGGATAGGGACCGCGTCGCCACTCTAGTATCCTCTTTTCCGAATTTTCGTATTCGAAACGAAATAATGAAACTGCAAACAATCTTCAGAATCGCAACGGCGGCAATGCTCTCCGCCTATCCGCTAGCGGCCCAAGACGAACCAAGCGAAGACGTCTACGAGCTTACTCCGATCACCGTGACGACTCAGAAGCTCAATCGCTCTCTCTTCGACGAGGTCTACCTGCACTCCAATGCGAGCAACCTCGACGGAGGAAGCATTGGCGTAGTCGGAGATCGGCGCCTCGTGGGAGCGGAATCCGTCGCTCGGTTTTAAACGAAAATGGCTAGCCTTGCCTTAGCCTCGCTCTTTCTCTCAACCATGCCTTCGCTTCACGAAAAACCGCCCGCTACAGCCGGCGCCGAATCCCTGCCGGCAAAAGTCTATCAAGCCGTCTGGCGATGGCATTTCTGGGCAGGATTGCTCGTCTCGCCTATTCTGATCGTCGTATCCATCACGGGAGCTATATACGTATTCAAAGCCGAGCTCGAGAGAATGATGTATCCAGAACTCATGTTCACGGAAAACGTCTCTCACAGCCAAACCGGTTTCGACGCGTTTCAAGCCGCCATTCAAGAGGTGGATCCCGACCGCGAGCTCCGCTTCGTAAACGTGTCCGCAAACCCAGCACGGGCCTGGGAAGGCTTTGCGGAAATCCGCCTCCCCGACGGCACCGAGGAAATCCGGCGCTACTACTTCGATCCCGGCGAGCGCGAGCTGACCGGCTCGCTGGACAACAAGACCAGCTTCTTCCGCGTGGTCCTCGCCATCCATCGCCGCCTCTTGGCCGACACGCCTGGCAGGATCGTCGTGGAAGCGGCCACCTGCTGGGGCGTCATATCCATCTTGGCAGGGCTCTATCTCTGGTGGCCCCGCAAGAAGGGAAAGGTATGGGGAGTCTGGATACCGAGAGTTCGCGGCAGCTTCCGCTCCGTCCTGCGCGACTGGCATACCGTACCCGGAGTCTACATATCCGTCTTCGTCCTCTCAATCATGATAACCGGCCTGCTCTTCACCAAGATTTGGGGGACCAGCTTCAGAGCAGGCGTTTTTCTCAGCGGCGGCTTTCCCGATTTCTTTGTCAGTCCGCCGAAATCAGTCCTCCCCGAAGGCGTCGAAAACCCCTCAAGCCTCTCGATCGACGAAGCAGTCTCCACCGCCTTCGGCCACTTCGACTTCAGCAAGGAAGGCTACAGCGTCGGCATCCCGCACGCGGAAAGCGACGAACCCTATAGCATCATCACGCTCACCAGCGTGCCGCTCGCGGATCGCGGCGCCGTATTCGTGGATCAATACTCGGGGGAGACGCTCGTCTTCGAAACCGACGAGGATCTGCCCTGGCAGACCCACGTCGTCCTCGCCTTCTACCCCATCCATACGGGCAGCATCTTCGGCCTGCCCACCAAGATACTCGCAGTCGTGAGTTGCTTGCTCATCATAGCTATGTCCGTCACCGGCGTATGGATGTGGTGGAGACGCCGCCCGCCAGGGAAATGGGGAGCTCCCCGCAAACCGCCCGCAGGGACCGTTCCCAACTGGCTAGCATGGACCACAGTCGCTCTCGCGGTTTTCCTGCCGACCGTAGGTCTAACCCTGGTCGCGATCTTCCTTATCGACTGGATCGCCAGGAAAACCAGCAAACCCATCGGCGGCAGCATTGAATAACTATATCATGAAGAACGCGCTTATCTTCACAGCATCTCTCTTCGCTATCTTCTGGCTTACCGCCTGCCAAACGACTTCCCAACCGCCTCCGGTCCAGGAAAAACCCGCCGCGGTCGAGCCGAAAAAGCTCGAAGCCGAAGACAAGTCCTACGTCTTCGGTTGGGGAGCCCTCCCCTCGGAGATCGCCAAGCCACGTGGAGGAACCACCAGGGGAACACCCGTTGAAATAGCTCCCGCCCGCTCTCTACCGCTCGAGGAAATCGCATCCCAACCAGACGCTTTCGAAAGAGACCGAGCCGCCATCCTGTCCCTAGCCGGCAACTACAAGGCCAGCTTCCACTTCCTGGAAACCATGGGCCTCTTTCCCGAGCACAAGCCAGCGCGTCCCTACCACTCATGGAGCACCGAGCAAGTTCGTGTCCTCGAAGACCATGGCGAGTTCATCAGCCTGCAGCACACCCTCGTCATGCATTTCCAGCAAGAGGACGGTTCGATCATAGGACCCATTGTCATGAAACACTGGAGACAGGACTGGACTTATCAAGACACCGACTTGCACACCTTCCGCGGAGCCGGAACCTGGGAACGCGACACGCGTTCACCCGACTCCGTCAAAGGCGCCTGGTCGCAAGCCGTCTGGCAAGTCGACGACTCCCCCCGCTACGAAGCCATCGGCCGCTGGAAGCACGAGGGCAATCGCTCCCTCTGGATCGGAGAAAACTCTTGGCGCCCCCTGCCTCGCCGCGAATACAGCGTCCGCGACGACTACGGCGTCATGGAAGGCTTTCACCGTATCATCATCACCCCTACAGGCTGGATCCACGAGCAAAACAACTGGAAGCGAGTTGCCGGAGATTCCGCAAAAACGCCCGACTACCGAGGCCACGAAATCGGCCTCGACCGCTACGAGCTCATCACATCGCCCGATCTCTCCAAAGCCGACGAATACTGGGAAAAGACGGGGCCCTATTGGGCGGCCGTCCGCCAAGTTTGGAAAGAAGTCTACGCGGAAAAGGAACGCTTCTCCCTCAAAGGCAAAGTTGACGGTCGCAGCCAATTCGAACACCATTTTGAATACGCCGGAACGCTCGATGAAGGTGAACCCTGGGACCCGGAAGCCGGCGCAGCCTTCGCTCGCGAGATCATTGCCGCGTATCTGGGCGACGAAGCGGAAGCCGCGAGCTACTGACAACACTCGCTTCTCGAAAAATCCGGCTCGGGGCGCAATTAATCCGCCTCGGGGCTGATTGCTGCGCGCAGACCCGCTAATATTGGTGGCTTGTTAAACACCTCTACCAGCATGAAGCACCTCCAAACTACAGCACGCTTTGCGACCATTCGTGTCGGAGCAGCAGTTCTCGCCACGGTTTTCCTCTCGACCAGCGCCTGGTCGGAAACCGAAGACTTCAACGAAGTCATCGAACTGGACCCTCTCACCGTGAAAGGAAGCAGCGGTTACGGCTACAACGCAGCGCGCAGCGCCACCGGTACTCGCACACCTATCCCAATTTCGGATACGCCCGTATCCATCCAAGTCGTCACGCGACAGATCTTGGAGGACCAAGCCGCCTTCGGCCTCGAAGACGTTTATCAAAACGTGAGCGGCGTAGTCGAAGCGGGCCAAACGCTCAACGCCCAATCCGAGGTGAATCCCATCATCCGCGGATTCGAGGCTCCGACCTTGCTGCGCAACGGAACCAGGGTGAACACCGTTGGCGCCGTCGACTTGGCGATCGTTGAAACCGTGGAAGTTCTCAAAGGACCCGCTTCCATACTCTACGGCGCCCTCGAGCCGGGCGGCGTCGTTAACTATACCACGAAACGCCCGTCCAGCGTTGCCTTCACGCGTATCGAGCAGTCCATCGGCAGCTACGACAACTACCGAACTACGCTCGATTCCACCGGCCCGCTCAACGAGAACGAAACGCTGCTGTATCGCTTCAACGCTGCCTACACCAACAGTGGCTCTTTCCGCGACGCCATCGAAACGGAACGCGTTCTCATAGCCCCAAGCGTGGCTTGGCGACCCTCCTCTCGCACGGACATCGCTTTCGATTTCGCCTACACCAAGGAAACGCTGCCCTACGACAGCGGCATCCCTATCGACGCGAATGGCCAGCCTCTCGTCGAAGCGGATACCTTCTTTGGAGATCCCGACCTCGAAGGACGCACGCTCGAAGACTGGTTTGCGGGCTATCACCTCAATCATCGCATCAACGAGAACCTCACGTTCCGCAACCGCTTCCAATACCACGACGCCAAGCCGCTCAACCAGTCGATCCGCAATCGCGGCGTGCGCGGCGAGCCGGGAGCGGAAACGCTTCGCCAGCGATTCCAAGACGAAGAAAGGGACGAGAACGACATCCAGTTCGTGGCCGACATTCTTGCCGAGTTCGAAATCGGCGAAAGCAAGCACACCGCGATTATCGGTTTCGACTACATCGACCAGCAGTCGGAATTCAACCGCTTCCGCACCAACCTGCCCGCAATCGCCATAAGCGACAACCCGAACGTCGATATCACGCCTCTCCCCGATTTTGAGAGGAGCCTCACCGACAAGGGCAACGTCGAATGGCTCGCGCTCTACGCCCAAGACCAAATTTCTCTTCTCAGCGAAGATCGCCTGAAGATTCTTATCGGAGGCCGCTTGGACATGGCGGAGACCAACAACGACCTCTTCTCGATCTCCAAGGAAAACGACGAGTTTACTGGACGCTTCGGCATCCTCTACGAGGCCAATGAGGCGGTATCGCCCTACTTTAGCGTAACTCAGTCCTTCCTTCCAAACGACATCTCGTTCCTCGATCGGGACCGGAACTTCCTCGATCCGGAAACAGGTTTGCAGTACGAAGTCGGCCTCAAGATCGAACTCTACGAGCACAACCTCTTGGCAACAGTATCCGCATTTGAAATACAAAAAGAGGACGTCGCCGTATTTGACAACATCTACTTTCAGCAAACCGGGGAGTTCGCCTTTCTCCCAGGCGTCGATCAGCAGAGTCGAGGTTTGGAAATCGATCTCAGCGGCCAGATTACCGAAAATCTCAGCGTCATTGCCAACTACGCTTACACCGACGCGGAAGTTACCGCCAATCTTATAGATCCCTCCAACGTCGGATCCACTCTTGGCAACGTACCGGAACACACGCTGCGCCTTTGGACAGCCTACAACTTCCGAGCAGACTCGCCGCTCGATGGTCTAGGATTCGGTTTCGGCGGACGCTTCGAGGATTCTCGCCTAGTCCAATTCGGAGACATCGAACTCGATTCCTACACTACTTTCGACGCCGCCATCTGGTACAACTATGAAGGAGAAGGCGGACGAAAGTATACCGCTCGACTCAATATCAAGAACCTCTTGGACGAAGACTATATCGTCAGGGCGAGCGATCAGTCAATCGCCCACCCAGGCGCTCCGCTCTCCGCAACAGCCTCTTTCGGCGTAGGATTCTAGACTGCAAGTTCGAATTTCCTCAAGACTCCTTCTTTCTAGAGGGAGTCTTTTTTTAATCGGCTATGATATCACGAAAAAGACTTTTTTCGCTTCACGGTTGGCTCGGTCTACACTTGGGTACGCTGCTGTTTGCCATCTGCTTTTCCGGTACGATCGCGGTATTCACCCCAGAGATCGACGCCTGGCTCGACCCCATCCGCCATACTCCTCCACCATATCCCGAAGCCGCGAAGGCAGACCTGTCGAAAACCTATCAAGCTCTACGAGAGAGCCGCCCAGAAGCATCCATTCGCTACATCTACCGATCCCTCAAACCGAACGCCCCGGATACCGCGACCATTCAGTACGGCTCCCAAGACTTTCGCCGCGTATTTATAGACCCCTACCGCCAACGAGTGACGGGAGAACGACCCTCGCTTGATCTCAAAAGCTTCGTCCGCATTTTCCACAAGCAGTTCTATCTTGTCCCCACAACCGTTGGATTACACGGCACCTTCATAGTTGGAGCATTCGGAATTGTCCTCCTGGGCTCCGTACTGACAGGAATCTTCGCGTTCAAAAACTGGATACGAACCTTGTTCACTCTCCGTATCAGGGCGAGACGCCGACTCTTCTTTTCCGATCTTCATCGCTTCCTAGGAGCTTGGGCTCTACTCGTTACACTCGTCATAGCCCTGACTGGCATCTGGTATCTCCTCGAGAAAGTCTCCGAGGAAGCCGGCATTCTGGAGCACGACCCAGCCGCTCCTAGGCTAAGTTCCGAACGGATGGCAGCCCACGATCTCAAGCTCCAACACCTGCCACTAGAAGAGCTTCTTCACAAGGCACGGCAAGCCTACCCCGAACTCGAACCGCTCGGTATCTTCTTTCCCAACCGAGCAGACGCGACCCTTTCCATAGTCGGCCAAGCCGAAGCTCTATCCGTACGCGACCGGGCAAACAATCTCGTTCTCGATCCCTATTCCGGCGAGGTCCTGCACCTTCAACGCGGCGTCGAACTCGGGCTCTTGCAGCGAGCTACCCATACAATGGACCCCGTCCACTTCGGTACCTTCGGAGGCCCCGTAACGCGTTGGATCTGGTTTCTTTCCGGTCTCGCTCTTTCGGCAGGAATCCTGATAGGAGCGTATTTGTACATTCTGCGAACATCCAAAAAACCGAAAAACGAACAAAAGCCAGGCAAGCGCTACCTTTGGTCTCTATCCGGATTATTGTCATCCATTGTGTTGCTGGCTAGCATGTTCTCCTTCGCCATGTACAGCAAGGACTCGATCCTATTGCCACCGTCTTTCAATAATACTTCTTACGTTGCAGACTATCAATTTGAGGATCTGCTCGCTTCATTGCATTTGGAGGGCCAGGCAAAGGATGGGCAGCAAAGAATATCTCTACGTTTTCAGCATGGCGAGTACCCTAATGTTCAAGAAATAAGTTTCCGCTATTCTAACGAAGAGGAGTCGAAACAAGTTCTAGCGCAAACTTTCGGCGGGCGCTATGCAGGTGAAGTTTCCCTACAAGATGGCAGGGAATTTCAAATATCGAAACTAGCGATTGAATTGATAGTTTCCGATGAAGAGCCCCCCATCAAGCCGACATCCTTCGAAGCAAGAATGCCAGAGCTGATAAAGACTCCTCCTAAGCAGCCCATGCAAAGGGCCACACAAGCTGGAATCGGCATCTTTGCTCTCATGCTCTTTCTCCCCTGCATAGGATGGCTGATCTTCATGAAACACCCGACAAAAAGCCGCTGATTCCATTGAGCTCCCGGTCGAAAGACGGCCAACGCACACTGCGAATAAGCGGGCGCATTTCATAGCAGCCTTTCTCCAGCGAGCCCCTAGCAAGGCGCTAGTCCGAATTTGAATGACAAGCTTCGAACCTGGAACGCGACGCTTGCTTCGTCGCTGTCAAATCCCTTCACAATTCCACATTCACCATTCACCCATTTCGCGGCATAGCCGCGAACGAATCCGTCTCGGAGCGCTCTTCATCCGTCTCGGGGTAGACCGCACCATGGCGAGATGTGTAAATTTCCCGTCAACTACGGCCAGTTGTATCGCTGGCGAATTTTTGACTTATGAAACGAACTCCCTCCCTCTTCTGCATGGTAGCGCTCGCGTTTTCCACGGCAACATTATCGGCTCAAAGCGTCGACGATCCAGATGAAGTCTATGACCTCGCATCCTTCACCGTAAAAGGTGAGCTACTCGAGCGCGACCTGCAGGAAACCCAAACCAGCGTTTCGCTCGTACCAGGCGAAAAACTCGACCGGGACATCGAACGAGACCTCTTCGATCTCGTCGATCGCTTGCCCAATGTGAACCAAGAAGGTGGCGGTTTCGGTTTTGTCATCCGGGGTATCGCCACTGGCGGCCCTGGCGGCGGTTCAGCCCAAGCGATCAGCGTGCAAGTCGACGGAGCCTCAATTCCTCAAGGTCAGGCTCTCCACACTGGTCCCGTTAGCACCTGGGACTTGGAGCAAGTCGAAGTCCTTCTTGGCCCGCAGTCTACACAGCAAGGCCCGAACGCTCTCGCTGGAGCGATCATCATGCGCAGCAAGGATCCCATATTCCACGACGAAATGAAACTCCGAGCGGACTACGGCAGTTTCGACGAAACGCGCTTCGCTCTCGCATCAAACAAGGTTATCAGCGATCAACTCGCCCTTCGCTTTTCATATGAAGATTTTCGCAGCGACGGCGACATCAAAAACGAGTTTACCGGTCGCGACAACGCGCAAGAGAGTCTGGAAACAGCCCGCCTGAAACTGCGCTATCAGCCAAGCGAGAACCTCGACGCCGTGCTCGGGCACAGCTATTCGGACAACCGAGCCGCCGCACAGGGGATCAACCAGGACAGGTTTCCCGCAGAGAGGGTCAACATGACCGAAAACCTTACCGACGGCATCAGCAACATCACCAATCTGCGCGTCAACTGGGATCTCCAAAACGCTTGGAAGTTCAGCTCCGAGTCGACGTATCACAAGAGCAACTACTTGCTCAACAACCCGCCACCACAGCCCTTCGCGGGGCGACGTTCTGTCGACGACGACACCTTCAATCACGAGTTCAAGTTCCTCTACGAACAGGAAGGACTATCCTGGGCAAGCGGCGCCTACTACCGAAAAACGGAGAAAGACCTCGATTTCCAAACCGAGCCAATCGACGTCAGCTCATTCGGCTTCCCTCCCGGCACCATGGCGCAATTCGGCAATACAATTGATTCGGAAAATACCAACTATGCCGCCTTCATGGAGGCAGAGTACGAGATTGCAGACAGATGGCTACTGGTGGCGGGGCTCCGCTACGACAAGGAGGAACAGGATTCATTGGCTGAGAATTTCACCGCCTTCACTCCGGAACCATTCCCAGGCGCCAACAACCCCCAACCCGCGCAAGAGCTCGTATCCGATTTCGACGCGCTTCTCCCGAAACTTGGTCTGAAACATGAGTTTACGGACGACACGAGTCTAGGCTTCACCTACCAAAGAGGGTATCGCGCAGGCGGCTCCGAGCTTAACACGCTCAACGAGTTAAACGAGTTCGATCCTGAATACACCGACAACTACGAGCTAGCGTTTCGCTCCCTACTAAGCGAAGGAAAGCTCACCCTGAACGCCAACGTATTCTACACGCAATACGACGACATGCAGGTATTCGTTGCCGGACCTTCTGGAACCTTCCTCGACGGGCAGACAGAGAACGCCGGCAGCGCAACTATGAAGGGCTTCGAGATCAAGGCCGACGTTCGCGCATCCAACAACCTCAGCTTTTTCGCCAGTATCGGACATACTGATACCAATTTCGACGAGTACATCGGGCGGGATCCGAGTGGCAATCCGATCGACTTTTCCGGCAATCGCTTTCCTCAAGACCCCGAGTGGACGGGTTCAATCGGGGGGGACTACTACTTCGGAAACGGCTTCGAGATTTCGGTAAATGGCAGCTACACCGGCGCTAGCTACTACACCGAGGCAAACCTCCCCGCCGAACTGAACGAATCCTTTTTCCTGGTCAACGCCCGCGTCGGCTACCAATCGGACGGCTTCTGGTCCATCTACGCCTACGCTCGAAACCTATTCGACGAGCAGTATCTTGCTCGTCGACGCGCCGACGGCTTCGGCTCGGCTGGAGATTCGCGAGTGGTTGGCATCAACTTCAATGCGAAGTTCTAGCATGGAATGAGGTGCACATTAGGCTGCTGTAAACGAATTTCAGATACAAACTATAAATGATACCAAGCAAACGACTCCTCTCCCTTCCCATTGCGATTTCCCTTGCGGCATCCGCTTTTTCCGCCGAAGCCGAAGATGAAGAAAACCTTGGCGAAATAGTCGAATTAGATCCGATCACCGTAAAAGGCGAACTCCAGGAGCGCCTCTATCAGGACACGATCAGTTCCGTCGCGATTGTCGATCCCAAAGTCAACGAACGCGCCTTGCAAGATACGCTCAATCGCATCGCGAACGTCGGTCTCGACGGTTTCGACGATCGATTCACCATTCGAGGCATCGCCTATGATGGAGTCGGCTTCGCTGGTCAGGCGCAGACCATCAGCATTGATATCGACGGCGTGCCCGTGGACAACTGGGCAGTCCGCACCGGCTGGAACAGCATGTGGGACATGGAGCAAGTCGAAGTCCTTCGCGGCCCTCAGTCTACCAATCAAGGGCGCAACGCTCTTGCAGGAGCCGTCGTCATGAACAGCGTCCGGCCGAAGTTCTACAAAGAAGGCAAAGCCCGTCTTCTCATAGAATCGGACGACACCTATGGGGCTGCGGCCGCTCAAAACCTCTCGCTCGTCGACAACACACTCGCTTTCCGCTTCGCCGCTGAACGTGAAACCAGCGAGGGCTTTATTTTCAACCCAACGACCAATGAAGCCGACTACGGAGGCTATGATCGTATCATTCTGCGAGGCAGCTTCCTTTGGCGACCTACACAAAGCGAGGATTTCGAGATTCTCACCATCCTGCGCTTTGCCGACAGCGACGTGGGAGAAAACTCGGTCAACAACGACGACAACCCGTTCGACTTCGAAAACACATCGGGCTATGCCAATGCGAGCGCCAATGCCAACGAGACCTTCAGCGCCTCCGTACAAATCGACCGGAGACTAAACGACTCATGGTCGCTTTCCAGTATCTCCACCTTCAACAAGACCGACTACTTCACTCGCACTGGTTTCGACACCGTTCCGCAAAACACCAGCGAGCGCTCGCGCGACGCAAAGGTTGATAGCTACACGCAGGATATACACCTAACCTTCGGCGGTGACAGAGCAAAGGGCGTTATCGGCATATTTGGAAGCTACTTCGACGAGTATGAAGAATTCGGCGGCACGCTCCCCGCGGCCTTTCTAGAACTGCCCCCACCGTATGAGACGTTCTCAATCCAGGCCAAGGCTCCCAATGAAGAAACGAACTACGCACTGTATACGGAATGGGACTACGAGCTCGATGAACAATGGGAACTCATCGCAGGTTTCCGCTACGATCACGAGGAACGCGACCGCGTCAGTGAATCCGATACAGTGCTAGGCCCTGAAGATCCATTCGGAATTGGCGAAGACGGCGATCCCGTCGCCGCCAGCACGGAATTCGACGTTTTTCTACCGAAAGTCGGTATCAAATTTTCACCTACTGATAACGTCACCTATGGCTTCATGTACCAGCAAGGCTACCGGAGCGGTGGCACGGACATCAATATAATCGGCGAAGGTACTTTCGAATTCGATCCCGAGTTCACGCAGAACTTGGAGTTCAGCTTTCGTAGTCAGTGGCTGGGCCAAAGACTTCGATTCGATGCGAATCTCTTCCATACGGATTGGAAAGACCAGCAAGTATCCGTTCTAATCTTCAGGGATGACGACAATGATGGCGAAAACGACAACACAACGCTTACCCGCACTGCCAATGCCGGCAGTTCCGAACTCTATGGAGCCGAGATTGAAATCGGCGGCTATCTAAACGAAGCCCGAACGCTGGAAATCTATGCTTCCCTCGGATTGCTCGATACCGAGATCAAGGAATTCGTCGATAGCGATGGAACCGACTTCGGAGGCAACTCCTTCCCCCTGGCGACTAATCTGAACTTTGGAGCCGGCATCCGATACAACGACGACTCGGGCTTCTTCGCAGCAGCTGATTTCAGCTACAACGACGGCTATGAAAGCGCTATAGAAAATAATCCCGTGCACATAGTAGGCTCCTTCACTGAACTGAATATACGATTTGGATACGAAGCGAGATCCTGGGCCGTCACCGCATATGCCAACAATCTGTTCGATGAAGAAACTGCCCTCTTCAAAAACCCAATCACGATCACGCCAGCCGAACCTTTCAAGGCAGGATTGATCACTGAATTTCGTTGGTAGATTGACACAAGCCGTGCGCGGCGTCGACAGAACGCTGCGCATTCGCATAGAGAACTACTCAATCATTTAACGCAGCGCAAGAAGCAGCTTCTCTCTCGCCGATCAAACAGGTTTTCCGAAAATGACGACAACACTTGCAACCGACCCAAGCCCTCCAAAAACGAAACGCTGGAGTATCCGTTGGCCCGGGCTATTCGTCCCCCTGGCGACTGTGATATCCCTCATCACAAGCGTAAACGCTGCAATTCTTGGAATTGGCCTAGGCCCGCAAAACCGAGGCATCGGATTCGCGATGGCAGTGATCGTCTTTCCCATCATTTGCGCTTTCCTGCTTAATTACACACTTGGCAACAAGCGTCCCTGGCTCTTCTTGCTCTACCAATTCTGCGCTTGCTTGCTAATCGCCGGTCTCGCCTGGTACGTGAACAACTGGAGGTGGTCATGAAAACCGAGCTCGTCGCAGAAGACGAACCCTCAGCACAGCAATCAGCCAAGCTAAGCAAGGCTGAAACCCCAAGCCGGAACAGACGCTGGTTCGCGGCTCATAGCGTATCGGGAGGATTGATACTCATCCCCCTCTTCATCATCATAGCCACAGGCACCATCACCTTTTTTCACAAGGAGTTGGTAGCTTGGCAATCGCCAGAGCTAAGACGCCCCGCTCCCGAAGCGGTGACGGAACTTGATCATCTTATCGGTCCCGCTTTGTCGGACGTGCCCGAAGAAGCCCGCAGCATGCGCGTCAATCTGCCCAATCAATGGCTGCCAATGATAAAGCTCGAATGGTGGCTGGAAGGCGAAGACGAGGCATACACTCGACTGATAGACCCCACTGACGGAACTCTGCTCGACGAGAATAAAGCCTCCAGTCGCTTCGCCGATCACATCTACCAATGGCACTTTCTGAACCCACTCCCCATGGGCTTGGAGATTGCCGGCCTAATTGCCCTGATCTGGTTCTCGCTTACGGTAAGCGGCGTGTACATGCATCGCCGAAAGCTCTGGTCTCAGTTTGGGGAATGGAAGAACCGCAAAGACCGTTCCCTGAAAAGCTGGATACATACCACCACCGCCACGCTCACTTTGCCGCTGCACCTTATCTACGGCGTCACAGGCGCCTTCTTCGGCTTAACGAAAATCGCCTTGCCGCTCTTCATGTTTATCGGCTTCGGAGGGGACCAGGAGAAGATGATGAGCCAATTTTCCCCTGACGTGCCGCAGCCGGAATTCACCGAAGCCACAGTGGCAATCCCACCACTCGATCCCTTCATCGCAAAGACGCTCGAGACCAAGCCAGACGTTCGCCTCCTCGATCTCTTCATAGAAAAGCCCCACAACGAGGGAGCTCGTATGCACATGCACTTCGAGGGCGTCAACGGCGGCAAAGGCGAAGCCCTTTACGATATCCACAAATCACAGACTCCCCTTTTCATAGGCGGGATGGATGAGGGACCAATGGCTCTACAGATACTCTATCCCGTGATAACTCTTCACTTCGGAAACTTCGGCGGAGTCGTCGTGCAAGTCATTTACGCCATTGGTGGAATCCTTCTCGCCATGCTCGTCTATGCGGCCGCCCGCATGTGGGTGATGAGAAAGCAAAAGGACATGCCACGATCCGCCAAAATCGTGGAACGCCTATTCGATGGATTCGCATTGGGCATACTGCCCGCCATCGCGATCTACGCCTGGGCCAATCGCCTCTTGCCTTCCACCGTAGCCAGCCGCAGCGACGTGGAAATAATGATATTTCATGGATCTTGGATCGTCATTGGATTGTTGATACTCGCCATTGGGACCAGTTCCCTTCGCCGCCGCATCCTGATGTACGGCACCGTAGTCATGCTAGCGATCGTCCCCTTCTTCGACGGCCTCCTCCTCCAACATTGGCCTTGGAGCGCTGCCAGTTGGCACGTCCCCAGCGTCGGCATCATCAATATCCTTCTGATCCTAGGGGCTGTCGTCTGCTTCGCCTTTCCGCCTATGCGCAAGAAAGCGAGACCTCGAACTCGCTAGCTCGAGGCGCTTTCCTACCTTTTCCAATTCAAGGAAAGGAGCAGGCTTCGCCCAGCTGCTGGAATGCGGTCTCCAGGAGAAAGCGTGCCGCTCGATGGCTGTATCGAACCGCTGGTTACCGGCGGCTGTAGATAGTGGTAGTAGGTTTTGTCGAGCGCATTGCTCAGGGTGAATTCAAGCTGCAGGTAAGGGGACAGTTCCACGCCTCCCCTCAACTCGAGGGTCGCGTAGCTCGCGCTGTCTTCGAATATCGGAGTCAAGTCCGGTTCGGGATTCGAGCGACGACCAGCGAAGCGGATATCCAGCTCGCCCCACCAACCGGATTCCGGTCCGGAGGGCTCGATACGCAAGCCCGCCCGCCCTTCGAGAGGGGGGACGTCCGCAAAGCGGACGCCACTGCCACGGTTCTCCCCTTCGGCAATCGCTATGGCAATGGGCACGCTCATCGACGAGGCTTCGCCAAACGGCTTCAGCACAGCATCGAGCTCCATTCCCCAGAACCGCCCATCGACATTGCGAAAACCGTACACTCGGTTGGGACCCAAAGTCCCTACCACGGCTCGATTCACGTAATCGTCGATGCGTTGATGAAACACGGTAAGGCTCGCTCGGGCTTGAGAGTAGTTCCAGTCCAAGCGACCGTCGACACGATACGATTCCTCGGCCAGCAATGCAGGATTGCCCAACTCGAAACCTCCGCCCAAGGCGTTGACAAAGCCCCGGAAACGCTGCGTCACGGAAGGGGCCGACCTCGCCCAGGCCATTCCAACAGTCGCTTCCATATGCTCGCCCGCTTGCATAGCGAGCGATGCGTTGAGCGCTCCCAACCACTCTCTACGTTCCGTATCCAATATTTCGATATCGTTGTATCTTATAAAATTATCGGCTAGCGATCCATTGATCAAAGCCTTCGCTTGAGCATCCCCAAGCTCGCTCTTCCGTCGACCGAGTCGCGCTCCTACTCTAAACTCGCAATCGTCGTTTACCTCATAAACGGATCGAGCAAACGCTCCCGCGTCGACGCTCGAAATATCCGGCCACAATCGATCCTGCAAAACTCCTTTTGGCGTATGCCGAAACCGCGTGGCATCGCGGCTCTCCCATATCAGATCCGCACCGGCGACGACATCGAATCGGTCCGCAGCGCTAAACTCTACCAGCGATCCAACGGTCGTCGAACGCGTATCCGCTTTAGCTTCGACCAATATCGGAGCGCCTAGCCGATCCCGATTGTCCAGCCTGGGAAGACTGCGACTGAAGCCGATCCGATTGCGTATGGAAAATCCGGATTCGCCAGGCTTTAACTCTTGCCTGAGCGAGATGGCGAACAGTTCGGATGCCCTAGTATCCAGCGGCAAAGACGAGTTTCGCGACAGCTTGATTCGATGAAAGACGGTGTTGAGTTTCAGTTCGCTCTCCGAATCGACGGAGTGCCTGGCCATGGCACTCACGCCCTCGGACTGAAAGTCCGCATCCACGACCTCTCCATTGCCACCCGTATAGTCGCCCAAATCCACCGTATTTGCGGAGAAGCTATATTGGGTTTTCGGATGCGCTCCATTCCATTCGGCAAACGCACTATATCCATCGCGGCCTCCATCGACCCAAAGCCCGCCTTGGACGCCATCCTCCAGTTCGATCTCGTTGAGCAAATCGATAGATCCGCCCGCGTAGGGAGGTCCTAGCGACACCTGAGCCGAAGAGCTGGCGATACGAACTCGATCGATACTCCCCGGTCCGAAATAGTTTAGAGGCGACGCCGTCTGGGTCGGAGACGCGTTCGGCAAGTATACGCCATTCCAATACAGTCCGATCCGATCGCCGCCCAACCCCCGTACGTTGGGCTCCAGAGCATTGGCTCCGCGTCGCTGCATTTGAACGCCCGCCACCGAATCGATTGACTCGGCCAGTGAAGGACTCGAACCAGGCAATTCCAACAAGCGGCTATTACCGCTGAGGTTCTCGATCGATTCCTTCGACACGAGAATCCCTCCAGCCCGGACTGTGAGTGGCGGAAGGTCGTAAGCGCTCTGATCTTCGTCATTCGCTCGGGAGCATAGGAGGATCGCTATGGGAAGCGTGAAGCATAGGATTTCCTTGGTCATCGTTCTATTGGGTTAAAGGGTTTATAGGCTCCTCTTAGCTCTACTTTGTTAGATTGAAATCCGTAGGGCCGGGGCTTGCGCCGTGCCGCGGAGAATAGATCCAACCCACGCGGTACGTCGCAAGCGACGACCCTACTCGCAGGATGAGTCCAGAAATCTAACAAAGTAGAGCTAGAGAGTATCTAATAAGTGTTTTCTAAACCACTGATGACGCCGATGGACACTGATGATTTAGAATTTGGGGTGCGGTCACCCAATCGCATCGGTGCAAATCAGTGTCATCGGTGGTTTGGTTTTCTCTCATCTTGATTGGAATATTATATCATTTAAAGTTATCGGACGGTTTCCTAGGTCGGAACGATCAGAAGACCCGCCGTCCCGATCAGGCTTAGGCATGCTCCGAAGTAGTAATTGGCCTTCAAAGTCCGTCGTTCCAGTTTCCTGGCCAACGGCACGGTCAGCAATGTAGCGCAGGCCACGACTGCCTGGACCAAACCAGGATTTCCCACTTCCCGAATCGCCCAGAGCATGCAGCTCACTCCTAGCACCGGACCGGCCAAAGCATTGGCCGGTATCCATAGTTTGGGCTTCCACCCCTTCAGCGGATTTTCGGGCTTCTGCTTGAATTTGAAAACGAAGGTCGCCAGGCAAAAAGCGATCAAAGCTACCCCAGCTCCCCCCGTCAGGCGATGCGAAGCGGCCACCATAGGATCGCCATTCAATCCTTCGCTTCCGAGCAGTAGAAAGGCCTGCTTGCTCAAGGTGAAGCTGTAGCCTTGGGCTAAGGACGCGAGGGTCGCGAAGCCAGCCCCCAGAAGCAACGTTCGCTTCGAAACTTCCGGCAGCTTGAACGGGGCCAAGCCCCAGCAAACGCCGGAAATGGAAAGGAAGGCGAACAGGATCTGCGCCCCGTTCAAGGCGGCTCCCAACAATGCCCAGCTGAAAGCCGCCGCCGAAATCGCCGCGGCGCATTCCACGACCAGCAGACTCAAGGTCGAACCGATTCGCGGAAACGCCTGAAACATGCAGAATCCTCCCGCTCCGAAACCGATAGCTCCCGCCAGCATGAATCTGGAGCGAACGCCCTCGGTCGACCAGTCGACCGCTCCGAGAGTCCACAGTTTCAATATAGCCAAGGCGATGAGCAGACGCAGAAGATTGGCCAACGAAGGCGATACCACGCGCGTCGCCTGCGTGGCGCAAATCGCGGCGAGAGCAAACAAGCAGGTGGTTAGCAGGGCGGGCAGCATATCGATCGGCTTCCTACTCCGCCTATTTGGCCAGAACGCTTTTCACCTGCACCCCTTCCAATTGGCCTATCTTGCCAGTCAAAGCTCCAACTTCGTCGCTCGTAGCGTCCACCGTTAACGTAATTACACAGCAACTACGTTCCCGATAAGGCAAGCCGACCCTAGCCACGATCAAATCGCCGTATTCGGAAAGCAAGCCATTGACTAGACTCGCGCTTTTCCTGCGATCTTCGACAATGATGCCTACAAATCCCAATCGCCTTTCGGCTGATCCGCCATTCCGTTTCATAAGGCCTTCCGCTGCCTCGCGCCCAGACGTGCCGCGCGGAGGGCGTAGCTTCACCACTAGCCAATGCTAATCGGAATCGCTCGTCGCTCCCCAAGCTTAGGCGACCGCCCTTGCCGCAGGATGCTTTGTGACTTTTCTATTTCTTGTATACTTTCCTCGGTTTGTAATGCGTATGGAGCAGCTGATGCGAACGTTCGCTTAGCGGCTCTCCCAGAAAGTTTTTATAGATGCTCTTGATTTCCGGATTCTCATGCGAGAAACGAACCTGGCAGTCGCGGTCGTCCTGATAGATGCCCTGGGCGCGCTTCAAGCGTATTTCATCGGTAACGCCATAAGGCTGGCCGCCGCCACCGATACATCCTCCAGGACAGGCCATCACTTCGATAAAATGGTATGGCGTTTCCTCGCCCGCTTCGCGAGCCGCCCGCACTCGGTCCAGGACTTTGCCGACGTTCGCCATGCCATGGGCTACCGCTATCCTCACCTTCGTTCCTTGCACGTCTATCTCCGCTTCCTTAACCCCTTCGAGACCGCGGACAGGCGTCACGTCGATCGCCTCCTTCGGCAGGTTTTCGCCAGTTACGAAGTTGTACGCCGTTCGTAGGGCCGCTTCCATTACGCCACCGGTCACGCCGAAAATCGTGCCAGCGCCACTGTATTCGCCGAGAATGGAGTCGGCCTCGTCGTCGGGCAACTCGGCGAAAGCGATTCCAGACTGCTTGATCATACGAGCCAGTTCCCGCGTGGTCAGGGCGATATCGACATCCTTATGACCCGAAGCGTACATCTCTTCCGTTCGCTCCAACTCGTACTTCTTCGCCGTGCAGGGCATGATGGATACCTGAAAGTGCTTGGCCGGGTCTATTTTCATTTTCTCCGAAAAATAGGTTTTGGCCATCACTCCCAGCATCTGCTGCGGACTCTTCGCGGTCGAAAAGTTGTCCACGAAATCATGGTGAAACTTCTCCATATAGTCCGTCCAGGCAGGGCAGCACGAAGTGATGAGAGGCAAGGCCCCCTTGCCATGAACGAAACGCTGGGCAAACTCGCTGGCCTCTTCCATAATAGTGAGGTCGGCCGAGAAATTCGTGTCGAAAACCGCCTTGAAGCCAAGCCTGCGAAGCACTGCATATATCTTCGACGTCAGATTCGTGCCGGCCTCATATCCGAATTCCTCGCCCAGCGCGACTCGCACGCTAGGAGCGATCTGCGCCGAGCAAAAGAGCTCGGGATCCCGCAAAGCTTCCCATACTGCCACCGTCTCGTCGTTCTCTACGATCGCCCCAGTCGGGCAATGCGCCGCGCATTGCCCGCACTTGATACAGGGCGATTCGGCCAGGGATATGTCTCCGGCCGGAGCCATGCGCGTATTGATGCCGCGCTCGAGAAACGAAAGCGCCGACACATTCTGAACATCCTGGCAAACCTGCACGCAGCGACCGCATTTGATGCACTTGGTGAAATCGATGACGATCGATCCATTGGACCGGTCCATGGGAATGTCTCGAACGTAGCGCTTGATGCTGTCTGATCGAATGCCGAATTCGGCCGCCAAAGTCTGCAGCTCGCAATTCTGATTCCGACCGCAGGTGATGCAGGCGTTTGGGTGATTGGAAATGATGAGCTCGATGACGGATCGGCGGATTTCCGTGAGTTCGCCATCGTGCGTAACTATGTCCATCCCTTCTTCCAACGGCGTCGCGCAGGCTCTCGGGAACTTGCCCTGCCCTGCGATCTTGACGATACACAGTCCGCATGCCGCGGTGGGCAAAAGATCGGGATGCTTGCACAGGGTGGGAATCTTCAACTGCGCCGAACGAGCCGCATCCAGAATGCTGGTACCGTCCGGCACCTTGACCGGCATTCCATTTATGGTGGCGTTGATCATTCGCTGAATCATATGTCGAGGGGTTCGGATTAGCTGGCGACTTTCTCCTGTTCCTTCTGCTGTTGCCTGATTTTTCTGGCGTAGGCATGGCCTCCTTCAATAAAGGCCATGTACTCGTGCTCGAAGTACCGAAGAGTCGACAATACTGGATTGGGGGCCGTCTGTCCTAGACCGCAAAGCGAGGCCGACTTCATTGCCGAGCAAATGTGGCGCAACTGACTCAAATCGCTCTCTTCTCCCCGACCGCGATAGATCTTTTCGATTATCTGCAGCATCTGGTAGCCGCCAATACGGCAGGGAGCGCATTTGCCGCAAGACTCGTCCACGCAAAACCGCAAGTAGAACTTGGCGACATCCACCATGCTGTCGCGCTCGTCCATCACCAGCATTCCGCCCGATCCCATAATCGAGCCCAGCTCTCGCAGGCTTTCGTAGCTGATGGGAGCGTCCAAATGCTTTTCGGGTATAACCCCGCCGGAAGGACCGCCCGTCTGCACGCCTTTGATATCCTCGCCGTCCAGCACTCCGCCGCATATATCGAAAATCACGCTGCGAATCGGGTATCCCATAGGAATTTCGACCAACTGAGCATGCCTTACCTTCCCGGTGACCGCAAACACCTTCGTCCCGGGCGAATCCTCGGTTCCGTATCGAGCAAACGCTTCTGCTCCTCGATTGCATATCGCGGATACGCAGGCTAGAGTCTCGACATTGTTTATCGACGTCGGCATGCCCCACAACCCCTTTACCGATGGGTACGGCGGGCGCGGACTGGGACTGCCCCGCTTGCCTTCGATCGAGGCGATAAGAGCCGTTTCTTCGCCACAGACAAAGGCGCCCGCTCCGAGACGCACGGCCGCTTCGAAGCAGAAGTCCGTTCCCAACACTTTTCTGCCCAGCAGGCCCGCTTCGCGCGCCTGCTCGATCGCCTGCCTAACGCGCTCGACGGCCAGCGGATATTCCGCCCGTATATAGAAATAGCCTTTCGACGCTCCGATAGCGTAAGCGGCGATCATCAAGCCTTCCAGTACGCTATGGGGATCGCTCTCCAAGACGCTTCGATCCATGAACGCCCCGGGATCGCCTTCATCGGCATTGCAAATGACATACTTCCGTTGCGACTCGGGATCACGAGTAAGCTTCCACTTGAGCCAAGTAGGGAAGCCGGCCCCGCCACGACCCCTCAAGCCGCTAGCCTTCATTTCTTCAATGACCTGTTCGGGCGTCATCTCGGTCAGCGCCCTGCGCAAGCCTCGATAACCGCCGTTCCTCAAGCTATCTTCAAGGCTGTCCGGATCGATCTTCCCGCAATTGCGAAGCACGACTCGGGCTTGAGGATCCGATTCGCTTTCGAGCAGATCTTCGACGATCTTTCCCTCTACAAGGCAGTCTTTGATTATGCGGCGAATATCGGGCGAGAGAACATTGGAAAACGTGACGCCCGAAGGAAAGAGCTGGGCGCAGAGTCCACGATCATAAAGACCCATGTCAAAGGCCCGATAGACTCTTATCTCATCGCCAAATCCGTGGACCTTCAACTCCTGCTCGAATGAAGCTTGGAAGAACTTGGTCTTATCTCCTCCGACTACGCATGTATCCATGACCAAGACGGCGGTCTGCTTCTCTCCATCCAAACTCGTCGCCCGTTTCCGCGTGGCCATGACATGATCGTCTAGCAAATGACCCTTGCCGATGTGTTCCCTCAAAATAAGGGGAGCCGTCTTAGCGTCGACCGCTCCATAAAGCATCGTCGGCATTCCCTCCACTTGCACCTCGACAGTCGGGTCTGCAAACGACAAGCCGCACGATCCGCACGACCGAATGTCGACCTCATAGCCAGCGTCATCCTTTTCCTCGCGCAACGAAGCCAAGACCTCCTTGCCCCCAGCCGCTATGCCGCCTGTATCCAAGCCTACGCGTATCCAGTTTTTAGACTTCCCATTAGTCCGTTGATAGGAATCCAGCTCTTCCAAAGTCATCGCAAGCCTTTCTCTTTACTAGCTTCTTCCAGGAGTTCCGAAATATCCGAACTTCGCACCCGCCCGTAAGTCTTGCCGTCGATGCTAAGCGAAGGCGACATGCCGCAACAGCCAATGCACCTCACCGTCTCCAAATGAAACGCTCGATCTTCGGTAGTCTCGCCTTCCTTGATATCGAGCTTCGATTCAAGTTGCGAAAGGATGTGGGCTGCGCCCTTCAAATAGCACGCCGTGCCATTGCACACCGCGATATTGCATCTACCTGGGGGAGTCAGCTTGAAGTACTGGTAGAACGTAATGACTTCATAAATACGCGCCAAGCTGACGTCCAGCTCGTTTGCCAATTCCATCGAGATCTGCCTGGGAACGTAGCCGTGCTCATCCTGAATCTCGTGAAGGATCATGATCAGGTTGCCCTCCTGATCTCGCCACTTGTCCACGTGCTTCGCGATTTCGATAGACGCAGCTTCCGCATCCTCTATCGGATAGTTTAAGGTTGCCGTACTCATAGGCTGAAATGGCTGTAGCTCTCTCAAGCGGTTCGAACTTCCGCTGGGGTATTAGACTACACTCATCCCAGCTCAATGAACAATAAAACTTATCTTAAGACAGATAACTATTAGAAATAATAATTCAAATTCGCTACCTTTCTTCAGGAGCTCGACCGATTTCACGGCAAACTAATGGGGCCTATTTCGATAATGCATAGAACAGCGAACTTCTGACACAGCCACCGGATTCTCTCGACTACAGCAAAGTCGTAGCCCTCTATCGCGAGCCAGAGAACACCTAGTCCGCGAGCCACGAGACCGACAAGCGCCACAGATCCCTATGAAGACCGCATTCTTCAACACCAAGCCCTACGATCGCCGCTTCTTCGACAAGGCGAACGAAAGCCATCGCCATGAGCTCCACTATTTCGAGCCGCATCTAGACGAGACAACCTTGCCGCTCGCCGATGGATACAAGGCGATATGCGTCTTCGTCAACGACCAGCTCAACGAGCATCTGATTTCGCGACTCGCAAAAATGGGCGTCCGCCTCATAGCCCTGCGCTGCGCCGGATACAACAACGTAGACCTAGCCGCAGCGGCGAGACACGGCATAATGGTCGCGCGCGTGCCCGCCTACTCGCCTTACGCGGTGGCGGAGCACACCCTCGCTCTGCTTCTGGCCCTCAATCGAAAGGTCCATAAAGCCTACAATCGAGTGCGGGACGGAAACTTCTCGCTCGACGGCCTCTTGGGGTTCGACATCCACGGCCTGACCGTCGGCGTCATCGGGACTGGAAAAATAGGCGTCATCGTCACGCGCATTCTCAAAGGCTTCGGCTGCGAAATCCTGGCCCACGACCCGTACCCCAACCCCGAGTACGAAAAGCTTGGAGCCCGCTACGCCTCGATAGACGAGATCTATTCCAGCTCCCAGGTCATCACTCTTCACTGTCCCCTAAATCCGGATACCTATCACCTTATCGACGAGACGGCTATCGAAAAGATGCAGCCAGGCGTCACTCTCATCAACACCAGTCGAGGAGCCCTCGTCGATGCCAAGGCCGTGATCTCCGGCCTCAAGAGCGGAAAGATCGGACACCTCGGTCTGGACGTCTACGAGGAAGAAGAGGACATCTTTTTCGAGGACCTTTCGGGACTCGTGATCCAGGACGACGTGTTCGCCAGGTTGAATACGTTCCCGAACGTCATCATCACCGGACACCAGGGCTTTTTCACCAAGGAAGCCCTCGCCAACATAGCGGAAACGACGCTCGAGAACCTCACGGAATACGAAAAGACCGGAACCTGCTCCAACCAAATCGCCCACACGCCCCCTTCGAAATAGAGCCAGCAGGCCAGCTATCATTGCCATATCCGTAGCAGCCATGCCTCATCGCTTCCGTAAATTAAGAACGCAACGTTACGCGCTTGATTTACAGAAGCTGAAACCTTCGCTGTAGGCAGGCAAGCCAGAGCCGAGCTGCTGCGCGGAAAACCATGTCCTACCATGCGGCGATTCGGACAATGATTTTGCCGAAAAACGATTTTGCAAAAAAAGCTCCTGCAGCCGCCTAGGAGGATGGGAAGAAGCAAAATCATTAAGGGCAAAATCATCGTTTTGAGAAGCAGCAAAAACATGGTCCACCGACTTAAAGCGTCTACAGGATACAATTTTAGTCGCACCCATAGGGCGACACGCGCTCTGGCATCGGAGTCAATCCTTTGAACGATTCAGCTCGGCCGCTAAACGCTTTTTAACAGCTTCATATTCCTCCGCGTCCGCTCGATTCACGAGTTCCTTCGGGTCGATCTCGTAGTCGTAGAGCTCCTCCGCGAACACTCCCTCGCCCTGCCATTCCGTATAGCGATAGCGAGGCGAGCGTATGCTGCGCCCAAGGATGCGACCGCGTCGACGATCGAACTCGCTAAAGGCAAACGGCTTCCCCTCCCCTTCAGGCGCTTGCAGCAAGGGCGCGAAACTGGTTCCCGCCAAGCCTTCCGGCGCCTCTATCGAGCACAGCTCCGCCAATGTAGGATAGATATCCACTAGCTCCACCAAACCGTTGGCTCTCGCCCCAGCGCTGCTCGACTTAGGATGTCTTACAATCATGGGTACGCGCGTCGCTTGTTCGAAATTCGTCTGCTTCTCCCATTGTCCGTGATCCCACAAATGGTATCCGTGATCGGAGAACAGAACGACAATCGTGTCTTCCTCCACTCCCTTATTATCCAAAGCGTTAAGCACTTTGCCAATCTGATCGTCTACGTAGCTCACAGCTGCATAGTAGCCTTGAATGGCTCGCCTTGCCGAGTCTTCGGAAATCGGTCGCGACTCGTCCGGCATGTCCGAGAAGCGAGCGATATTGTTTCCATTAGCGGCAATAGCCGGCGCCTTCTTCGGCAGTTGCCGATCGAACTCCGGAGGGAGTTCTATAGAATCGAGCGGGTAAAGATCGAAATAGCGCTTTGGAGCGATGAATGGCAGGTGCGGACTGAAGAAGCCGACGGCCATGAAGAAAGGCTCGTCCGCGTCTAGCAACCCTAGGCGTTCGACCGCCCGGTCGGCGATCGCCACATCCAAGAGCTTCTCTTCGGGGCCTTCGGTCTTTTCGACCAGCCAAGTCGGAACCCACTTGCCGCCTCGTCCCCACCATATGTCTTCCTTGACTTTGACATCGCCCGAAGCGATCACGGCGCGCTGCTCCGCAAGCGCTGCCTCGCCAGCGTAAATGGGATAGGCTACCTCCGCTTCGGGAACCCACTCTGGCACGCTCCACGATCGAGGGTCCCTCAAGTGAAACACCTTGCCGATACTTTCGGTATGATAGCCGGCATGCTTGAAGGCTTCCGGCAAGGTAACCGCATTGGGCAAAAAGTCGCGGAAGTAGTCCGCAAACGCCGGCCCCGCCTGCTGCGGGCGCATTCCTGTAAGAAACGAGCTGCGCGATGGCGTGCAGACCGCCTTCTGACAATAGGCTCTTTCGAACAGCACGCCCTCCGCCGCAAGCCGGTCCATGTTTGGCGTCAGCATCTGCGATTCGCCATAGCACGCGAGTTGCGGGCGCAAATCGTCCACGACGATCATCAGGGCATTGAGGCGCCCTTCGCTCGACTCCGATGCCAGGCAACCGCTCGACGCCGAAGCGAACAGGACCGCGCAGACCGTTTTCCAAATCAGCAACGATGGCTTCACTCTATTCTTCATAACAACTGATAGTTTTAGGCGTCGCAGACCGACACCGAGCTGCTGCAGCCCGAGCGTCGAAGCGAACGGCAGCCGTTGAGGCAAGACCGAACGCGCATCGAAAAGTCGCACTGCTCGGCAAGAGCTACAAGCAGGTCTTCTTCGCAGCTATCCTAAATAGGATATATCGACATAAAAGGGAAACGTTTAGCTCTACCTAGTTAGATGGTAGAAATGTAGGGCCGGCGCTTGCCGCCGCGCCGCGTTGGTTTGATCCA
>JANQRJ010000078.1 GCA_028284635.1 Pelagicoccus sp.
GCGCTTGCCGCCGCGCCGCGTTGGTTTGATCCGTTCTCTGCGGCACGGCGGCAAGCGCCGGCCCTACATTTCCACCAGCTAACCAAGGGCAGCTACGCAGCCAAACACCGGATCGCCATCGCTCTCAGAGCTTCCTCCTGTTCGTTCGGCCTTTCCACGATCTCCTCGAACGCGCGGACGAAATCCAGCTGGTGATCAAGCAAGGCCTTGAGCGTGGGCAGCTTTCCCGAGCCGACCAGCTTTCCCATATACCAAAGATTCTGGGTAAAGACATTGAAGCCGCTCTTCTCGGAAAGCCCGTCATAGAATTCCGAATACTTGGCCGCAGCCTTCTCGAACATCGGCTTACTGATGCCGCGACCCCCAGCCTCGATCTCGCCGCCATCCATCAACGACCGAAGTTGGATGAGCAGACGGTTGCGGTTTTGCAGCGACGAGATGATCGGCCGGGCATCGTTGCCCGAGAAGAAGTGGCGGCGCAACGCGGCCAAGGTCCAGTCGATGTCGCGCGAGAAAAAAGCCTCCGTCGTTTCGAAGAAATCTCCTTCGCCAAAACTCGGCGTCAGCTCGGTCACCAGCTTCGCCGTGATCTCCGCGCCCTCCTTGCCCAAATAGGTGCCCAGCTTGCGGACCTCCTCGACTAGCAGACGCGTGTTGCCATTGATCTTGCCGATCAGAGCCTGGGCGGCGTCCTGAGCGATGGTTACCCCCATGCTCGCGCACTCCGCTTGCAAAGCGGCAAGCAGGGTTTCGACGCCATTGCCTTTGGCATCCATCCCACCCGAAGGGCGATAGTCGCCCGTCTTCTCAAGGTACTTGGCGAAGCGCTTGCGGCGATCCACCGGAGAAGCGGAAATCAGCACGCCAGCCTCATCCGGATTCACTGTATCCAAAATCTCCTTCAAATCCTCGCAGAGCTTCTGCGTGCCTTCGGCGCGACCCATCGGATTGTCCGCCAGAAAGCTCACGTCTTTAAGCCAGACTACGCGCCGTCCGCCAAACAAGCCGAGCGTCTGCACCGCGTCGCGAAAGCGATTCACCGCCTCGGCCACCTCGTCGACCTTGCCAGCCCGGCCATTGACGATCTCCACCGAAAAGTCGTCGGCAACCTCCTGCGTCATCTCCGCCCAGATCCCGCTCGCCAAACGCGATGCCAGGTAGTCGTCCGAACCGGAAACGTAAATGAAAGGAGCTGCTGACATGCCACCGAGACAAGCTCAGGCCCCCAGACGAGGAAAGCCAAAAGCGAGAGAATTGACACCGAAAGCGCTTCCCCACCAATCTACTGTCAAAAGATGAGCGACTCGCGAGACCAACCCGCCAATCCGCCACGCAGCTGGTTGCGACGAAACTGGCTCTGGGCAATGCCCTCCGGCTGCCTCGTCACCCTCGCCATCCTAGCAGGTGGAATCGCCGTCGTAATCCATCTTGCCTTCTCCATGCTCAAGAACTCCGAGCCCTATGCCTTCGCTCTGGAGCTGGCCCAGGAAAACCCCGAAGTCCAAGCCGCCCTCGGCACGCCCATCGAAGCAGGCTACCTGGCAACCGGAAGAATCGATCTGGAAAACGACACCGGAGAAGCAGCGATCAACATCCCCATCTCCGGCCCCATCGGCTCCGGCATCATCTACCTCGAAGGCGAAAAGATCGACGGCAAATGGACTTACACCACCCTCGTCGTCGAACTCGACGAAACGCTAGAGCGCATCCGGCTGGCAGACGAGTGACACCTGCCGGTAGCGCGGAGCTTCAGCCCGCGTCCGCGAAATATCGATCCTGCAATTTCTTCTGTGGACGCGGGCTGAAGCTCCGCGCTACCGGTGCCCCTACTTCGGCGGCCCACGCAGGATATCGAAGGCCACATAGATCCCCAGAAGAAACGAAAGCACGTAGCCCACGATTCCCAGTATCGGAAATCCAAATACGATAGGTGGTACGCCGGAGGTCACGATAAGCGAAGATGCCACCAGGAGGCAGCCGATGATGATGCCAAGGGTTATCTTATTGCTCGCATCGCTGATCGCTTCGTCCAGATCTTCCAGTCCTCTGTGATGCAGATTGAGCTTCAACTGGCCCTTTTCCGCTCGCTTGAGCAAGCGAAGGGCTTCCTCGGGAATGGACTTCATCTGCTCGAGCCCGATGAAAAGCGCGTCCCTCAACCCCGTCGCCGCACGCTTCGGGCTTCGACGCTCGCGTATCAGTTCCTTGAGCACGGGCTCGAATTCGCCCTTCAAATTGTAATCCGCGTCGAGCTTCGTCCCCATTTCCTCGATACAGAGAATGGCCTTGGCCATCAAAGAGTAGTCGCGGGCTAGGTCCACTCCATTGCGTCCGAATACGTAGAGCAGTTTTATAATCGCCCGACCGACGTCGCCTTCGCCCGTCACCGGATCGTAGTGCTCGCTGATCGCCAGATTCACGTCGCGCTCCATGCTGCGACGATCGATCGCCTCGCCCGAATCGGCCAGGCTGATGGCGATGCGCGTAACCGCCTCGGCATCCGCCTTCACGAAGGCGAGAAAGAGATCCACCAGCCCATAGCGCATACGCTGGGTGAGCTGTCCCGTCATGCCCCAGTCTAGCAGACAGAGGCGTCCGTCCGCCAACACTCGCAAGTTGCCCGCGTGCGGATCGGCATGGAAGTAGCCGAGGATGAGGATCTGGTTGAAAAGCGACTTCGACCCGCTGCGGGCCAGGTTGCGAGCCTGTTCGCTATCCGGGTCGATCTCGTCGAGCCCCCGCCCCTCGATCCACTCCATCACCAGCACGCGGCGAGAGCTCAGTTCGCTAAAGACTTCCGGAGCCATCACCTCTTCCGGATGAGCGTTGCGGGCGGCGAAGAAATCCAGACTGCGAGCCTCCCGCCGAAAATCGAGCTCCCGCTCCAGACTCTCCCTCATCGCCTCGACCACCGCCGGGAGGTTCACCGGCTTCAGATCCTCCACCCGCTCGTGCGCCTGCTCCGCAAACCACATGAGAATACCCAAGTCCGCGTCGATCACCTTCTCTAGTCCAGGACGCTGCACCTTCACCGCAACCTCCATGCCATTCGCCCTCAGACGGGCCCTGTGCACCTGGGCCATCGAGGCGCCGGCGGTCGCCGTCTCCTCGAACTCCGAAAACACGCTCTCCAAGCTCTGTCCCAAACCCTCTTCGACAATCGGTCGTATCGATTCGAAGGATACAGGCGGCACCTGCTCCCGCAACTTGCGCAGTTCCACGATCAAAGCCTCCGGAATCACGTCCGGCCGCATGCTGAGCAGCTGGCCGATCTTGACGAAGGTAGGCCCCAGCTGCTCCGCCACCATACGCGTACGCTGCCACTGGTTGTAGCGAGGCGTGCTGGCTCCGCCAAACGCCTTAAGCAAACGCGGCGGCAGGTCGAGCTTCTGCAGCAGATCAGCAAAACCGTTGCGGGCCAGCACAGTCACGATCTCCTTGGCCCGCACCGCGTTGTGCAGAAACTCGATGGGTTTAAGCGCCATCTATAACTCTAGCCCCACATCCTGTAGCCGCGTTCGTGAGTACTGAGGCGACAGCCGACAAAGTAGCGGAAAACACGCGAAAAACATGCGTTTCTCGTCTCGCGCTAGGGACATCCACATGTTTTCCGCGTTCTCACGAACGCGGCTACATTGGGCGACAGCCATACGCCCGTCAGGAGCCCTTCTCCTCCGTCGCCAAAGCAGCTTCCTGGGCAGCCAAACGCGCCTCCAAGGTCGCGACCTTCGACTCCAGGTTCTCGATACGCTCGGCCTGGCCCTTACCCAGCTTGGCCAGCAGGGAGTTGAAGCTGGACTCCAGAGACTTGGACGCCTCCTCGAACTCCTTCTTGCCCTCCTCTGAAATCCGCTGGGCAGCTTCCTTGGCATCGCTCGCCGAGAGCTTCCCTTTCTCTACCAGTTCGTTCAAGGCCTTCTCGGCCTTTTCCGTGGTGATCGCCGCGGCGCCAACCCCGGCCAGTACAGCTTTCTTGATAACCTCGATCATAGCCTCGAACCTAGTCCTCCGAATCCCAAGTCGCAAACACAATCTGGCGCGTTGAAATCGCCCACGCTTCGCCTACTCTGCCCCGAAAAAATGAAGAATCCCAGTCCCGCCATCACTTCTCTGCTCTTCGTCTGCATGGGAAACATCTGCCGCTCGCCCGCCGGGGAAAACGTCATGCGGAAGCTGCTCCAGGACGAAGGCCTCGACGACCACGTGCTCTGCGACTCCGCAGGCACCATAGGCTACCATGCCGGCAATCCCCCAGACGCTCGCATGAGTTCTGCCGGTCGCAAGCGCGGCCTGCCCATGAGCGGTTCAGCCCGACAGGTCGCCGCCCAGGACCTGGACCGCTTCGACCTGATTCTCGCCATGGACGAGGCAAACCATCAGGATCTCATGGCACTCGCCACCGACGAAAACCGCCACAAGGTCAAACGCTTCTGCGACTACTGTGTCCAACATTCGGATACAGAAGTGCCCGACCCGTACTACGGCGGCAGTCAAGGCTTCGAACACGTCCTCGACCTGCTCGAAGACGGCTGCGCCCAAATCCTCGCGGAAATCAAAAAGTAGCGCGGAGCTTTAGCCCGCGTCCTCAATGCAAGATCAATCCCTCGACGGACCGCCGGGCCGTCCGAACAGCTTCCATGACCGACCAGTCCCACATCGAAGCCGCAATCGCCGACGCCACGAACGAGCCCTTCCACCTCGCCCACAGCCAGCCCATCGGCGGAGGCTGCATCAGCCAGGCCCAACGCATCTCCGACAGCAAACGCAGCTTCTTTCTGAAGACGAACGCCCTCGCGTTCCGCGAGAACTTCGCTGCTGAAGCGCTCGGCCTCGAGGAACTCGGCGACAGCGGAACCATTCGCGTCCCGGAGGTCGTCGCCCAAACGGAATCCGCCACCCAATCGTATCTCATTCTCGAATACATCGAGTCCAAACCGCCTCAGCAAGCCAGCTGGACCAAGCTCGGCCAGCAGCTAGCCGATCTGCACGCGATCGAACAAGCCCGATTCGGCTGGACGCGAGACAACTTCATCGGAGCTTCCCCGCAAGGAAATCCCGTATCCGAAAACTGGATCGACTTCTTCCGAACGGCCCGACTCGAACCCATGCTGCAGCTCTGCCGAAAGCGAGGATTCGCCCTTCGAAGCGAGGCCAAACTGCTCGACGCCTTGCCAGAGCTCCTCGAAGGCCACACCCCAAAACCCTCTTTGCTGCACGGCGACCTCTGGTCCGGCAACGTCGCCTTCGATGCGGACGGACAGCCATTTCTCTTCGACCCTGCCTGCTACTGGGGCGACCGCGAAGCCGACCTCGCCTTCACCGAATTCTTCGGCGGCTTCCCCCCTGACTTCTACGCCGCCTACCAAGCCGAGGCTTCCCTCGCCTCCGGCTACCACCGCCGCAAGACCCTCTACAACCTCTACCACTGCCTCAACCACGTCTGCCTCTTCGGAGGCAGTTATGCGGCCCAAGCCCAGACCATGGCCGACCAGCTCCTCCACCTGTAGCCGCGTTTGTGAAAACGCGGAACAATACCCGCCCAATTTTGCGATTCACACGCGGACCTTAGGCAGCCACAGTCCCGGCCATGTCTCTTCTAGAAGCCATCATCCTCGGCATCATCCAAGGTCTCACCGAGTTTCTGCCGGTAAGCAGCAGTGGGCATCTGGAGCTCGGCAAAGCCATTCTCGGCCTCGAGGCCAAGGAGGACGTGACCTTCTCAGTCGTGGTTCACGGCGCGACCGTGCTTTCGACGATCGTCATCTTCTGGAAGGACATTCTGGGCCTGCTTGGCGGGCTCGGCAAAAAGGGCTGGAACGACGAAAAGAGCTTCATCGGGCTTCTCCTCGTTTCCTCCATCCCGGTCGTGATCATCGGCCTGTTCTTCAAGGATCAAGTGGAAAGCCTCTTCAACGGAAACGTCCTGCTCGTCGGCGGGATGCTGCTGTTCACCGGGGGCTTGCTCGCCTTCACCTACTACGCCCCAAAGGAGGGTGGGCCCGTCACCTTGCGCTCCGCCCTGATCATCGGCGTCGCCCAAGCCATCGCCGTCGTACCGGGCATCTCGCGCTCCGGCTCGACCATAGCCACCGGACTGCTGCTAGGCGTCGACAAGAACAAGGTAGCCCGCTTCTCCTTTCTCATGGTCCTGATCCCGATCATCGGAGCGAACGCCAAAGACGTAGTTGACGGCGGCATAGCGGAGAGCTCCGTCGCGGCGCTGCCCCTCGCCGCCGGCTTCATCGCCGCCTTCATATCCGGCGCCTTAGCCTGCCGCTGGATGATCGCAATAGTGACCAAGGGCAAGCTGATCTACTTCGCCCTGTACTGTTTCGCCGCTGGCCTCGTCGCCATCGGAGCCCACTACTTGGGTTAAAATGGCGAAGAGAATTCGAGATACTCAGCCATGGTGAAAATCGCTTTCCTCGCATCGCACGGCGGCAGCAACATGCAAGCCATCCTCGACGGCTGCGCTAGCGGCGCCATAGCGGCCGACCCCGCCCTACTGATCTGCAACAACCCAGGCGCCGGCGCTCTGCAGCGAGCCGAGCGTCACGGCATGCCGGCCCAAGTGCTCAACGCAAGAAGCCACCCCGAGCCAGCAGCCCTCGACTTCGCGATCCGAGACGCCCTGAGCGCCGCCGGAACGGAACTCGTCATCCTGGCCGGCTACATGAAGAAAATCGGCCCGGCGACACTTGCCCACTACCGAGACCGCATCCTGAACATCCACCCGGCACTCCTGCCGAAATTCGGCGGTCGCGGCATGTACGGCATGCATGTGCACGAGGCCGTGATCGCCGCAGGCGAAGCCGAGTCCGGCGCCACCGTGCACCTTGTCAACGAAGTCTACGACGACGGCCCTATTCTCCAGCAAGCACGCGTGCCCGTCCTACCTGACGACACGCCCGAGAGCCTGCAGGCCCGCGTGCTGAAACAAGAGCACCTGCTCTACGCCGACACCCTCGCCAAAATCGCCCGAGGAGAGATCACGCTGCCCAAACCTGCTGGTTGAACGAAAGAGCTAGGACTCAAGCAACGCCTCTGGATGCTTCCTAGCAATCTGGAGCAGGCGTAAAGCGGCACCAGACGGGCGGCGCCTCCCCTTTTCCCAGCTGACTGCCGTAACCGTCGGAACGTTGAGCAGTCGAGCGAAAACCGGCTGGCTAACATTCAGGGATTGCCGAGCAGCGGCGATCTCCTCAGGCGTAACCTCGGGAGCTGGGTCAGGCAAGCTGACCTCGGTCGTGCGCAAGGTCACCTTGCGCTTGCCCTTGACGTGATCCTTCACGTCTTCGACGGAAGCGATCAGGTCATCGGCGTTGAACTCGATCTCTTTTGCTTTTGTCATTCTTAAGTCTCCTTTTCTCATAGTGCTCCTTTATCTCCTCGACCGCCTTCGCCAGCCGTTTCTTCTGCTCGGGGCTCATATCCTCGACGTCACCCTTGGTGTAAGCGTAGAAGAGGTACACAATACCATCGAGAGGAAGAAGGAGATAGATCATCCGAGCCCCTCCTCGCTTCCCTTTGCCTTTCGCGCCATGGCGGACCTTGCGAAGTCCACCAAGTCCGGGGATGACGTCCCCGGCTTCGGGACTCGCTGCTAGATCCTGTTGGAATCGGGCATACTCGTCATCCGCCATCAAGGCAGCTATCTGTTTGGTAAAGCTTGGATGCTCGACGAAGGTCAGCATTTTTAATGCCTTACCATGTAATATCTTTTTGTCGAGTGAAGATTATAGGAAGATTCGCTTCCCTTCTCTTGTCCGATCTTTGACGGCGGCAGCGATTAGGAGGAGGATTAGCTCGAATCCTTTTAAAAACAGATGCAACCAGTGCGCAACTTCAAGCCGAAGCCGCGGCTGGTCGATAGCAAGAGTATGCAAAAGCTCTGCATCTTCGTGGGCATGACCACCTTCAGCTATCTCGGCTGGTGGGCAGGCAGCCAGTTTGGCGGGGTGATGACCGCCTTTTTCACCAGTGGACTGCTCTCTCTGATAGGAGTCTGGGCCGGCTGGTGGAGCTTTCGGCGGTTCTTCTACTAGGCTGACGTAGCGCGGAGCTTCAGCTACAAGCCCGCGTCCGCGTTGTTTCTTATCCTCATCATCTTCTTCATCCTCATCTTTATCCTGGGATGAAGATGAGGAAGGGGAATGATGAGGGCGAATCGCGGACGCGGGCTGAAGCTCCGCGCTACGGCTTGCTACTTGCCGTCGATGGACTTGAGGAACTTGAACAGATCGCTGTCGGTAGTGAGCACGAGGGTGGTGTCGCCTTCGAGCATGGTTTCGTAGGCCTCGAGCGACTTGAGGAAGCGGTAGAATTCCACCGCGTCATCAGACTGGTTGTAGGCGGCGGAATAGATCTCCGTAGCTCGAGCGTCAGCCTTGCCGCGGATCTCTAGCACGGTTCGGTAGGCCTCGGACTCGATCTGCTGGAGGTCGCGCTCGCGACGGCCGCTGATCTTGGCAGCCTCGCCTTGACCTTCCGAACGAAAGCGGGCGGCGATCTGCTGACGCTCGGAGATCATGCGCTGGAAGATGCTGCGCTGTACGCTGTCGTGATAATTGATCCGCTTGAAGCGCACGTCGAGCAGCTCGATGCCGAAGCCTTCGAGGTCGGCCCGGGCGGACCCGAAGATCTCTTCCTCGATGGCCACGCGGCCCTTTGCAATATCGGGCAGCTTGCCGAAGCTTTCGGTGTCCGCCGCAACGCTTTCGTCAATGGCGGGTTCGCGGCCCTTGGTCGAGCGTACGACTTCGACCAGATCGTGCTTGGCTATGGCGCTCAGAGTGGCGGAGCGCAGGATGTCGTTCAGGCGGGACTGGGCTCGACGCTCAGAGCGCAGCCGCAGGAAGAACTGCTTGGGGTCGGCGATCTTCCAGCGGGCGAAGGTGTCGACCTCGATGAAGGTCTTGTCTTTGGTCGGCATCTCGGTGGCCTGGCCATCCCAGTCGAGTATCCGTCTTTCAATTACGTGAGGCTTCTGGATGAAGGGAATCTTGAAGTGCAGTCCGGCCTCGGTGACCGGTTCGCCCACGACTTCTCCGAATTGGGTGAGGATGACCTGTTCGGTCTCATTGACGGTGAAGAAGGAGTTGTATGCGACAACTGCTGCGGCGAGCAGTATGATAAGAGAGGAAATAGCGGCTGTTTGCTTCATGTTGGCTGTCTCTGGTAGCTTTTTCTAGTTTTGGGGCTGAAGCTGCAGCAGGGGCAGCACAGAGCTGGCTTCGCTGTCCAGCACGACCTTCTTGTCTATCCCGGAGACGACGTCCTGCATCGTTTCGAGATACATGCGCGTCTTGGTGACATCGGAAGCTTTGACGTATTCCTCGAGCAGGGCCCGGAAGCGGGCGACATTGCCCTCGGCTTCGTTGACGCGCTTGAGAGCGTAGCCTTCGGCAGCCTGGATGGACTGCTCGGCCTGGCCTCGGGCTCGCGGGATGACTTTGTTGTACTCGCCGTTGGCGAGATTGATAAGGTTCTCGCGCTCCTGCTGGGCTTGATTGACTTCGTTGAAGGAGGGACGCACCTGCTCGGGGGGATTGACGTTCTGCAGCTCGACGCGGTCTATGCGAAGACCGAGCTCGTAGCGGTCGACCAGCTCCTGCATCTTTTCCAGGGCTACGACCGCGATCTCCTGACGGCCGACGGTGATGACCTCGTCCACGGTTCGGTCGCCCACCACGGTACGCATGACGGATTCGGAGATGTCGCGCAGGGTGTCCTTGGGATCGCGCACCTCGAAGAGAAACTGTTTCGGATCCTGGATGCGGTACTGCACGATCCACTCCACGGTGGCGGCGTTCAGGTCGCCGGTCACCATGCTGCGCTCCATAGCTTGCTCGTTCCGGCTGGGCGAATACTGGTTGGGGTCGGTCGCCCCGGCAGTGCCGAAGCCGAATTCCTGCTTGAGCTGGCGCTGCACGGTGACCACCGAGACCGTATCGATGCCGAAGGGCAGCTTGAAGCGCAGGCCCGGCTCGACGGTGTCGATGTACTTTCCGAAGCGAAGAACGACGCCCTGAGACTCGGCAGGGACAGTGTAGACGCTAGTGATGCCGGCCCAGACGAGCGCCACGATCGCGACAATGCCGAAGGTTCCGGAAAAGGAGCCCTTCATGTTTCGCAGATTGTCGGGGATATTGATTTCGATTCGATCTGACATAGTAGGCCGTATCGTCCAGTCGGTCTTCGCGCGGGGCAACGCTAATCGGCATCTTCATCTGCTTCTGCTTCCGCTTCTTCATCCCCTTCCTTCTTTTTAGAAGAAGATGAAGAAGTAGAAGCAGATGAAGATTGTTACGCGACTTGGACGTAGCGGCGGAAGAAGGGAGCCCAGGCGGGATCCAGCTGAGACGGATCGAGCGTCCAGGCGAGGCGATGGGCTTCGAGCATCGCATCGGGATTGGAAAGCAGGGACTTCCGCTCGTCCTCATTCAGGGCTTGCGGGCCTTCCAAAAGAAACATCAGACCGAGGTGTTCGGCGTTGCCCTCCGGGGGACTGGCATCTGCCACGGCCTCCCGAGCAAGGGTGGCTCGGATGGCATTGACGTAGGGATCGACGACCGCGTTCATAATGGCCGCTTCCTCTCCTTCGTTTTCGAAAAGCCAGTTCGTCGTCGTCAGAGTTTCCGCGAAGGCTTCCGTATCGACGAGCTCGCGAGCGGGATCTATTTCCTCGGGCGTAACCAAAATCATCATACGCTTGAGCCGCTGGCCGAGCGAGGGCTTGCTGAAGGCCCAGGAGACTAGGGGCGAGATCGCGAGCGAACCACTCACCGGCAGCATCCAGAAAAGAAACCAGGGACTCACTTGGGCCGCCAACAGCGTAGCCACGATCCCGATCAAACTGTGAACGCCGTGCTCCGCGAGGGCATCTCTCAGTCGCAGTCCGTCGCCCGCCGAACGATTCTGCGTGGTCCAGCCGACCCCTTTTCCAAAGGCGGTGAAGAGCACGAACTTCGCGTGATAAAGCATCATGACCGGAGCGATCAAGGCGGAGCAGAGCGACTCGAGAAACGTGCCGAGCAGACAGCTAAGCATGCCGCCGAAGCGGGCAGCCCGCCCCCTACTCGAAAGCGCATCCAACAAGGCCAGGATCTTGGGCAGAAAAAGCAGGCTGAGGGTTATCGCCGCCACCAGCAGCGAATGCTGGGCCAGAGGCAGCTCGAAGAGCTTGCCGATGCCATGAGTGGGCAGAACCGAAAGATTGCTGCGCACGCGGTTGAAGACCATGATCCCGCCGAGCACCAGGAAGCAGGCCCATAGCAGCGAGGAGGCGTAGCCCATGATGCCGTTGGCCAGATGCAGGCGGCTGGCAAAGGTGAGCCCGCGCGAGAATAGCAGCCAGAAGTGCTGCATGTTTCCCTGGCACCACCGACGGTCGCGCTTGGCATGCTCGATGACGTCCTGCGGACACTCCTCGTAGCTGCCTTCCAGATCGTGAGCCAAGCGTACCTCGAAACCGGCCCGCTGCATGAGAGCGGCCTCCACGAAGTCATGGCTTAGGATCTTGCCGCCAAACGGCTCCCGGCCAGGCAAGTCCGGCAGAGCGCAATGTTCCATGAAAGGAGCCAAGCGGATAATCGCGTTGTGGCCCCAGTAGTTGCCCTGCCCGCCTTGCCAGAAGTTCAGCCCCGAGCAGAAGACCGGCCCGTAGAAATGGTTGGAAAACTGCTGCAGCCGTCCCCAGAAGGACTCGGCGTAGACGATTTTCGGGGCGGTCTGCAGGATGCCGTAGCGTGGATTCGCCTCCATGCGACGATAGAGCTCGAGAATAGTATCCCCAGAGAGGATACTGTCCGCATCGAGAGTGATCATGTAGCGGTAACGCGGTCCCCAGCTTTCGCAAAACTCCAGCAGATTGCCTGCCTTCTTGTCCGTATTCACTAAACGGCGACGGTAGTTGATGCGGCCAAAGGCACCTAGATCGCGGCAAAGCGTAGCCCAGATGTGCTCTTCCTCCAGCCAGCGTTCCGGCTTGGTCGAGTCACTCAGTACGAAGAAATCGAATACATCCGAAGCTCCCGTACGCACCAGGGACTCGTACATCGTCTTGAGCCCGGCAAAGACGCGACGCGGGTCCTCGTTGTAGACCGGCAAGACGATGGCAACGCTGCCGGGGTTCTCGTCGAGCTCCCGACCCGCATCGCGATCGCGCCGCCCGAAGCGACGTTCGCAGAAGCCAATCAAAGCATGGGTTGCGCCCCAGGCGATATTCCAGTTCAGCACGGCAAACAGGGCCGTCAACGGAAGAAGCCCTGGCACGATTCCGGACCGCCAAAGCAGATTGCCAAACAGGATAGTCGGCACCGCAGTGAACAGCACCGAAACCATAAAGAACAGCAGGCGCTGCAAATCGAAAAAGACTTTCAGACCTTTCATTGCGTTCTAATGCAGGAGGTAGAGGATCAGGCCGATCACCCCAATGTAGGAAGCCCAAACCAGCAAGGCGCCTATGATCGGCCAGCGATCGATGACCCGCCACGTCTCGCCCGCCACGGCGGAGACCGGACCGAGATCGATATCGCGCGGGGTCATGCTCGTCTTGCGAAACTCCGGTCCGGTGCGCAGGTAGGAGGAACGGATCGCAGAGAGGAAGGCGGACGGCCACGGCCCGGCTTGCAGAAACTCGTTTTGCCAACGCGTCGGCAGGTCTGCCAGGAAAAGGGCAAGTCGCCCGCGCGACGCCACCTCCGACGTATCTACCCCAGCCGCCTCGAGCACGTCCTCGAACCAATCCTCGACCACTCGGTTCGCCTCCTCCATGGCAGCAACCGTCGGGCGGAGATTGGCATCGGCCGTCAGGCGCTTCGACGCCCGAGAAAGCACCAGGGCCACGAGCTGGCTTAGCAGCAGGCGATTTTGGATACGCAACGCAAAGAAGTAGCTTTCGACCCGAGCGTAGGCATCGCTCCAGTCGACGAAGCTGTCGGAGCGCGGCGCTATAAATCGGCGAGTGTCCATTGGTAGGCCCAGATTTCCGAAGAACTCCCATCCTCGAACATCAATTGGCAGCGCATCTCCACCGGCAAGTCGGTCGGCTTGACCGAGTTGACCCGCAAGGTAGCCCGCCAAGTCCGCGCGTAGGGATTCCAAACCACTTGCTTGTCCACGATGGCGGAAGGCCCCTCCATAGCCGCGACAAGCGACGGCTCGCCCACGCCATCCGGCCCGCCCGCGAAGTCCACCACGAGAATATGGGTGCCGGGATAGGAATGGCTTTCGCCGATACGCGTGGCCACCACCCGAGCCGGCGGATAGTCGCGCGGCGCGGCGACGGAACTCCAGTGAAGCGTGTATTCGAATTCCAACGACGCGCCTTTCTCAGGCAGGACAGCCGGCTCCCAGTAGGCCACGATGTTGTCCTGAAATTCGTCTCTGGTCGGCAACTCGATCAGCTTTACGAAGCCCGGGCCCCAATCGCCCTTCGCCTCGACCCACACTGAGGCGCGACGATGGTAGAGCGCCTCCATGTCCTGATAGCTTTCGAAGTCCCGGTCTCGCTGCATCAATCCAAAACCTTCGAACTGGCTGACCTGGAAGTAGGACAGGCGAGTCTGGTCATCCAGATCCAGAGCCCGCCAGACAGGCATCGAGCCACGCTCGAGCACCACCAAGCCATCTGAATCGTGCACTTCCGGCCGATAGTCTATCTCGAAGGCGGGACGGTTCTCCCCACGCCAGAACATGCTGGTCAGCGGAGCCACTCCGAAGCTCTCCACTTCCTCGCGCATGAAGAAACGCGCCCTCACGTCCATAGTCGTCTCCGGGCCCGGTCGGATCACAAACTCGAAAGCCCCCGTCACACTCGGGCCCTCCAGCAAGGCAAACATCCGCAGATCTCGGGAATTGGCCAACGGCTTGCCCAGCCAGAATTCCGTGAAACGCGGAAACTCCTCCGCGCTAGCCATCCCGGAATCGATCGCCACTCCCCGGGCCGAAGTGCCGTAGGTCTGGTCGTAACCCGTTCCCCGAAAATAGCTCGCCCCCAGAAAAGAGGCGACTTCGCGATACTCCCCCTCGTTGCCCACCGAGGACGAGAGCCGAAAGCCGGTGAAATCCAGGCCGGAAGGAAGCGATTCCTCGACCGCCGGATCGCCGTAGTGGAAGAAGCTGCTCGAGAAAGGCACGTTTTGCTCGTGCGTCGGCGTAAACTCCCGAATCTTCACCCGATCCGAATGCAGAAAGCCCGGATGGAAGAAGCCGAGACCGAAAGGCAAACCCTCCGAGCGCCAGAGGTAGCTGTCATGCTTGAAGCCTATCTTGAAATAGTCGTCGTAGCTGAGCTGCTTCAACGCTTCCGGCTGGGGCCTGGGCTCGCGGTAGGCTTCCTGCGAAAGCTCGAAGGCGATCTCGGAAACGCTCTCGAAGGTCACCTCGACTCGCCGCTGGGCGTCCACCGACGTGCAGCCGGCTAGCGACAAGGCGCAAGAGACGCCAAGCATGGTCCGAGAAAGCCCCAGACGCAGGACGCGATCGAGGGACGGATTGCGGGAACGAGGATACGGCATAAAGGAGCGAGAGGAGGTTTTGATCTGAGAAGCTATACGCGATCCTTAACCGACAATAGGTTGAATTGTTCCGCTCAGGCCAGCTCTATTCTGCCCCCCCCAAGTAGTACACCCCCAGACGTACGTACAGAGGCGAAACCACTAGCTCGGGCCCCACGACATAACTCAGCGAAACCTCGAAGCCCGACTCGCCGGGACCCTCCGTACGAGTGGTACGCAGTGGGAACCATTCCACGAGATCCTGGCTTATCTCCAAGCCAAACGCCACATCCCTAGCTCCCGGCCGCGCCGGAAATCTCGCCTCGAAACGAGCCCCGTCCCCCACATCAACCAGCCGCGCCTCGGGCAAAGCGCTCGGAGCAAACGGACTCAAGCCCAAGCCGTATTCCACGAAATTCGCCAGACCGTCGCCATCCGAGTCGCCATCCCAGGCCACCTGCTCCGCACTCAAGCCTGCCCCATCGAATACCACGTCTGCCCAATCCCCGTAGTCCAACACTCCATCGCCAAAAAACCGAATCCCATCGACCCAGCCCTGCCCCGCGCTCTCCGCCGGACGATCGAAATTGATCAGCCTCACCTCAAGCTCGTGAAGCTGGTCGTCCGTCACGTCGACCGAAACCTTCACCCAGTCGCTGCTCCCATACAAACCGTTGATCTGCCGCCCGTCGCCATAGAGAAACAGGCGATCGGAATTCGTCGGGGTCGCCAGCTTCCAAAAGAACTCCACTCGACCCGGTCCTCTCACCATCCAACGCAACTTCGAATCCTGGTCCGGGCCCAAGGACTTCGCCGTCAACGACGCCTCGCCCACGCGAGAAATCTCCGTCTCCACCTCCCACAAGCCGTCCCCCGAAGTCCAGAGCGCCGAGCCTGGCAGTCCAACCGCAGCCCCAAACTCCGGTCCCAAACGCTCCAGTCTCGCAACGCCCGAAACGCTCTCCTCAAACGCGTTGCGCGTCCGCAACGCGTATCCGCCCAGCGACGACAAACCAATTCCCACCCCAGGCAAAACCGACTCTGAAGACCAATCGCCAATCGGCTCCGACTCGAAAGACCAGCGAAACTCCATCGGCTCCGCCCCCACCATATCCGCATCGAACTCCGCCACGCCGCCCCAATAGTCTGCCACCGACTCCGGCTCCTCGTAGGCCACCGGAGAACGCAACACCCGTATCGAATCGAGCCATACCTGTATCGGCTCCAAGCTGCCGACAGACAAGCGTCCCACCGTCCAGCTCACCGAACTGTTTCCCGCCCGGCCCAAGGGCAAAACCACCTCTACCCAGTCCGCATCGTCCCAAAACACTCGCGACTTGCCGCCCGACTCCGTCACCCGCACCCGTCCCGTTCCGCTCAAGCCGACCGCTTTCAAGCGAAACGCCACCGCCAGCCGCTCCTCGCTCTCGAAGCTCAAATCGAGCGTCAGCGTCGAAAGCGGATCGTCCGGACCGACCGTCAACGACAAAGCATCGCCCCCCACGAACGAATCGTCCAACACCGGCAGCCAAAACGCCCCGCTCTGGCGAAACGAACCCTGCTCCACCTCCACCGCGCCATAGAAGCCGCCGATCACCGTCAACGCAGCCGATTGCGAAAAAACCGACGCTCCCGAAACGTCCGTCACCAGACATCTGTATTCGCCCTCCAATGACGAATCGACCTCGGTCAGGCTCAACGAGCTCGCAGTCGCGCCTGCCAGAATCTCCTCGCCCCGATACCACTGGTAGCTCAGCTCCGAAATCCCCAAGGCCTGGATCGAAAAGCTGGCCGGACTGCCCTCGATCGCCGTAACGGGAGTCGGCTGTCGGCTCACCACAGGTCCGGATTCCAGCGAGATGTCGCCCAGAACCGCGAACCCCAAAGCCGCCGTCGCTCCCGAGCTTGGCCGATACGTCCAACGAAAGACATGCGAACCCGCCCCGATCGAGACCGCCTCCCGCGAGAATACCGGCTCCGCCACTGCCGGGCCAAACGTCCGGCCCGACCAAACCGTGGAGCCGTCTTCGCTCAAGACCAAAACCGGACAGCAGCTCGTATCCTGTATCCGCCAATCGAATACCAAAGTCGCAGGACCCTCCGCCACGATCTCGAGCCAAGACTCCCCATTCGCACCCACCGATCCGCTACGCAGATCGTAGCCACCGCCAGCCCCAGGCGTCACGATCCACGGATCGCCAGGATCCATCTGCAAAATCAGGCTGCCATCGCCAATCAGCTCCCCCACGTCCTCCACTACCTCGACCTCCACAGGCACGCTCGCAGTCACGCCAAACGCATTGCTCACCTCAACTCGGTAGCTCCCCACATCCGAAAGATCCGCTGTCCCCAAATCCAGCTCCGTTCCCGTCTCGCCCGGCAGCGCCGTCGCCCCCTTGAACCATTGGTAGCCAAGCGTTCCCGCGCCAAAAGCATCCGCCCGCAGCGTAACGGGATCTCCCAACTCGTAGACCCGCGACTCCGGCGAAGCGTACAAAACCGGCTCCGGCAGAACCTCGAAATCGTCCAGCCACAAAATCGCCCCATGCCCATAAGTGTACACGATCGAGACCTCGTGACTGCCCTCGCCCAGCCGCGCAAACTGCCGCTGCCAGTCAGCCGTGCTGCTCAAGATCCCGACCGGATTCGAATCGACGAATAGCCGCGCCGCGCCAAAGCCCAGCGAATCCTCCTGCTTCCAACGCCAAGCAAGATTCCCCGGTCCCTCAACCGTAGCAGTCAAACTCGCCACCTCGAAAAAGCCGCCCGCAAAAGCCGAACTCTGCAAGGCATCCACCCCATCGTAGGTCACTACCGACTGGGAAAAGAAGTGCCCTCCGCCGCCAAGCTCCCATGCCACGCCGTCCAGATCCAGAGCCTCGTCGACGCCCGTCAAGACCAAAGCCTCGGCCGAAGCGCTGCGAGCTTCGCCCACTCCATTGCGGGCCTCCAAACGATAGCTGCCAGAGTCTTCGGCCGCAGCTTCCGGAACAACCAAAGTCCGTTCCGTCGCGCCTACGAGCGCCACGTCGTCCTTGAACCACTGATACAGCATAGGCAGCGATCCCTCCGCCACTCCAGAAAGGCGAAGTTCCTCCCCCGCCTTTAAAACCGTCGACTGCGGATCCTTGACGAAAACCGGCCCCACCGACGCCCGCTCCAAAGATAAAAGCGCCTCCATGCTGGAAACCGCCTGGGCCATGAACGCATTGGAAACCTCCACCCGATAGGCACCCTCCGCCGATTCGCCCACCGACGCCAGAAGCAACTCGGGGCCATTCGCTCCCGCAATCGCTTCGTCCTCGAAAAACCATTGATACGAAATCGGCAACGCCCCCGCAGCCTCCACGCTCAAAACGACGTCCTGTCCAGGCGTGGCAACTACGCTCTGCGGCGGCACTGCAACCGATGCCGGAACCCCTGCCACCTCGATCTCCGCCACCTCGCTGCCAGCGCTGCCGAACGCGTTGCTGACAAGCGCCCTGTATCCACCAGCGTCCAACGCATCCACATTCTCAAGCAGCAAGGTCGCCTGGTTCTCCCCAGGCAGATCCACTCCTTCGAACGACCAAGCGTAGCTCAGTCCCTCCCCCAAGGCCTGCACCGACAGCTCGTAGGAAGCTCCCGGCCCCACCGTCGCCCCAAGCGGTTGTTCCACGATCAACGGGGCGCTCTCCGCCGCCCGAACGTATTGCAAGGCATCCACAAACAAGGCGTCCTGTCCGGCGCTGGCCGAGAGGTCCTTCGCGTATCTCCACTCGACCTGATAGATCCTGGCCTCCTCCAGCGCCACTGTCTCGCGACGCCAGTCCCCATTGAACGGAGCCGCAGCCACCGGCTGCCCATCGACGAAAAGCCTTCCGAAATCGAAAAACGCCTCCGAGGAAAGTCGCCAGGAAAAGCTCAGCTCGCCCGGTCCCTCGAGACGGGCCACCAGGTTCGACTCCTCGGAATCGAGAATTTCGCCCGATCGTATCGAAGTTTCCCCTACAACCGAATCGAAGTCGTAAACCTGCCACGTCGCGCTGCCATACGAAAGCAGCGAGACGAACTCGGAGTCCGCAGCCGCCTGCAAGTCCGCCTGCGGCTCGAGAGCCCAAAGCCGAGCTTGAGTTTGCGTCGAACCATCTTCGTTCTGCGCCACCACCTTATAGATCCCCGAATCGGCAGCCTCCAACGAAACGATCTCCAAACGCGATTCCGTCTCCCCATCGATCGGCGCATCCTCGAAATACCACTGGTAGCTCACCGGCGAATCGCTCATCACCTCCGCTTCCAGAACCGCCACTTGGCCAACCGGCAAAACCAGCGAGCGCGGCAAACGGCTCGTTAGCACCGGCGGAAACGGGGCCTCGGTCAAACCGAGCGACGCGGCAAGATTGGCGACCGACCCGCGATCGACCCGACTCGCTAGGCTCTGCCGCAGGACCGCGCCGAACTTCAAGCGGTTGATCTGGTTCAGCATCGGCTCCGACCCAAACTCCGCGTAAAGCAGAGCCAGAATGCCACTCGCATGAGGCGTGGCCATCGACGTGCCGCTCACCGTCTTGTAGGCATCCGTTTCCCCCTGCCAACACGAGAGGATACTCGAACCCGGAGCCGCGATATCCACGCTTTCAATACCGTAGTTGGAAAACCCCGACAGCTCTCCCGTTCGCGTGATCGAAGCCACCGAAAGCACGTTGGGCAAGTCGTAGTTCGCTGGATAGACCGGCTTCGCATCGTTGTCCGAACCCGCGTTGCCCGCCGCCGCCACGAAGACCACTCCAGCCTCGCTCGCCGCTTCGATCGAATCAGCCAAGGCCTGCGAAAAGCCGCCGCCGCCCCAGCTGTTGTTGAGAACGGAAGCTCCCATCTCCACGGCATAGTCCACGCAAGCCACCGCATCCGCCGTCGAACCACTACCCGCGGAAGAAAGAAACTTCGCTCCTAGAATCCGGGCCTGCCAAGCCACGCCCACTACACCAACCCCATCGTCGCCCGCCGCTCCAATCGTGCCCGCGACATGGCTGCCGTGGCCGTTGTCGTCTAGCGGATCGCCCGAACCCGTGATCACGTTGATCCCGTGCACGTCGTCGATATAGCCGTTTCCGTCGTCGTCGATTCCATTGTCCGCAATCTCGCCCGGGTTTACCCATACGTTGGATACGAGATCCTGATGCTGATAGTTGATGCCCGTATCGATCACCGCGACGATCACCGGACTCGCATCGCGGCGGATATCCCAGCCCTCCGGCGCATCGATATCCACATCCGCCGTTCCGCCATTCTGGCCGGTGTTGCTAAGCCCCCAGAGACTGCCATCCAGGTAGGAAGGATCATCCGGCGCCACCATCGTATGAACGATGTAGTTGGGCTCCACATACTCGATTACATCCTCCAGAAAACCGCTGCTGCCCAGCTGCTCCAGCCCGCGCGGCACCGCATCCAGATCCGAGTCAGCCAAGGCCAGCTCGTAAACCGGCCGCGAACCCAGCTGACGCAAGACCCGCGCCCCGACCAAGCTCAACCGCGCCTCGATCTCCTCCAACGAAATCCCCGGACGAAAGCGAGCCACCACCCTATTCGCCGCCATCTCCAGTTCTTCGAAAACGACCGTCTCGCCCGTCGCCTCATCCACCCGCAGATGCTTCTCCACCCGAATCGGAAACGCGAAGTCCGGCGCCTCGAGCAAGCGAACCCTCTTCCCCGAAGCCGAGCCCCGAGGCCAATCCAGCCGCTCCTGCAAAACCGCGCTGCGTCGCTCCAAGGCGCTGGACTCCTCCAAGGCCAATCCCGCAAGCACAGCGGAGTCCGACCGCTCCGCTGCCTCAGTCGCTCTCGAAACCGGAGCAGTCTCCACCACCGGCTGGGCAAATTCCTCCTCAGCCCCAAAACGCCAAAACAGGGCGGCCAAGGCCGCCCCCAAGCAAACGCCCGAAAACCACTTTCCGATTCTCCTCATCGCAACCAAAGGTCAAAACCCTGCGCCCATTCAACCATCCCATCAAGTATCGTCCCCCACGCCCCCAGCATTTAGAAGACAGGCCAAGCTTCCCGCATCCCGCTTTCCAAAGCGATTCCCCTGCGCAAACAAAACTTCAACGTTGAAGTTTTGTTTGCGCAGAAGCGGGCAGCGGAACGATGGCGGATCCTGCAATGCCCTTCGAAGGACGCGAGCTTCGAGCTACGGTCCGACTTCGAAAGCTACGCGCTACGTTAAAAGCAGCCTGATTCCGTATAAGAACCTTCCGAGCGCCGACTTTCCAGCTTCACAAAAGCAGGCCGTAGCGCGTACTACGACCACCGCCTACTGGAACGAAAACCCCTAGCTCCACCAACCGTTGAAGGTCTCGCGTGGCCGTGGCCTTCGAGGTCCCGGCAATCGAAATATACTTCCGGGCGCTCATGTCTCCTTCAAACCCATCGGGCCCTTCGTCGAGCATGCGTCTCACGACTTTCAGCTGCCGGTCGTTCAGGATATCCTTGAAGCGGTCAAAGAGCTTCGTTTTTCGCAAAACAAACTCTACTTGCCGCTCCGCGTCTTCCTGAGCAGTCAAAGCCATCTGTACAAAATAACGTATCCACAAACTTATTTCATTCGATTTCTGAGCTTTCTCCAAAGCATCATAGTACTCTTTTTTGCTAGCTTCAATGGTTCGAGACAGGCTGAGAACTACCGGACGTCCTAAGTTTTGGGAAAGAGCCTTTTCCGATATCGCGCGACCAATCCTGCCGTTCCCGTCCTCGAAAGGATGAATGCTCTCGAAATAGAGATGAGCAATTGCCGCTCTTACGGGCGCATGAACGATGATTCGTTCGCTGAGATTGAACCAATCTACGAAACCCCGCATTTCATCGGGCACTCGGCTCGATGGAGGAGCCTCGAAATGGACTTTCATCTTTCCGTGCGGGTTCGACACGATTTGCATAGCAGCCTCGTCCGCACGCCACGCCCCGACCTCAATGCCGCTTGAGCCCTTCATCAGCATCCTATGCCACGAAAGGAGCGTGGTCTCGTCCAAAGGCTCGGCCCACGTATTGCGTACCGCGGCCATCAACTCGGCAGCTCCCTCTGAGGCCTTGTCATTGATTCGCTCGAGTGGCTCGTTGAGACCGAGCTGATTCCGCATCGACGACATTACGTCTTGGCGGCTAAGGTATTCGCCCTCGATCTCCGAAGTCTTCAGGGCTTCGCAGATCATTATCTGCAGGATCGCTTCCATCCGAGTCGCGTCGGGCAAGCCTTTCAGCATACCGCTGACCTGGCCGGCTTTGTCGGCAAACGCAAACAAGGCGCTTTCGATCCCAGAAAGATCAAAGCGAAAGTAAGGCCAATCCGCTTGTTGCCAGTTATAGTCCACGAGCCGAATATCTCTTCACATTCGGCTCATTGCAAATTGATTCTTGAGCCAATTAGCGGTGGTATTCGGCTCATGCAAAAGGGACACTATATCTCGATCACCAAGACTTCGCGCGCCACTGCCACGCGGGACTTGACCGATCTCGTCCAAAAAGGAGCCCTTGCCAAAACCGGCACGCTCAAGCACACTCGCTACTATCTGAAAATCGAAACGGATTGATGGACCTCCACAATCGAACGGAAATCGATGCCAAGCAGGTCGTGGCCCTGAACACCATCCATAGGGGAATACCCCAGCTAGCACAACTTTTTGCCCAACTTGGAACATTGTTGTTTAGTGATTTCGCGAACCCAGGTGTTGTATTTGCGAAGCGGCAGTTCTCGCAGCTGATCAATGGAACGCAAAAGTACAGATCAAGAGCAGTGGTTTATCGAAGAAGTCCTTCCTCACGAGAGGATTCTTCGGATTTGGCTCAGCCGTCGTTTTCCCACGATCAGCGACGTAGACGACGTGGTGCAAGAGACCTTCACCCGCATGCTGAAAGCGCACGAGTCCGGACCGATCGCAAACCCTCGGGCCTACCTCTTCGTAACCGCTAAGAACTACTGCCTCAACCAACTGCGTCACATGGATTACGTGAGGCCGAAAGGATTCAGAGCCGTCGATCCCTTGAGTATCATCGACGACGTCAACAACCCTCTGGAAGCCGCCGGCCAAAAGGAAGAGCTGGCCCAGCTTGTCGAATCCATCCGCTCTCTGCCCGAGCGTTGCCGCCAAGTCGTAATCCTGCGACGGATCTATGGGTTTTCCCAAAAGGAAGTCGCCGAAAAAATGGGGATTACCGTGAAGACGGTCGAGGCGCAGAGCGCGATCGGCCTGCGCAAATGCGCCGAATACTTTCGCAAAAACGGCTATGTCTCCCGGTTCCAAGAATGAAAAGTTCTCACTCAAACAATAGCGAATCCGAAGAAATCGAGGAAATTGCCTCGAACTGGACGATCGCCAATGAACGCGGACTCACTCCGGAGGAACAGGACGCTTACACCCAATGGCTCAGCGAGGATCCGCGGCATGGCAAAGCGATGGCTTTCTTCCAATGGACCGCTGGCGAGTTGAACCGCCTGGCCGGTCTGCAAACCTCGTACGACGCGATGGCCGATCCAGACTTGCCGGGAGCCAGGGATCCCTCGCAGCGAAAAGGCCATATCTGGCGGTTCCTAACCGCAAAGAGCTTCTACGGAGTCGCCGCCGTTTTCGCGATCGCCTTGTCCGTGCTGTTTTGGCCAAGGCAGAAAGGAGAGGATCTGTTTTCCTCGGAGGAGGCGCTGAGCTTCGTAGCCCGCATCCAGCAGCAGAGACTGGAGGACGGCTCCGTGATCGAGCTGAACCGGGGCGCCAGAGTCGAGACCAGGATCACCGCCACCGAAAGACGGGTACTTCTGTCGAGCGGCGAAGCGAATTTCGATGTCGCCAAGGATCCGAGTCGGCCGTTCATCGTAGACGTAGGAAAGATCGACGTTCGCGCGGTGGGCACGGCATTCAACGTTCGCTACGCCGAAGATGTCGTCGACGTGATCGTCACGGAGGGGATCGTAAGCGTCGCGCCTCGCCTGCCTGAGCCTTCCAGGGAGCTCGCCGACGAGGCGCCGCAACTCGAGGTAGGGCAGCGCGCAATCATGACCCTGAAGGCCGGCAAGCCAAAGCTGGAAGTGATCTCGCTCACTCAAGCCGAGCAGGCCGAAGCTCTCCTGTGGCAACCTCGCCTGCTTGACTTCGAATCGACTCCCTTGAGCGAGATCGTCGCGGAATTCAATAGAAGCAACCCTTCCATAAAACTCGTGATCGCGGATCCGTCCATCGAGTCTCTGGAACTGAGCAGCTCTTTTTGGTCCGACAATGTAGAAGGCTTCGCCCGCATGCTGAAAGCCGGCTTCGGCATCACAGTAGAGTGGCATCGCCAGGATAAGCGGATCGTATTGCGCAAGCCGACAGAAGCGAGGCCTTAGCCTAGCTTTGCTAGATCATTATGTCTCCGCAGGGCCGGGCGCTCTTCGTAGCGCGGATCCCGCGTCCGCGGTTTCGCCCTCATCATCCCCTTCCTCATCTTCATCCTCATCCCAGGACAAAGATGAAGATGAAGATAAGAAACGTAACGGACGCGGTCCCGCTCTGCGGGATCCGGGCTACGAAGAACACAGTACCTCAGGGGAAACCCGAGAAAGGTTGCAATAAAAAGCCGTTGCGCTAGTTTTTAGAAACTTTTTCAAACTTTTCTTGAGGGAAATCGGAAAGTCGAGGTTTGGCATAAGTGACAACCCTGCAAAACCTCGATGCTCGTAGTCACCCCACCGCTACCCAAGCATGTATCTAGCAAGCCAAACCATTGGCCGGGCACTCGCGCTTATCGCGTGCCTGCTGATGTTTTTATCTACCTCGATGTCCGCTGAAGAAATTCAGGTTTTCGACATTGGAGCAGATGCTGCTTCCAAGACGCTCAAAAGCTTCTCCAGGCAAGCGAAGGTAAGCATATTATACAGCCCCAAAGCGGTAAGAGGCATACGAACAAACGAGGTAAAGGGACTGATGAATCCAAGCGTGGCCCTCGGGCTCATGCTCAAAGGCACCGAGCTCGCCTTCGTCGGAGACGGCGAGACCGGCGCCTTCGCAGTAAAGCGGTCAGACCCTTCGGCAGTTGCAGGACCACGCAACCAAACACTCGTACCAATGACTAAACCGCAAACCGAAAAAGACCCCTCGAGCCGCAGCAAACGAATGCTTGCCACGGCTTTGACCGCCGCCATAAGCGCGGCAGCATCCCCCGTATCTGCCCAGGATGACAATGAAGAAGATATATTCTCTCTGAGCCCGTTTGTCGTCGAAGCGTCCGAAGACGAAGGCTGGCGCTCGAACAGTACGCTGGCCGGCACGCGCTTCAAGACCCCGACCAGAGATCTGGCTGCCTCTATAGAAGTCTACACCAAGGAGTTCTTGGAGGACAATGCGATCAACAACCTCTCCGATGCTGCGCTCTACGCCAGCAATGCGGAGGGGTCCCTTGAATATACGGACGTGGCCGACGGGGTGGACTTCGACAACGAAGGCCAACTCACCAAGCCGGGCAACCAAACGCGTGTACGCGGCCTGCGAGCTCCGGACAATACGCGCAACTACTTCACGGTCGCCTCCCCAATCGATACTTACAACATGGGACGTCTAACCTACAGCCGTGGACCCAATTCCATTTTGTTCGGCTTGGGAAGTCCTACGGGCATCGTCGAGTCCTCCCCCTTGCGGGCGAACTATGAGGATGGAGGCACTATAGACGTCGCGTTCGACAATCTAGGCAGTCATCGCTTCGCTTTCTCCTACAATAAGGTTTTATGGGAGGACAAGCTTGCCGTTGTCATCGCTGGCTTGAGGGACAGCGAGGAGACGATATTCCATCCTACTTACGATCGCGACGATCGATTCTACGGAGCCATAGGATTCGATCCATTCGAAGGCACGCGAATCGATATTTCCTACGAGGAGATCGATGTAGATGCCTCGCGCTCGCGTACCTGGTACATCCCTGACCATTTGACTGCTTGGATAGATGCTGGCAGACCTTCGTACGATCCGCTCACGAGAGAATATAAGGTCGACGGAGTGGTCACGCCAGAGGCTAGCTCTGGCGCCAGGACTATCCCTTATGATGAGGTCGTGATCTTCAGCAACGCAGATGGAAGTCTGGCATCGCCGATCGGGTTTACTAGAAATGGAGAATTTGACGGTGACGGGACCGGTGACGGGACTCTTGAGTCCAGCACTGCGCAGCTTAGGCGTAGCGCCGGCCTTCTAGAGAACTCAGGAGGGCTGGGTTTTGGGGCCAATACGAAAACCAGTCTGCTCGACAATTCCGTCTTCCCTGTGTTCTATAACTCTCAGAACAGCGTCTTTGCGGATGACGAGGCCAATATTCTCGATATATCGCTTAGCCAGCGTATCCTAAAGGATTTGTATGTCGAGTTGGCCTACCATAACGAGAACTATCATCAGCTATTCCTCTCTCAAGGTCGCGGAGCGGAAGCCGCTCCCTTCATCGATATCAATGAAGTGCTTCTAAACGGCGAACCCAACCCGAACTTCGGGCGTTTAGCCATCTTGTCAGAGCCTTGGGGGCAGGTGGAGTCGATCGACACCGAGGTTGCTCGGGCTACTGCGTCTTATACCTTCGATTTCACTGAGAAGACCGACGGCTGGGCCCGTTGGCTGGGACGTCATCAGATCGCGCTGATGGGAGAGAAAAACGAAACGGAAATCTTACGGGACCGCATCGTCGAGCTTGTCGTCAACGATCCGACTATCGATGGCGTTCCCCTTTACGAAAACAAGGTGACCGGAGGGCGACGGATTCGGCGGGTAATATATATTGATGACCCTGCTCGGCCTGGGGAGGTTGCGGGCCTGCAGAAGCAAGTGAGACCTGATCTTCTCTCCTCCACTTGGAGCGGTCTGCTTGCCCCGGCGCCCGACGGGTCCTGGGTCCCATTTGATGGAGACGTCGTCACCCGATTTGAGCTAGGGAATGGCGCTACCGCTCATTTCAGGGAGCTTGATTCGGGTCTTGGCGTAATACAAAGCTCGTTGCTCGAAGGTCATCTCGTTTTCTCCGTTGGCTATCGCGAAGATACCACAACGCGCTTCTCAAACAATGTCCCGCGGGATCCTGAAACCGGTTTGGTGACTTTGCCTACCTCCGTCGAGATTGGTGAGGAATTCGAGGACTACAGTTTCAAGACCAACACGCGCACCCGAGGAGTAGTTGCTCATGGAGCAGGACCTTTGAGCTTTCTCTCGGCTCACTATCAAGAGTCTAGCAACTTCAATCCGCAGCCGCTGCGCTCGATTACCGGCCGCGTCCTCGACGCCCAGATTGGCGATGGCAAGGACTACGGTTTCTCGATGAGTCTTCTCGAAAACAAGTTGAGAGTTAAGGTCAATTGGTTCGAAAACGAGCTGCAAAACGTCAACAATATCTCCGTTGAGCTTATCGCTCGCTGGAGAATCAATGGATTTGAGGCCAATATCGCTAATTTCTTTAATAGTGGCCTCGTAAATGACGTCGAGTGGAGAAAAAATATTATCGAGGAGAACGGCCTTACCTACCAGTTTCCGACAGCTTTCACGGGTCACATGGGGAATCGTTGGAACGGCGAGCTGAACCTGCCTGCTTTGGGGACGGAATCCGATCCGACCCGAAACGTAGCCTTTCTCGAGGCTATCGGCTATACCGGACCTACTGCTCAATTCGCCAAAAGTCTCAGCAACGATACCCGATCATTTACCGATCTGACCTCGGAGGGCATCGAGATAGATGTCGAATATCAGATTACCGACAATTGGTTCTTGAAGGCCAATGCTTCTCAGACGGAATCCATCAATTCCAACGTAGGAACCGATGTGCTCGATTATCTCGACTCGCGTGCAGCTCTCTATGAATCGCTGTTCCCTCACACTCAACGCCTAAGCGACGGAAGAACGTGGGAAGAGTTTTACGCGAACCGCCTCATTCTGGAAAGAGCGGAGCTGGCAAAGGACCTGGAAGGGCTTCCCAATCCGCAAATCCGCGAATACCGCGTCAACGTCAATACCCGCTACGCCTTCAACGAAGGACGGTTTGACGGCCTGACCATCGGTGGAGCTACTCGCTGGCGGTCCGCTCCTTCCATCGGCTTTTTAAGCGCGCTCAATCCTGTCACGGAAAAGCCGAAGTTCGATGCCACTCGACCTATCGAAGGCGATGAAACCTTGGAATTCGATGCGTTTGCCAGCTACAAGTTCAAAGAGCTCTTTGGCAAGAATATCGATATGACGTTGAGGCTCAATATCCGCAATCTCTTCGACAATCGCGATCCTGTTGCTCAAGAGGCGGTAGACCGCATACCAGCCGATGAAATAGGCTCCTCTCCGCCTATACCAGTCGTGACGCGCTACGCGCCGACTTTGCCTCGAGAGTTTATATTATCAGCGAAATTCGAATTCTAGACTCCGAACTAGCGAAGCATCTGCTTCAGTAAACTTGATAATTATAGAGGCGCAGTGATCTTCGATCACTGCGCCTTTTTCCTTCCGCTCGCTGTATTGAAAACCTTAGCTCCACTTTGTTGATTTCAGTCGCTCGGGGAGGGCGGGTGCGAATGAAATGTTGTCCTGGTAGGGCCCGATCGTCCCGCAAATGCGCATTGGCGTCAACTTAAGCCAAAAAGTGTCGTACTGGAGGGCAATGCTCCGTCATTGCCGCGGAGCCTACAAGGGGAATAACCGGTGCGGCAACGACGGAGCGTTGCCCTCCAAAGGATGCTTCTTACGTTAAGTTGACGCTTATGCGCAAATGCGGGAGCCGTGTTGCAGGATCCATTCTCCTGCGGCTCCCGCGGTCGGCGGGACGGTCGGGCCCTACCTCTGCCCATCAGAGGACACGCTTTCAATCGCACCCGGAGAGTGCTTGTCAAAGAACCTGAGCTCGTCGATTGAGCGTCTCGCCTAATCGTTTCCCAGCAAAGAATGCTCCCGTCATGCAATTTTTCGGACGAGATGCCAAGTCCGCCAGGCATCGGTACAGGATGGCGAGCAGCTTGCGGTAGGGCGTGGGCACGCTCACAGGTAGGTACTGGCGAAGGTGGTCGCGGGATTAGAACCGAAAAGCCCCACCAGGCGAAGAGCCGTCGAGCTCGTTGAGCTTGCACGCCTTTACCGGGTTGACCGGTCAGGGGCAACAGCCATTCCAGCAGTGCGAAGAATTCCCTGAAGCCCTCGCCGCTGAAGGAAACGCGCGTTGGCTTTCCGGAAGGACTTCTACGGCAGACACAGTTCTGTCGAGGGAACGTATGAGACGCAGGCGCAAACAGCCTGCAAGACACAATTCTCTACACAAGTCATTGATCTAAAACATCTTAAACAAACTCTTTGGTAAGGTTACTAAAAAGTCCGCGCACCCCGCTCCTGGCCTGCCAAACTTCGATAGCCGACGCTACGCGGCACGCGACGAATCTACGAAGATTGGCAACGCCAGAACCGAATCTCTCGAAAAAAGTGCAAAATAACCCAATAATACTACTTTACTCTTTTATTATTTAATTTTATCTTTTAGCCCTTTTCAAGAAGAGGGTCTAATATTCGCATTAGGCCTCAATTATCCACCCTTTCAGATTTCCAACCCTCCAGGAGAAGTGAAGCGAAGGCAGTTTGTTTTTGGCGTTCTCGGAGCCGCAGCAGCAGGTCTGTGCGGCGCACGCTATTTGTCGCGGTCCATGGCCGGCGCAGATTCCAGTCTCACTGGTCCGCTGGTCAAGGTGTCCAAAACTGGACAAGCCCTTGGGACAAAAGTGGTTATTTCAGTTTTTCACCGGGATTCAGCAGCAGCAAAAAGGGCGCTCGCGGAAGCTTTCGAGGCTATCGAGCAGGTCGAGCAAGTCATGAGCCTCTACCGGCCTGAAAGCCAGTTGAGCCAGCTGAATCTCCACGGCTACCTGGCCGATCCTCATCCATTCCTCCGAGAAGTGCTAGAGAGGGCGATCCGTCTCTCCAAGCAAACCTCGGGAGCTTTCGACATTTCGGTGCAGCCTCTTTGGGCCGCCTACGAAGCGGCATCGAAGGAAGGCCGCTTGCCTACCCGCAGTGAGATCGCGAGCGCTCGGAGAAAAGTGGATTGGCAACGCATAGAGCTCTCTCCGGAGCGAGTCGCATTCGGCCAAAAAGGCATGGCTCTGACTCTGAACGGAATCGCTCAGGGCTATGCAGCCGACGCCGCTTCCAAGGCCTTGAGGGCCCGCGGCATCCAGCAAGCCCTCATCGACAGCGGAGAAATCAGCTCCGTCGGCACCCCAGTTCAAAAGGATCGATGGACCATCGGCATCAAGCATCCGCGAGAAACGGAGGCATTCATCGGCTTCGCGGGGCTGCAAGGCCGCTGCTTGGCAACTTCCGGAGACTACGAAACCGTTTTCACCGACGACTTCGACCACCATCATCTCCTGGACCCGCATACCGGACGCTCGCCAAGCCAGCTCTCCAGCGTCGCCATCGCCGCTCCCACCGCCATGGAGGCAGATGCCTTGTCCACCGCCGTTTTCGTAATGGGCCTCGAGAGAGGCAAGGCATTCGTAGACCGCCTGCCCAACGTGGACGCCCTATTCGTCGACAAGTCGAGTCGGACCACCCGTACCTCGAACTTCCCTCTAGTATAATCGACGTAGACGGAGGCGGTTATCGTGTTAAACGAATCCACATTCTATATAGTGCTGGGAGCCCTCCTTTTCATGGGCTCTCTCGGATTCGTCCTCGCCGCAACGCTCACCGTGGCAAACAAGAAGCTGCACGTCGCGGAAGACCCGCGGATCGACGAAGTCGAAGAGATGCTGCCGAAAACCAATTGCGGAGCGTGTGGAAGTCCCGGCTGCCGAGCATTCGCCGAATCCTGCGTCGCGGGTGACGCCAACCCCGCCAAGTGCACCGTCAGTCCGCCGGAGATGACCGCGTTTATCGCCGACTATCTCGGGGTGGAGCTCGGAGAGCAGGAGAAGATCGTAGCCCGGCTCGCTTGCGCAGGCGGCAACCACGTCGCTCGCATGCGCTCACGCTATAGCGGCCTCAAGTCCTGTCGAGCCGCGTTGGCTGCCGGCGGCGGAGGCAAGGCTTGCTCCTGGGGCTGCCTCGGGCTCGCAGATTGCGAGGTGTCTTGCGATTTCGACGCGATCCACATGGATGAACACGGCCTGCCGGTAGTCGACGAGGACAAGTGCGTGGCCTGCAACGACTGCGTAGAGGCCTGCCCCCTGGATCTCTTTTCGCTCCAACCCGTGAGCCACCGGCTTTGGGTCGCCTGCAAGAGCCTGGCCGAGGGAGACGAAGCGCTTGCCGATTGCGAAGTCGCTTGCACCGGCTGCGCCCGCTGCGCCGCCGATGCGCCAGGCGGGCTGATCAAAATAGAGAACAATCTGGCCGTCGTGGACTACACGAAAAACGCCCTCGCCACCCCTCTCCCTATCCAGCGATGCCCCACCGGCGCCATCGTTTGGCTCGAGGACCAGAAGACGACCAAAGGAGCCGCCGCCAAACGCATCATCCGCAAAACCCCGCTCCCCATCCAGTCAGACCGACTTTAGCCAAACACCCTTTTTCCCACTCACTAGCAAGCATCCAGTACCCACTCACCCAATACGAATATGGTCTCTACGAAAAGCTCCGTCAAATATCCCGGAATCCCAGCTGCGATGGATGGCAACACCGTCGTCATCATGTGCGAACGCGAATCCAGCGACGCAGCCGGAGCCTACCCAATCACGCCCTCCACTCAAATGGGCGAGTACTGGGCCGAAGAAACGGCCAAGGGCCATATTAACATCTCCGGGCATCCGCTCATCTTCATCGAGCCCGAAGGCGAGCATGCCGCGGCTGGCGTCACCGCCGGCATGTCGATGACCGGCCTCCGCGCCTCCAACTTCTCCTCCGGGCAAGGCATCGCCTACATGCACGAGTCCCTCTACGGAGCGGTCGGCAAGCGCCTGCCCTACATCCTCAACGTCGGATGCCGAGCCATCACCAAGACCACGCTCAACGTGCACGCTGGCCACGATGACTACCATCTGATGGACGATACCGGCTTCTTCCAAGTCCTCGGGAAAAACGGACAAGCCGCCGCCGACCTCAACATCATCTCACGCAAGATCGCCGAGCTGTCGCTTACTCCCGGCGCCGTCGGCCAAGACGGTTTCCTCACCACTCACCTCATCGAGACCTTGCTCGTTCCCGAGCGCGGTCTCATCGAAGAATACCTCGGTCGACCAGACGACCTGATCGACACGCCGACCCCCGCCCAGCGCATCCTCTACGGCGAAAAGCGTCGCCGCGTTCCCATGGTTTGGGACGTCGACAACCCAGTCCTCTCCGGCTCCGCCCAAAACCAGGACGCCTACATGCAGTCGGTCGCAGCCCAGCGACCCTATTTCTTCGAACACATTTCGGCCATCACAGACCAGTGCATGGCCGAGTTCGCCGCCCTAACCGGCCGCGAATACAAGCGCGTATCCACTTACCGCTGCGAGGACGCAGACTACCTGGTCCTCGCCCAAGGCAGCATACAAGGCACCGCCGAAGCCGTGGCCGACTACCTGCGCGAAGCGCGCGGCGTGAAAGTCGGCGTCGTAGACCTCACCATGTTCCGGCCTTTCCCAGGCGACTTGCTCGGCGATATCATCAAGGGCCGAAAAGGGATCGTGATCCCGGAACGCACCGACCAACCTCTTGCCGAGGATCTGCCCGTCATTCGCGAAGTTCGCGCCGTCATCAGCAAGTGCCTCGAAAACGGCCTGTCGAAAAAAGGCAAGGAAGCCTACCCGGACTACGCCACGTATTCAAAACAAGGAGACGCTCCACCTCTCTACTCCTGCTCCTTCGGACTAGGCAGCCGAGACCTGCAGCCGGAAGCCATCATCGGAGCCATCGAAAACATGCTCCCGGACGGAGCCCAGAAGAAGTTCTTCTACCTCTCCATCGACTTCCTCTACAACAAGCCTTCTCCCAAGAACCAGATTCATCAGGAGCGCCTCCTCGAGGCCTACCCCGACATTGCCGAACTCGCAGTCAAGGGCAGCGAAAACCCGAACCTCCTCCCCAAAGGAGCCGTCACCGTACGCATGCACTCCGTCGGCGGGTGGGGCGCGATCACCACCGGCAAGAACCTCGCCATCACGCTCAACGAGCTTCTCGGCTACCACATCAAGGCCAATCCCAAGTACGGCTCGGAAAAGAAGGGCCAGCCCACCACCTACTACCTCTCCGCCGCGCCGGAGCCCATCCGCATCAATTGCGAGTACCATTTTGTGGATACGGTACTCTCGCCCGACCCCAACGTATTCAGCCACTCGAATCCGCTCTTCGGACTGAAGAAAGGCGGCACCTTCATCATCCAGAGCGACCTCGATTCGCCCGAGGCAGTCTGGCAGTCCTTCCCCGTCCACTCGCAAAAGTACATCCTCGATAACCAAATCAAGGTCGTCTATCTCGACGCCTTCAAGATCGCCCGCGAGGAAGCAACCGATCCCGAGCTCCAGTTCCGCATGCAGGGAATCGCCTTCCAAGGCGCCTTCTTCGCCGCGTCGAATCTCATGGAAACGGCCAACTTCACCGAAGAAGGGCTCTTCAAGGCCATCCACGAGCAGATCGAACGCAAGTTCGGCAGCAAGGGCGCCCGCGTCGTCGAGGACAACATCCGCGTCGTGCGTCGCGGTTTCGACGAAATCGTATCGCTGCAGGAAATGGAAGTTTCCGCTCCGCAAAAAGCCGCCCCACGCAAGGAGACCGACCTTCCCCTCATGCTCAAGCGCACGCCGGCCAGCGACGATCCGAAGACCGACACCCACCGCTTCTGGGAGCAGACAGGAAGCTTCTATCTCGGTGGCAGACCCAACGATCACGTCGCCGACCCGTTCTCCGCCCTCGCTCTGATTCCGGCCAACACCGGGCTCTATCGCAACATGACGCAGATCCGCTTCCGCCACCCAGTGTGGCATCCGGAAAAGTGTACCGCCTGCAGCGACTGCTTCACGGTCTGCCCGGACAGCGCCATCCCCGGACTCGCATGCTCCGTTTCGGCAGCTTTCGAAACCACCATCAAGCGAGTCGTCAAGCAAGGCCATCAAGTGAAGCATCTGCACAAGGCCGTCCGTGTAGTTGAGAAGAAACTACGCGCCGCCACAAACGCGATCAACGGATCTCGCGAAGACGCCAGTATCGCGACCGCCCCGCTGATCGTCGACGCCATCTCCGACACCATCGCGGAAGCGACCGAGGACAAGGAAGCCCTCATCCAGGAGTTCGAGTGGTTCCGCGAATCCCTGGGCGACTTCAAGTTCGCCTTCACCAAACCCTACTACGACCAGCGCGAGAAAAAGCAGCCAGGAAGCGGCGGCCTCTACGCGATCACCATCAATCCCTACACCTGCAAGGGCTGCATGCTCTGCGTCGACGTTTGCGACGACGGCGCGCTGACCACGATCGAGCAGACCTCCGAGAGCGTCAGCAAGCTGGAGTCCGAATGGGACTACTGGCTCGACCTGCCGACGACCCCCAAGGACTTCATGCGCATCGACGACATCGACGAAAAGGTCGGCGCCCTCGAAACGATGCTCATGGACAAGTCCGTCTACCAGTCCATGAGCTGCGGCGACGGAGCCTGCACTGGCTGCGGCGAGAAATCGGTGCTCCACATTTTCACCAGCACCATCACCGCCCTCATGCAGGGCCGCGTCAAAAAGCACGTCGAATACCTCGACGAACTCATTGGCCGCGTCGAGACCCACCTCAAAGCCAAGCTTGCCGACACGGTGAACGTCGCCGACCCAAGCGCCATCAAAGCTGTCGTCGAGCGCAGTCAAGACAAGGACCTGAAGCTCTCCGACTTGGCGAACGCCCTGGACGAAGGCCAGGCAGGCTCGCCGCTCGACCAAGAGTGGCTCACCTGGATGAGCGACATCCTAGCCAAGCTGAAGGACCTGAAATGGCGCTACGAGGAAGGCACCACTAAAACCGGCCGGGCCAACATGGGCTTCATGAACGCCACCGGATGCTCCTCCATCTACGGATCGTCGTTCCCCTACAATCCCTATCCATTCCCCTGGTCGAACCACCTCTTCCAAGACGCCGCTTCCGTTTCCCTCGGTCTCTTCGAAGGCCACATGCGCAGCATGGGGGAAGGCTTCAAGGCCATCCGCATGGCCGAGTCCGAATTGGCAGGCGAACAGGACTTCAAGAAAATCGAAGCCGATCTGCAGTACTTCAACTGGGAGGCCTTCACCGACGAGGAATACCTGCTCAGCCCGCCGGTCGTGGCAGTCGGCGGAGACGGGGCGATGTTCGACATCGGCTTCCAAAACGTCTCCCGCGCCCTCATGTCAGGACGTCCCATCAAGATCTTCGTCCTCGATACCCAAGTGTATTCAAATACTGGAGGCCAAGCCTGTACCTCCGGCTACATCGGACAGGTTTCCGACATGGCTCCCTACGGAAAGGCTTGGAAAGGCAAGACCGAGGTTCGCAAGGAGATGGCCCTCATCGGAGCCGCTCACCGCACGGCATTCATCCTGCAAGGCAGCCTCGCCAACTACACGCACCTCATCGAAGGCTACATCGACGGCATCAACTCCCGCCGCCCCGCCCTATTCAGCATATACTCGGTCTGCCAGCCCGAACACGGCGTATCGGACGATGCCACCATGTTCCGCAGCAAAATGGCCCTCGAATCGCGAGCGTATCCACTTTTCCGATTCGATCCCGATGCAGGCGAATCCTGGGAAGAGTGCATAGACATGGAAGGCAACCCCTCCATGGAGGACGACTGGCCCGTCTACAAGCTCGAGTACCAAGACGACGACGGCAACCAGCAGACCATGGAGATGCCCATGACCTTCGCCGACTTCGCGGTGGGCGAAGCGCGCTTCCGCAAGCACTTCCGCGTCGCGCCCGCCGACACTTGGAACGATAACATGGTGCCGCTCTCCGAGTTCATCGACATGGAGGAAGACGACCGCGAAGGCCTCTTCCCCTACATCTGGTCGGTCGATCGCAAGAACCGCCTCATGCGCGTCCTCGTGGCCGAAGAGCTGGTGCGCTCCACCGAAGAGCGCCGGGACTACTGGCGTACGCTCAAGGGACTCGCGGGACTCTCTGGCAAGGTAGATCCGGAAGCGATCGCCGCTCAGGTCCGTGGCGAAACCGCTCAAAAGCTGGCCCAGGGGCTCATGTCCATGCTCGCCGGCGACGGAAGCGCCTCCCTGCCGATCGATCTTCCAAGCGAACCCAACGGATCCGCGGCACCCGCGGCCACCGCCACTGGCTTCGAGCCCGCTTGGATCGACCGGAACGAATGCACCGCTTGCGACGAATGCATAAACATCAACTCGAAGATCTTCAAGTACGACGAAGACAAGAAGGCCTTCGTCGACGATCCTCGCGGCGGACCCTACAAGGACATCGTGCGGGCCGCAGAGAAATGCACCGCCCAGTGCATCAACCCAGGCACTCCCGCCAACCCCGACGAAAAAGGACTCGATAAGCTGATCAAGCGCGCCGCCAAATTCCAATAGCGGGCCGCGTACCATGAAAGCGAATACAATAAGAAATCCGAAGGGGAGCGCCCGCGTCTCGCGGGCTCGCTTGGGCGTCTCGCCCAAGCGACTCAGGTCAGATCGCTTGAGGCGAGACGCCTCAAGCAGCCCGCGAGACGCGGGCGCTCCCCTTATTATATAAGCCCATCCATGCTCGGATTCCTCTCCAGTTTCGGCAAACGCGACACCTTTCCTCATGGGATTCATCCGGATGAGAACAAAGGGCTGACCGCTCATATCCCGATCCGACGCCTGCCCTTCGCCCCGCAGCTTGTCCTGCCGCTCTCCCAGCATTTTGGAGCGCCTTCCGAGCCCATCGCGCACCCAGGACAAGAGGTCGTGCGCGGCGAGCCCATCGCCACCGCGAAAGGATTCATGTCCGTGCCCCTGCACGCGCCGGCGACGGGCAAAATCAAGGGGATCGAGCTCATGCCTACCGCCAAGGGCCCAAGAACTCCCGCCATCTTGCTGGACGTCTATCCAGGCGACAGCCAGGAAGTGCGCTACGAGGCTGAGCGAGACGTCGATCAAATGACCCAGCAGGAGATCGTGCAAGCCGTGCAGGACACCGGCCTCGTCGGTCTCGGCGGAGCCGCGTTTCCAACGCACGTCAAGCTATCCCCGCCCAAGGAACATTCGGTTCACACCGTCTTGATCAACGGCTGCGAATGCGAACCCTTCCTCACTACCGACCACCGCGTCATGCTCGAGCAAACCGAGGAGCTGATCACGGGCACGCGGATCCTGATGAAAGCGCTAGGCGCAACCAAGGCCATCATCGCCACAGAGGACAACAAGCTGGACGCGGTCGAGGCAATCCAAGCCGCCCTGCCGCAAGGCTCTCCCATCGAGGCCCGAGCCGTGCAAACCAAGTACCCGCAAGGCGCCGAAAAGATGCTGGCCAAAGCCCTGCTCGGGCTCGAGATACCCTCCGGCGGATACCCGTCATCCGTGGGCGTAGGCGTCTTCAACGCCGCCTCGACTGCTGAGCTAGGCGCCCTGCTTCCCCTTAGCCAAGGGGTTATCGAGCGGGTCGTCACCGTAACCGGCCCAGGTATCGAAAAACGCGGCAACTACATGGTGCCCATCGGCACGCCGATTCGCTTCATCCTGGAGCGCCTCGGGTTTCGCGGCGACGCGAGCTGCCTGATCATGGGAGGACCCATGATGGGCAACTCCGTCTCCTCGCTCGACGTGCCGATCACCAAAGGCTGTGGCGGACTGCTCGTATTGACGGAGTCGATACTCGAATCCCAGCTGGAGCAGAAGGTCTACCCCTGCATCAGCTGCGGCCAGTGCCTGGAAGCCTGCCCCATGCTTTTGAATCCCTCTCAACTCGGAAAGCTGGCTAACAAGCACCGCTACGAAGAGATGCAAAGCGACTTCCACCTAAACGACTGCTTCGAGTGCGGCTGCTGCAGCTACGTCTGCCCAAGCGGCATTCCCCTCGTCCAATACTTTCGCATAGCGAAGTCGAGCAACCGCGAAAAAGCCATGCGGGAAAGGGCCAAGGCTTCATGAGCGCGCCCGCCCAAAGCGTCACGCTGCGCACGTCCCCACACCTGAGGAGCGTGCCCGCAGTGCCCGACATCATGCGCAACGTAGTGTATGCGCTGATACCGATTTGCCTGTTTTCCGTCTACCAATTCGGCATCAGCGCGCTCGCTCTCCTACTGACCTGCACGCTTTCCTGCCTCGCCACCGAGCACGCCATCTGCCGCTTGTCCGGCAAAGGCAGCACCGTCAACGACTGGAGCGTCACTATCACCGGCCTCCTGCTAGCCCTGACCCTCCCTCCCGGATTTCCGCTCTGGATGGCGGCAGTCGCCTCCATAGCCGGCGTCGGCATAGGCAAGATGTTCTTCGGCGGTCTCGGATACAACGTCATGAATCCAGCCCTCATCGGACGCGCCTTTGCCCAGGCCGCCTTCACCGTGCCCATGACCACTTGGGTGCCCTTCATGGCAGCAAACCGGTTTACCGATTTCATTCCCTCGACCCTGACTCTGCCCTTTTTACGTCCCGCCCCCATCGATGGATGGCTCGCATCGGCCAACGTCGACGGATTCACCGGAGCCACGCCCTTGGCGTTGATGAAATTCGAGCAAGTATCCACTGATCCAGTACAGCTCCTAATTGGATCCACGGCTGGCTCCTCAGGCGAAGGCTCCGCTCTGCTCATCCTTCTGTGCGGACTCTATCTCGTCGTGCGAAAAATGATGGACGCGCGCATCGTCGTCAGCGTGCTGACCGTCGCCTTTCTTACTTCTGGGATCTTCTACCTCATGGCCCCAGACAAGTACCCCGGCCCGATCTTCATGCTGTGCTCGGGCGGACTTATGCTCGGGGCCGTCTTCATGGCGACCGATATGGTAGCCTCTCCCGTCACCTCGCTAGGCATCTGGATCTATGGGGGACTTATCGGATTCATCACCGTCATCATCCGACTCTTCGGAGGACTGAACGAAGGGATAATGTATGCCATCCTCCTCGCCAACGCCTGCTCCCCCCTGATCACGACTGTCACCCAGCCACGTATCTACGGAGCTGTAAAACGGAAGGCCTCCTCATGAGCGGAAACGAAGCAGCCTCTCCTGCCCCTCCCGTCATGCCGAAGAGCAGCCGGTTGATCGCCGCTCTCGCCATCATCGCCATGGTCTCCGGTTTGCTCGTGGCTATGACCTTTCAAGTAACAGCCCCGCGCATTGCCCTGAACAAGCAGCGAGCCCTCGAAAAAGCCATCTTCTCCGTGCTTCCCGACGCCTCCGTCCACGCAAACTTCTCGGCCAAAGACGGAGCGCTGGAGCCCTTGCCCGCCGACGCCTTCGCCGAAGCGAATCTGTTCGCCGGATACGACGAAGAAGGTCGGCTCGTAGGCATAGCGACCGAAGGCTCCGCCCGCGGCTATCAGGATGTCGTCCGCATCCTATACGCCTATTCGCCAGAGAGCGAGTGCATCGTCGGCATTACCGTCCTGCAAAGCTCGGAGACTCCCGGCATCGGAGACCAGGTCGAAAGCGATCCTGCCTTCCTGCAGAACTTCGATTGTCTCGACGCTAAGCTCGATGCGGAAAAATCCCGCCTCGCCCACGAGATCGTGACCGTCAAAAACGGCAAGAAAACGCAACCGTGGGAAATAGACGGCATCTCCGGGGCAACGATCACTTCCGTCGCTATAGGCGCCGCCCTCAACCAAAGCGCCCAAAGCATGCTGCCTCTAGTCCAAGCGAACCGCGATCTTCTCGCCGCCAAGGAAGGAGCTGACCAATGAGCCAAGATCCCCGAGCGCCCGCGGAGCTTTCATGGGAAACCCTCACGCAGGGCGTCTGGAAAGAAAACCCGGTCTTCGTCATGCTGTTGGGCCTTTGCCCCGTGCTTGCGGTCACCAATACGGCCAGCAACGCGCTCGCCATGGGGCTGGCCACCACCTTCGTACTGTTGTGTTCGGGCGTATTGGTTTCCCTGTTACGCAAGCTGATTCCGAAACAGGTGCGCATCGCGTGCTATATCATCATCATCGCAACCTTCGTCACCATAACCGACTACGCAATCCAGGCCATCAGTCTGGACATCTACAAAGCGCTAGGTGCCTTCATCCAGCTCATCGTAGTGAATTGTGTGATACTCGGACGAGCCGAAGCCTACGCGTCGAAAAACAAAGTGGCCAATGCTTTCGTCAATGCCCTCGGCATGGGAATCGGCTTCACCCTCGCCCTGCTTTGCCTCGGCATCGTGCGCGAAGTGTTCGGATTCGGCACGCTATTCGGCATCGATCTATTCGGACCCAACTTCCAGCCATGGGCCGTTTTCGCCCTGCCCCCGGGCGGATTCTTCGTTCTCGCCTTCTGGCTATTCCTATTCGCCTACGTCCGCCAGCGACGCAACCCATCCAAGGAAGAAGAACATGCAGCCTGATTCCCACGCCTTCATCTTTCTCAACGCGTTTTTGATAAACAACTTCGTGTTGGCCATGTTCCTGGGACTCTGCCCGTTCCTCGGCGTTTCGGGCAAGGTCAAGACCGCATGGAACATGGGCCTCGCCGTCGTATTCGTGATGCTCGTAAGCTCCATGTGCGCCTACGGCATCAATATCATTCTCGTCCGTTTCGAACTCGAGTTCCTGCGCCTCATATCCTATATAGCAGTCATCGCCTCCTCCGTGCAATTGGTCGAAATGTTCATCAAGAAATTCAGCCCCGCCCTCTTCCGCACCCTCGGCATATTCCTGCCGCTCATCACCACCAACTGCGCGATCCTCGGACTCGCCCTTTTCCAGACGAACCGCTCCTACGATTTCACGCAAAGCCTCGCCTTCAGCTTAGGCGCCGGCGCCGGGTTCGCCCTCGCCCTCGTCCTCATGGCCGGACTGCGCGAGAAGCTGGAACTCGCCGACATCCCCGATACCGTAACTCAAGCCGCCCTCAGCCTCATGCTCGCCGGTATGCTCTCCCTAAGCTTCATGGGCTTCGCCGGTCTCGGAGGGTAATGTAAACGAAGAATGAAGAACGAAGAATTTTATAGACCCAGATGATCGTAAAACTTCTCGTATCTATTATTCTAATACTCGGACTTCTCTCCGGTTGGATCCTGGTACAGCATCTAGCTCGCACCTTCGCGGCTCGCCACCCCGAACTCGGTCCCGCCCGCGAGGAAGGCGGCAGCTGTCTCCTGTGCCTCTGCGGAAAAAACGGCAATTGCCCAAAGAAAAACAAGACCCCCTAACCCTCCAGCCCTCCCCACCTTCAGCCATCAGCCTTATAAACAATGAAACTCGCAGAATACGACATCAGCCACCCCTTCACCGCGACGGTTATGAAATCCGAGCGTATCACCAACTCGAATACCGCAGAAGTTAGACATATCGACCTGAGCGTGCGGAACGAATCCTTCCATTTCATAGAAGGACAAAGCGTCGCCGTTCTCGCTCCAGGCTCCGAAGCCTTCGGCAACGAGCGGCACGTACGACTCTATTCGATCGCCAGCTCCCGCGAAGGTGAAGGCAGCAAGCCCGACGAAATTTCGCTCTGCGTCCGCCGCTGCTTCTATATCGATCCCGTCAGCGGAGAACGCTATCCTGGCCTCGCCTCCAACTACCTTTGCGATCTCAAACCAGGCGACACCATCGAAATGGCTGGTCCCTACGGAAGACACTTCATGCCCCCACGCGACTCCTCGCACAACCTGCTGATGATCGGCATCGGGACGGGCATCGCGCCGTTTCGGGCCTTCATGAAACACATCTACGAAGACCGCAAGGAATGGACAGGCAAAGTCAGGCTCTTTTACGGAGCCCGCACCGGGATGGACCTGCTCTACCAAAACGAGCAGAACCAAGACCTGGCCAACTACTACGATCAAGACACTTTCAAGGCATTCGAGGCAGTCAGCCCACGCCCCCATTTCGACGAACCCGTCGACTTCGATCGCACCTTCGTCGACAATGTCGAAGAAGCCTGGTCCATGATAAAGGATCCCAATACCCATGTGTACATCTCCGGTATCAGCACGCTCGAGGAAGCTCTTGACCGAGCCTTCGCCAAGGCCGCCAGTTCCGCCGAGGCATGGGAAACTCTAAAAGCCAAGATTATCGAAGACGGCCGCTGGTCCACCCTTCTCTACGACTGATAAGCGTTAAGAGAAAGTCCACTGGTGTTGTCGTAGCGCGGATCCCGCAGAGCGGGACCGCGTCCGCGTCGTGCAGGATCAAACGCCGTAGCCGCGTTCGTGAGAACGCGGGAAACCATTGCGGACGCCGGTCCCGCTCTGCGCATAGGCGTCAACTTAACGGAGGAAGCATCCTTTGGAGGGCAACGCTCCGTCGTTGCCGCGCCGGTTATTCCCTCTGTAGGCTCTGCGGCAATGAC
>JANQRJ010000084.1 GCA_028284635.1 Pelagicoccus sp.
CCGCGACTGCGGGACCGCGGAGCCTACAGAGGGAACAACCGGTGCGGCAACGACGGAGCGTTGCCCTCCAAAGGATGCTTCTCACGTTAAGTTGACGCCGATGCGCTCTGCGGGATCCGCGCTACGTTTCACGCATGACGCGACACTAGGACCTATCGTCCCAGCAGGTCGGCCCTCAGGTTCTTGGACTGCGGGTGGTCTCCGAGCCAGATGCTGAAGTATACCTCGGCAAAGTCGACGCCGGGTATGACGGCGGCTTGCTGGCCATTGAAGAAGAGGCTCGTTCCGGTCTGGGGATCAAAGGTCAGGGTGTAGCGATCGCCGGGCTGCACATCCTGGTAGGCGGCGTTGAGCGTCTCGATCCGGCTTGAAAGAGTCCGAAGCCTATCGACGGCATGGCTGTCTTCCATGACCTTCGCCGCGGTCTTGATCAGTGCCTCGGCCGGAATGTTGCGGTGGTAGTGAAAGCTGAGAGCGAAAGGATTGTCCTTGCGTAGTGGAAAAGCGGTGACGGGATCTTGAGCATAGATAGCGACGTCGAAGACCTTGAAGATGCGATAGGCGCGGAAGCGGCTTTTCCCCTGCAATGCGAGCGTCTCCTCGCCAATAGTCAGCGTCTCCGGAAAATCGGGCTTTGCCGCATGAACCGGGGGCAGGGAGAAGCTTGCGAGAAGAGCGATGAGCGCGTACGGGCGGGCTTTGATCATGGTTTTTGGGTGGAGGCTGAAGACTGAAGGCTGAGGGCTGAAGGGGGGGGTGAGGTGCCGTTCGGACCTTCAGCCTTCAGTCTTCGGCCTTCAGCCTCGTCAAGGTTTCAGGCGAACGATGCGGAGCAGCTGCATGGCTTTGATCACCGGATAGGTCACGTCGATCTCGTACCACTTCCTGGCGAAGTTCGCCCGACGCGGATAGCGGTGGTGGTTGTTCTGAAAGCATTCCCCTACGAAGAAGAGGTCCCATACGAAGGTGTTCTTCGAGTGGTCTCCGTTGTCGTAGTTGGAATATCCATACTTGTGGCCGCACCAGTTGACGAAGGCTCCGTGTATCGGTCCCATGAGAAAGTGCACGGGAAGGAGGGCGTACCAGAATGGGTTCGGAGCGAATTGGATGTAGAAAAGCGTGTACAGTCCCATGAAGCCGAAGCGTGTGAGCCAGCTGTCGCCGATCTTGTCGACGATCGGCCAGGTGGGGTAGTCCTTTATATTGACGTCTGGGCGATTGTCGTAGGCTCCGGCCAGGATCGATTGGTAGACGTTTTTCGTATTCACCATCATGGATACGACGTCCTTGAAGAAGTGAGGCGAATGGGGATCGTTTTCCGTATCGCTATGCTTGTGGTGCTCCATGTGCAGGATGGCGTAGGCTCGAGGATTCAGATACGAAGAGCCCTGGGCGATCCAGGTGAAGAGGTAGAAGAACCGATGCCAGAAGCCTGGCATGCGAAACATGCCGTGCGCCGCGTAGCGATGCAGAAAGAAGCTCTGGGCGAATACGCTCAGATACCAGTGAAGCAGGAAGAAAATGATGATGGGCCACATAGACTATAGGATTGTTTTGAATTTTTTTTCGCCCACAGATTGCACAGATTTTCACAAATTGAATTCAGGAATATCTGTGTTCATCTGTGCAATCTGTGGGCGAAAAATATTACCCTTCTCCTTTCTTTTCGAACAGATAGTGGGAGACGCCCCATTGCTCGCCGTTCTCGTATCCAAAAAGTTCTGCGCAAGCGATCATGAAGATACGCCAGCGTTGGGTCCAGACCTTGGAGTTCTCTCGACCGTAGATACGTTCCATGGCGGTCCTGACCTTGTCTTGGTTGCGGTCGATGTTTTCCAGCCAGGCTTCGGCGGTCTTCTGGTAGTGCATCCCGTTGAGCTGCCATTGTCCGATCAAGTCGAAGGGTGCGCAGAAGCGGGGCAGCAGGTCGTGGGAGGGCATGATGCCTCCGGTGAAGAAATGACGAGCCATCCAGTCGTCCTGATCCTTGTCTTCGAAGAGATAGGCGACAGTCTTGTGGGAGAAGACGTGGATGAACATCTTCGCCCCGGGTTCCAGCCAACCGTGGATGCGGTTGAAGAGCTCTCGGTAGTTGCGCATGTGCTCGAACATCTCCACGGAAACGACCCGGTTGAAGCGCCGTTTCGTGGTGAAACGATTCATGTCGCAGGTGATCACGTGCAGGTTGTTCAGTCCTCTCGCTCGGGCCTGTTGCTCGATGTAGGTCCTTTGTCCTGAAGAATTCGATACGGAGGTGATCAGGGAATTGGGAAAAGTCTCGGCAGCCCAGAGGGAAAACGATCCCCAGCCGCAACCTAGCTCGAGTATCCTTTGGCCGTCGGTAAGCTGGGCGCGTTGGGCGATTTGCTCGAGGGAGGCGACTTCCGCCTCGTCGAGCGTCCCGACTCCTTCGGGCCAGTAGCAGCAGCTGTACTTCAGTCGCTTGCCGAGGGCGATCTTGTAGAATTCGGCGGGCACTTCGTAGTGCTGCTGGTTGGCGGCGTCGGTGTCTACCGCGACTGGGCTGGAGCCCAGTTCTTCGATGAGGCGTTCCTTTTTGCGTTCGTAGGCCTTGGTCTCGGATTCGAGTCGACGCTTGACGAGGTTGCGCACGCCGTAGCGTACGAGCCAGGTGGGCAAGTATCCGTTTTCGGCTAGTTCGATTGCTTTCATGTGTGATTGGCCGATTGGTTAATAGGTTCGGGTTTCGATCTGCTTCTTCATCTTCTTCTTGATTAAGATTAGGATTAAGAGGAAGAGGAGGATTGTTTTGGCGGGAGTGGAAAGAAGGGGGAGGTCTCTTGCTGGTATTGGCGGTAGGCCTCGCCTCTGCTCTTGAGCGAGCTTTTTTCGGCGGGCGGGATGCCCGTGACGTTGACGAGAAAATGGTACATGAGCAGCGGGCCGAGCAGGGCGAGGTACCATAGACTGGAAGAGAAGCTGAGGGGGATGAAGCTCAGCCAGAAGGCCCACTGGAAGAAGTAGTTGGGATGGCGGGAATATCGCCAGAGGCCTTCCTTGCAGACCTTGCCACTGGAGTCGGGGCGTGCCTTGAAGCGGCGTAGTTGATCGTCTGCTACAGCTTCGCCGAGAATGGAAAACAGGGCCCAGACGATACCGACGAAGTCCCAGGTGCCCAGGCCCGCCGATGGCGCTTGCAGCGCGACGAAAATGGGGACGCAAAGCGCCAGGCTGCCGAGCGCCTGGAACTGGAAGAAAAGCAGCATGCGTGGAGCAGCCCTTTCCCCCCATTCCCTGGCGAACTCGACATAGCGGGGATCGTCTTCGTCGTGAGCCAGGAAGCGTTTCAGGATGTAACCACCCAGGCGCAGGGAATAGAGCGCGACGACGACGCAGATGGCTGCCTTGCGCTGCGCGCTACCGCCCTCTGCGAGCAAGGCGAACACGATGGCGCTGAAGCCGACGCTAAAGCTCCAGATAGGGTCTACGATAGCCCATTTGCCTATCCTGCGCCCGACCAGCCATGTAACGGCGAATCCGATACATAGCAGAACGAGGACGACGAAAGCTGCGGAAATCGGGTTCATGCAGTGTATTGAGGGAGCGCACGCGTCTCGCGTGCCGTTTCGGGCGTCTCGCCCGGAGCTTCGGAAGATCCCCGACGAGACGCCGAGGATGGCACGCGAGACGCGTGCGCTCCCCTTTTCGAGTCGGCTTGCTCGAAGGAGTAGGAGCGGCAGTTCATGCGGCCGAGCACGACTTGGGCTAGGTTGATGTGCCGCTCGCGGAAGCCGGCTATGCAGTAGTCGAAATAGAGGGTCCACTTGCGACGGAAGGTCTCGGGGAAGCCGAGGGCTCGGATTTCGCTCCAGTTTTCTTCGAAGCGCTGTTTCCAGAGTTCGAGGGTGCGAGCGTAGTGCAGACCGAAGGTCTCGATATGATAGGCGTTGAGATCGGCGGCGCCCTTGGCCTGGAAGACGGAAGAAATGGAGGGCAGGTGAGAGCCGGGGAAAATGTGCTTGCGGATGTAGTCAGAGGTTTTGAGGTAGGTGTCGTAGCGGTGGTCGGCCGACATGATTATCTGGATACAGCTCAGGCCGTCGGGTTTGAGTAGGCGATCGATGGCCCCGAAGTAGGTGGGCAGGTGTTCGTGGCCTACGGCTTCGATCATCTCGATGGAGACGATCTTGTCGAAGGAGCCGGTCATGTCTCGGTAGTCTATCTGCTGGATCTTGACGAGATGCTCGAGGCCTTCTCTCTCCACGCGAGCTTCGGCATAGTCGAACTGGCTGGGCGAAAGGGTGATGCCAGTGACGTGACAGCCGTATTCGCTGGCCGCATACGTGGCGAAGCCTCCCCAGCCGCAGCCGATCTCCAGTACGTGATCGGCGGGACCGAGGTCGAGCTTGCGGCAGATGCGGTCGTACTTCTCGATTTGGGCTTCGGTGAGCGTCATTTCCTCGCTGGCGAAATAGGCGGAGGAATAGGTCATCGTCGGGTCGAGAAAGAGCTCGTAGAAGTCGTTGCCTAGGTCGTAGTGGGCCTCGATGTTTCGCTGGCTGCCGATCTTGGTATTGGCGTTTTTGCGGTGCTTGAAGCGTTCGGCTAGCGCTACGAATCTGGATACGAGCGGCATGGCCCATTGGAAGCGGTCGCTCATCAGCGTGTCGCGGTTTCGCAGGAACCAGCTGAGCAGGTGGGCAGGGTCGGGGGAGTCCCAGTCTCCGTCGATGTAGCTCTCGCCAAGTCCGATGTCGTTTCCGAGGGCCACTCGCTTGAAGAAAGCGGGGTTGCGGATGCTAAGAATAGCCGGCTGGTCGTTGTTGTCTGACCCGAAGATGCGGGTTTCGCCGCCGGGCATTTCGACGAGGAGCGAACCTCGGGTGGTCTTTTCGAAGAAACTAAATATCAGATTTTGGAGGTTCATGGCAAAACTAGGCTGGGCTTGGCGGTTTTTTGAGATAGGTCCGCGTTTCGGTTTGTTGGTCGAGGCGGTGGCTTTTACTGAAGTGGGGGACGCGCTTGAGATAGAGGCGGGCAGCTTGCCAGTGGATGGCAGTGATGACCTGCAGCGTGATGAAGGGAAATCGGAGAGAGCAGAGGGCGAGATTGCGGTTGTCGAGGGGCCGTCGCTGTCCTTGCAGGGCACTGTAGAAGTAGGTGCCTTGGGCGTCGCTTTCGGTGATCTTCAGGTTGAGCTTGTCGCCCGGGCGGTGGAGGTCGAAGTTCAGACGGGTGTCCGGCTCGGAATAGGGGGAGATGTAGAAGAGCTTGGGGTGGGACTGCTTGAAGCGCCGGCTGGGGCTGGTCGCCTGATTGACAAGATAGAGCTTTTGCTCGTTGAAGGTGTTGGCGACCTCCGCAAGCACGCAGATTAGCTGGTCGGCGGTGTCGTGTATGAAGTAAAAGGATACGGGATTGAAGACGTAGCCCCAGGTGCGCAGGTTGGTTACGAGTTGCACGGAACCGATTGCGTCGTCGATGCCCTGGTCTCGCAGGTAGTCGATGACGTTGGCTTTGATGGAGTCGGCTCCTTGCTGGAGGTGGTCGGTATCGCGCAGCGAATAGAGGTTTCGTCGGTTGTAGCTGAAGAGAGCCAGGCGTTGGGAGAGGCTTTCAAGCTCGTCCAGGTCGATGCGGAAGACGAAGCAGGGGTAGGCGAAGCGGTGGCGCTTCGGCCTGCGTCGGCTGTGGACGACTCGGCAGCGGTACAGGCAGGAGTTCACGAAAGAGGGTCCTTTCCGTCGTCGAGCAGGCGGCAGACGTCGAGCGCTGAGGTGAAGGCGTCCTCGTGGAATCCGTAGCGGAAGTAGCTGCCGCAGTAGTAGACGGGCCCTTCGCGGTTGAGTTCGGGGAGCGACTTCTGGGCCTGGATGGCGGCTTCGTCGAATCTCGGGTGCTGGTAGACGTGACGCCACTTGACTTTCGACTCGTCGAGCTGGCCGCGGTAGTCGACGCTTACGAAGTAGTCGGCGTTTCGGGAAACGTCTTGCAGGCTGTTCATCCAGTAGTGAGTGGAGCCGTGGCGGACTTGATCTTGCAGTTCGTATCGATAGTTCCATGACGCCCAGGCTCGTTTTCGGGTGGGCATGATAGAGGAGTCGGTGTGCAGGGCCACGGGATTGGTGTTGTAGTGGAAGCTGGACAGCAGTTTTCGTTCCTGGGTGTCGGGCTCCGCGAGCAGGGCCAGGGCTTGGTCTGCATGGGTCGCGACGATTGCCAGGTCGAAGTCGACTCGTCGGCCGGTCTCGTCCATGATCTCGACCCCTCGGGGGGTCCTGCGGAGCTGTCTGACTCCTTGGGAGAGTTGGATCTTGTGGCCAATCTTCTCGAGCAGCTTGTCTTTGTATTGCTGGCTGCCGCCTACGAGGGTCTTCCACTGGAATTGGTCGCCGAAGCCAAGCATGCCGTGGTTGGCGAGAAAGCGGAAGAGCGTCTGGGCCGGATAGTCGAGTATCCGATTGCTCGGCGTCGACCAGATGGCCGCCGCCATCGGGACCAGGAAGCGATGGGTGGCGTCTTCGCCTATCTGATGGATTTGAGCGAACTCCGCCAGGGTCATCGGCTTGGCGCTTTCGTCCGCCAGGTAGGACTTGGCGAGCGGGAAGAGTCTCTTGAGCTGGAGCAGGAGCTTGTAGCGCCGGGGCGATAGGGCGCTGCCGAGGCTGGGAAAGAAGGTCGTCAGGCTGGTGAAGCTCGTCTCGAAGCCACTGGCCCGATCGTTCACGCTGAAGGACATGGAGGTGTTTCTGCTTTCCACTCCGAGCTGGCGAAAGAAGCGCACCAGGTTCGGGTAGGTCGTTTCGTTGTAGACCATGAAGCCGGAATCGATCGGCAACGATCGGTTTCCCTCAGGCACGTTCACGGTATTGGTATGCCCGCCCGCGTAGTCGTTTTTCTCATACACGGTGATGTCGTACTTGTCCCGGAGCAAGTATGCGCATGCCATGCCGGCGATGCCGGTGCCTACTACGACGAGTTTCCTCATTTCGGCTTGATGTTCGCTCCAACCTCCCCAGCGGATCCCATCAAGGCGCAGGAATTTGTATTCCGTCTTCCTCGCAAAGCCTTAGCAAGGCCTGCTCCATGATCTGCCGCGCCCTAGCCGTCTCGAAGTAGAGGTACTCGTGGACTTTCTTGTCCTGCGGCGTGGTGGTGAGGCATTGCTGGCAGTATTCCTCGAAGGAGGCGAGGTTCGAGACAACCGAACTGACGTGGCGGGGGCATTCGCAGGTGATCGCCGGGTGCGACTCGCCTATGACCGAGAGCTGACGGTCGGTGAAGGCTCTCTGAGGTGGTTCTTCGAGGCTGGTCTGGTGGTTGCGCTGCTTGCCGATGCTAGGCAGGATGCCATAGAGATAGCGCTCGATCATTATATTGTTGAGCGGCCAGCGCAACAGGTGGATGTTGGCCTTGGAGAGCTCCTGCAAGGGGCCTCGTTGCATGAAGTCGAAGATCACGACTACCGCCACGTTCGGATCCAAGCGAGCGAACTCCAGTATCTCGTCCTTCTCGTGGGGGTTGCGGCCCTGGAAGTCGATCAAGGCGATGGAGATCTCGTTTTCGCCGCTAGCGAATTCGATGAGCTCCCGCACTGTCTTGAAGTTCTGGCTCTTCCAGAAAAGGGGGGAGACGGAGCTCAGACGGGCGCTGCTCTCCGGACTGACGAACGCAGCCTCGAGGTTGGCCAGGGAAGGGATGTCGTTGGAGAATTCCGACTCGCTATTCGATTTCAGCTCGGCCAGGCGCCGGTTCAGGGCCTCGTTGTCGAGTCGGGCGATCCGTCCGATGGAATCTCCGAGATCGATGAGGGACTTCAGGGTGATCAACCGCTTCAGGTCTTCGCTGCTGAGAATGCGTTCTCCCGATTCGGTTGCCATCGATGTCGCGAAGTAGTCGCGACGCATCCAAGTGCGGATGGTGTTGGGCGAGATTCCCGCCATCTTGGCGGCAGTTCCTATTTTGAAGCCGCTAGAAACGTCACTGTTTTGAATCATAATTGAAGCTGATAGGTCAGGTTCGAAAATGATTCAAGAACTATTTGAACAACTTATGAATTTAATTAACCCAGCTTTTGAAACAATTCGAATTGGCGGTCGAACTATTTCGAGTCAATGCCTTGAAGAAGGTTAGCGAGTTCGTTGATGGACTTGACGACGAAAGTGGCGCCGGCTTCTGAGAGCTCTGCTTCCGAGCCATACCCCCAAAGCGCGCCAATCGTTTCGATTCTGTTCTGCGCTCCGGCTTCCATGTCGAAGCTCCGATTGCCGACGATAACCGTCTTCGAACGATCAAGTCCCTGCTTTTCGAGGATCTCCGCCACGAGTTCCACCTTCGATCGGCCGATGTCGCAGCCGTAGATCCTTTCGAAATGCTGACCTAGGCTGAAGTGATTGATAACGCTTGCGGCGATGTCCTCCCGCTTTGAGGTCGCGATAAACTGTCGATGGCCCCGGCTTACGTTTGCGGAGAGCGTTGCCGAGATGCCTGGGTATAGCGTATTCTCCTTGAAGCCTATGGTAGTGTATCTCTCGCGATAGAGCCGAATGGCTTCGGCGATGACTTCCTCGTCGTTTGTTTTTAGCAGTTCGGTGAATGCGACGGTTAGGGAAGGGCCGATGTACTTCGATAAGCTCTCCAGCTTTCGTTCGCTGTGGCCGAGCTTCGACAGAGCGTAGTTGATGCTCTTGGTTATCCCCTCGAATGGATCGCTGATGGTGCCGTCAAGATCGTAGAGAATGTTCACTGCTATCTTTTGTTCGAGCCCTCTGCTTCAGCGGAATCAAAGCTCTCTCCTGGCATCCACTGAAGCTCGATCCCCACGTCGATTGCCCGATAGGCGTCTTGATCGTAGTAGCCGCGAATGATCGCGTCCAGTTGCTGGACGCCTAGCTCCCCGAAATGCTCAAGCCCCGCGTCAAAGCCCGCCATCTCTTCGTTGCTGGAACGCGTCTTCTGCAGGCAAATGAATTGCGTCGGCTTTTTGAATCTTCGACTCGCTTTCTTCCAGGCGGGCCATGCCGTTTCCATTCCGAGAACGACTTGCAGGCGATTGCGTTCGATCCATTCCAGCAGGCGCTTCTCTCCGAACGGCTCCATCAACCTCTCTGAGCAGATCAGCTCGTGCTGATAGATTTTCTGTCGGTAGCCGTCGTAGATGATATTCTTCAGGACGGAGTGCTTGTCCGAAATCAAACCGATGCGCTTGAACCCCGCTTCTGTGATTCTGGCGACGGCCGTCTCCATCAACTTATTGACTCGAAGTCGATAGTTGAGAACGCATCTTAAGGTGCCAGTGAGGCTGACTAGCGGAAGCCTTCGTTTTTCCATAGCTCGCTTCAGCTTTTCAATGTAGCTTGGACTCGCCCTCATGAATCCGATCCCGCCGCCGCGAACGCCTCGTTGATAAAGGACGCGGGCTAACGAATCTGGCGTGGAGTAGTCGTCAAGAAAATGGTCTTCCACGCGATACCCAAACGCTTTCGCCTTTCTCACGACTCCATCCTTGAAAGCCTCGTTAGTATATAGATATGAGCTCCGGTTCTTCAGAATGAAAGCCAGTGTTGCATTGCGTTCCACCTTGTTCCAGCGCCTTAGCGAAAGCGAGCTGAGCGCAGGATCGCTCATGTAGCCCATTTCGGCAGCCTTCTCCCGTATTTTCTTGGCAGTTTTAACCGCAACTTTCGAATTGCTGCTCAAGGCTCGCGAAACAGTCGATTTGGACACTCCAGTCAGGTTCGCGATATCTCGCATTCGGATCGAAGCGCCTCTCTGCTCCGTCTTCAGATCTCTGGGAGTATTCGCGGAATCGGTCAGTCGCGTACACAAATCCGGCCTAAACCCCAGTCTCTTCCAGGCCATCTCCACCAAATTCGCTGAAACGCCCAGTTCCTGGGAGAGACTCTCGCTGTTCGCCCGAATGCCGAGTTCCAATAGCTTTAGAGACTTGCGAGAGACTTTGGCGAGAAAGGCAGCGTCCGGTTTTCGGACAGCTGCTGGTTTTGGCAAATCGATCGCCGCGAGCCCTTGCTTTGCATATGCCTTTTTCCAGTGGTGCACCGTCTGGCGTGAAACCTTGAGCGTTTCCGCGACGCTTTTCGCCGTCCGTCCCTCGCTCAACATCTCGATGATCCTTCCGCGAAGAGCAACGGCAGGCAAAGTCTTGGGGCTCGTTAGAAGATCGCGAAGCTTTCGAGCTTCGTTGAGGGCAAGAGGGGGCAAAGACATGCTTCACTCTTCAGCTCCAATTCATCAGAGTAAAGTGTAAAGGCAAAGTTTTGGTTCTGGTTGTCTTTTTCTAGCGTTTTCATGGGAAGCCAACTGGTTAGGCATAGAGATTCAGTTAAGTTCACCGTCAGGAAGCGATACCCCTTCATACCCCAATGCCTGCGACTCCGAGATTTTCGTATGCTCGTCGCCTCGATGCTTCGCGTTGCCGAGTAATTGATGATGGGATCATCTATATTCCAGGCGGATCTCGTAACCTAAAAAAGCAATAAAAATGAAATTATATATAAGTCGACTCACCCTTACCGCTGCAGCTCTTGCCGCGTTTGTTCAACTGGCTTCGGCCACCGTCTATTTCTCCAATACCGGAGTGAATGCCGGATGGAGTGGATCCGCTATCAACGGCGGAAACATCGCCGAAGTAACCAACGTGAAGTACAAAGGCTCGAAAAGCTTGCGCCATATCGTTAAATACCCGGCTTACAGGGCTGAAAAGACAAAGTCGGGAATGGGGCAGCGAGGCCAGACTCGCTATTATGGATTCGCTATGCAGCTTCCGAACAATTGGGAGAATATGCCTAATCAAGGTGTCGATATTTCCCAGATAATAGCGAACTACAATTCCAACTGCCCAGGCAGCCAATCGGAATTCGCGCCCTCGTTCTTCTTTCAGCTGAAGGGCAGCAGTTTCAAGAGCGTCGTCTATACGGGAAGCAACCCATGCACTGGATCCGTCCCGGCCACCACGAACACTCTACGCTCCTCCATCAAAGGGAGCTGGGTGAGGGTCATCTACCGCGCTACTTGGAAGAGCGATTCCTCTGGTCGTAATGAAGTATGGATAAATGGAACGCGCCATCTCAACCGTACCGGAAAAAACACGTTTCCCTACACCCAGCCATTTGCCTTCCGAACAGGAATATACATTCCTCAATGGAAAAACGGAAATTTCACTACCAGCCAAAAGGAAAAGAAGATCTGGCTGGACCACACCCGCGTCGCAAGCTCCAAGAACGAAGCCGATCCTACCAAGTGGTAGAGCGGTTGGATAGTTTCACAAGTTAAGGTATATCATGTTTCTCCCTTCCGGTTCCGCAATTGCTGACGGAAGGGAGTTTTTTACCTCAAGACGCTGCCTTGTCCGTGATCTCAACCTCATTGGCGTGCATTGGCAAACTTCTTCGCGCTCATTTGTTTAGCGCGAAACAAGAGTCAGTGATGTTAGAAGTGTGCAGGTTGTTTTCATTCTTTCTTCGAACGTCGAGTGAAGGTAAGAGAGTGCCCACTAACTGTAGGAGCGTGCTCATGACGGGTGTAGCTCGAAGACATTGATTCAGAACTTATTGAGTGCCGGGTTCTAAGAGAGCGTCCAATAAGTCGAAAATTCCATACCATGAAGGCAGGGACCGATCGCCGAGCGGTCCGTGGTGTCTGATAGAAATCGAACCAACGCGGCTCGCTCGGCGATCGAGCCCTACCTTGGAATGAATTATTGGATACTTTCTAAGGATGATTGTTCGTAGCCGCAAAAAGCCGCAAAAATGTTTACACATATTAGTAGATTCTTGCGTGTTTTGCGTCTTCTCGCGGCTGAAAACCCTTTGTTGCAGTGCAGGGGAATTCGTTCGCTTGCAGATCATGCGAGACGATTGGGAGGCCACACCTTGCGGCGAGCGTTTGCACTCGTTACCTGCAGCGTTTTGCTGGCATTAGTTTGATTTCAATCTTTCGATTTCCCTTTGCTGAGCTTCGTTCTCTTTCTTCAGCTCGATGACATACAAAGTAAGCTCCTCGATTTTCTGCATCATGATCTTCTGGGCTTCGCCTATCGAAAGACCTTGGGACTCAACGACTGAAGCAGGTGGAACATCGGGAAGATGACCATGCTCTTCAATGTGGTTCTCTATTTCGTGCAGAGGCCTCAATCGATATGAATCTTCGAATACAAAGTCAGACCAGCCTGTTTCTACGATGATTTCTTCTGCACGTATGGTGCCTTTCACCTCTAGTTTGTTATTTGGCGAGGTTATCCCTATTCCGACGTTGCCATTACGCTTGATAGTGAATTGTTCAGCGCTTCCAGAGCCAGAATCAATTGTAAACCGATCGTTCCACAAGAATTTCAACCTTTGGACTTGACCTCCCGCCTGTAATCGGAGAGTTGCATCTGCCTCAGTTGAGTCTCGCGGATCGCGTACGAAAAGAGATGCATCATTGCTCAGTATGTCTAAATCTGCTTGGGGACTCGTGGTTCCGATTCCTACATTTCCACTATTGCCCACTATGGTCAAAAAATCGTGGGTTCCTCCTCTGGCGTTTATCTTAAAATCAATTGGATCAGAATCGACATTGTTGGATATTTTCGCCAAATCGATTAAAAACCCATTTGCTGTGTTGTTGTAAATTGCTGACTGGTCGTAAAGGCTGTTTCCGATAGATGTGAAAATGATTGGCTTGTCGCCGCTCAAGATGACTGAATCTTGAGAAAATACAGCCCCAGTTGTGAGCATGGCTGTGATTGTGAACAATAGTGTATTTTTCATATGTCGTGTTTTGCCATCGTCCGCATGAGGCACCCCGATTTGTCGGGGTTGCCTTAATGCGATTGCGTGTCCACGCGGCCTAGTTTGATTTCAATTTTTCAATCTCTTCCCGTTGTGCTCCAACTTCCGCTTTTAGAGCTTCGTTCTCTTTTTTGAGGTCAATCATGTAGAGAGTAAGTTCTTCAATTTTCTGCATCATAATCTTTTGGGCTTCGCCAACTGAAAGACCTTCGGACTCTACTACTGCAGCGGATGGAACATCGGGTAAATGACCATATTCTTCAATATGATTCTCTACTTCTTCAAGTGATCGTAGTCTGTAAGAATCTTCGAATACAAAATCAGACCATCCACTCTCGACTATTACTTCTTTTGCTTGGATGGTTCCGTTGACTGAGAGCTTATGTGTCGGTGAGACCGTGCCAATGCCCACCATTCCACTATCATTAATTGTCATTATCTCACCGATATCTGGTGTCCAAAAACGTAGGCGTTTAGAATCAAATCGAAAAGTGGATTTAGGTCCTCCAGGTTCCAAAGTGAAACCGGCTGTACCGTTGGACCAACCTCCCAGTATTATTCCATTTGTGAGTTTGAGGTTCCCTGAGATATCAAGTCGCTCGCTAGGGTCGATATTTCCAATGCCAACGTTTCCACCGTTGAAAAAAGAATCCCCAGCGGTATGAAACTGAATGTTTTTCGTAAAATTTAGTGATGTATCGCAATTGTACAGTTCCATTCGGGTGAACCTGTTGCCCGATGTACTCTCGCCGGAGTAAAACTGATACACTCGATGCGCAGTTCCGTTTCCTGTGAACGATAAGTAATTCCCTGGAGATGAGAGAGTCGCTTCAAGGTCGTTGATATGGATCTTTCCATTCACCGTCAGGTTTTCATTTATTGTCTCTGCTAGAGCAGGGATCAGTAGTAGCTGCTCGAGGACAAGAATCGCTAGTTTTTCTTTCATAAATTTCTTTAGCCAACGTCTCTATGATACAAGAGTGAAGGGAGCGGAGCGAATGTAACGAATTGTATCCATAGAATGGTTAACGCTAGAGTTATTTGTCCGCAAGAATCTCGCAATTTCTTTCTCTGAACATTCGCTCAGCGATCATCGCCCTCAATTCTGGGCTGGTTGGATATTCACCGTTCGAATCTTTAATATCGTCAAATACTGAGTCCACTGCCTGGGCCCAAATCGCTCCAAGAATAAAGTCATTGCTGGGACCTTGCAATGAGAGGGCTACGACAACAGGCACATGTTTGCTTATGTCTTCTTGAGCTATCTTTTCTGATTTCAAGGCTACTAAAAACCGCTTTCCTTCTTCGTAGCCATAGTTGAAAAGTTTTTCTTGGGCTTCTCTATTTTTGGTTATGTCAGCGAGAGCTGCACATTCAAACGCACTCCAGCATCGTTGGGCTGACTTTGCGAAATCTTCAGATTCGTCTTTTCCGAAAGCAGCAGTGAAAGTCAGGATCAGTGCCAGAAACAAGAGGAGTGGTTTTGGGGGATTCATTTTTCTGCTAATGTCGAGCTCTCATATCGAGGCGGCGGAGCTGCCTCGACTGCTTTGTTAGCTCTCATTTTTTGAATGCCTTTTGCAGGAGCTCGAGGTTAACGCCCGCTTGCGATAAGGAACGTTCCAAGGCCAAAAGGTTCTGCTTGATGGGGACGCGAACACCTCTTTCGAAATCTCTTACTGTGCTGACACCGACTTCGGCTTTCTCGGCGAGTAATTCTTGGGACCAGCCTAGATAAGCTCTCGATGCTCTGGATAGTTCAGGTGTCAGATTCATGTCTGAGTATGCTCATCTCAAAGCTATGAGATCAAATGGATAGCTCGCTTTGTGACAGCTAAAATAGCTGATGTAAGATGAAATAGTTGACATTGATGATGTGAGATGAAAAATATGAGGTCATATCAAGAGAAGAAATGGAATCCCCGAGTTTACAGGTCAGTGTTTCAAGGTACAAAGGAGGTCGTTATTGGGCGGTATGGTTAAACGGGGAACTCCTCGCAGTGACGGTCTACAAGAAAGGGGCAGCAACTATTCGCGAGACGATCCTTGGTTTGAAGGAGTCGACCTCGAATTCACTTTCTGACTAACTGTCCTCTGAAATTAGCAGTTGGCGTGCGATGCTTTGTTATTTGGATCGTTTCTTGAAAGCGTGGACAACGGAAGAAAGGTCGGAAACGGATACATATGTGTTGAGGGCGTGCAGCACGGATCGAGCGTGCAACTTAATTGTAAGGTTCCGTCGAACGTTCTTGTCTTTCGTATTCAAGGCCATGGAAAAAAACAACTTACTACTTCGGAACAGTGATGTCCTATCGATAAGTTTAGCGATCTCGTCTTCGGGTAAGGTCACGATCGTATCGTCACGAACTCCGTAAGGTGCTGCATCTGGATTCCCGAGGCAGACATCGAGCAAGATCAACGGGTCTAAAACCGATTTTGGAAGGAAATCGTAATGGGTATAGAATAATTCAGAGACTAGATTTCGATGCTTAATACGATCCTCGTCTAGTAGTTCAACTGTGAGATCGATATTGGTAAGAGGTGCGACTGTCTCGGCTATAGATTTCCGCACTTCGAGATATTGATCAAGCAGGCGGAGCGCGATCGACCGACGGTGTTGCAGAGATGATGCGAGCAAGCTGGAACCTAATCCTAGCAGTGCTCCAAGAGCCAGGGTCAATAATGGTAGGAAGACCTCATCCATGCTCTTGTCTTAGCCTTTTCTTTAACGCGTCGGACAAAGCCGCTGTTGTCGGCATAAGAAATACGTCTTCAATATCAAGCTTCACCCCATACTTACGCTCTAATGCACAGAACACTTCGATAGCAGAGAGAGAGTCGAAACCTAGCTCGAAAAGATCGCGATCAATTTCAATTTTCTCAATAGGTAGATTCGCAACCTCGGCTATTACCGTTCGAACTCCTGTTAGTATCTCAGAGTCTGTAAGACTTGTATTCGGTTGTCTCATTTTCTCAGCTAACGTCGAACTCTCACGCGGAGGTGGCACAGCCACCGGAGTTGTGAGAATTGTCTTGATATGCGAAGCTTTCATTTCTCAAGAAACGAGCTGCTTCGCATCGCTCTAGTTTTGCATCCGTCCTGGGAATCATTCTGTGAATTCTGTGTACTCTGTGGTTGAGGTTCTAGCACAACTCGATCAATTCTAGATCTGCATATCGTAGATTATGCGACATGTCGGATAATTCCGACTGCCGTTCCTGCCTCCATAGGGAGGACTGCGGAGAATACTTAATTTTTGGTCGATTATCCGTCAAGTCGGGATAACCGTTATCTCAGGATTATCGGACATGGGGCATAACACGGGAGACTCAGGCGTTGATTTCGTACCAGTCGCGGAGGCCTTGAGCAGGGTCCCGGAGGTAGTGGGGAAGGGGCTGCCTTACTGAATGCGGTGGATCGAATGGTTTTGCGGAAGGTGCCGGATCGAAGGTGTGAGGCTGATGGGACTGACAGATCATTTTCTGTTCCTAGAGTCGTTGAAGGGATCAGTTCGAAGTGTGGCAGAGTGCAAGTGCAGGAGACCTTATGGCGGTGTCCATGGTGGTATCGATCCGTAGCGACACACGACTTGAGGTAGGGCCTGATCGGCGAGCGGGCCGCGGAGAATGGATCCTGCAACACGGCCCGCTCGGCGATCGGGCCATCGCGCCCCGACACCCCAGAGGAGGCGACGCTCCTAATGGCCGAGGACCGCGTGGTTGTGCGGGAGTTAGACGCCACCGAGGGAAACATCGGCACGACATTATTTGGCTT
>JANQRJ010000096.1 GCA_028284635.1 Pelagicoccus sp.
GGTCGTGGAGAAGAGGGTGAACGAAGGAGCCGGCTTCGAGCTGGAAGCCAGCTACGTCTATGGCCACGACCTCATATCACAGACTCTCCACCCCACCACTCAGAACCCAGGACCTAGCACCCAAACGTATTGGTATCTGTACGATGGTCACGGCACGGTACGCGCCCTGGCTGACGAGACGGGAGCCGTGACCGACGAGTACGAGGCCTTCGGGGTCCTGCTCACTCCCATTACCCAGAACCCAAAACCCAATACCTATCTTTACACCGGCGAGCAGTACGATGCTGACCTTGGCATGTATTTCCTTCGTGCCCGCTACCTGAATACGCAAAGCGGCAGGTTCCACAACATGGACACCTATCAGGGCCGCAACGGCGAGCCGCTGACGCTCCACAAGTACGTCTACGGCCACCAGAACCCGGTGATGAACCTGGATCCGAGTGGAAACCTCAGTCTCTTGAGCACTGCTCAGACAGTAGCGGTCATCGGAACTCTTACAGCTATTAGTGGCGTTGCCATATCTTCCGCTGGTCTTGCCTCAGCTATGGCTGATGAAGACGGCTTGCCGGATGCTTACATATTTAGTGTCGCTGGTGTCGCTAGCAGTCGCGGGGTAAGTGCGTCGATTGGTTTGGATATAATCTATCACGTGAAGTCCAACAAATTCTACGCGTACACTCCGTTTGCGATCGGACTGGCCCCCTCTCTTACTTCAAGAACTTCAGGAATACTGTTAGCCCATCTGTCACTGGTGGACCGATCTGGAATATGAACTCTCTCGAAGAGTGGTCCGGTAGTGGGTTTACGGTTACATGGCCAGGAAGGATAGCGACTTTTCGCGCTCTCACTGGATTCTTGGGGCAGACGAATCCGATGTGGGGAGTTCTTACCCAGCTTGCGAAAAGAGAGAAGAACGTGAAGTGGTCCGATTTTGTGGTGCAGGTAGGGATATCGACCTCTGGACCAGCGGCGTTGAAGTTTGGAGTGAGATCGAATTCCTTTACTGCTGCAGGCGGGTTGACTGCCGGGCCTGTTGACTTGAATCAGCTTGGCGGCGACCTTAAATCGATCCTTTCCGAAGCGGGTGTTGATATATCAGTGCTTCAGTCCGGCAACATTCCGGCAATCCTTGGACAACTCCAGTAGTAAGTAGCATGCCAGAGACAGTATCAATTAAAGCCTTCCTCTTCGCTATAGCCTTTGTGTCGCTTTTTGGATCACTTACGAAGGAATACTTCAAAATAGCAGAGTCAGAAAGCGGCAAGGGAAGCTTGCTGAAGAAAACCATCAAGTTTCATATTGTCCTAGGAATATGTTTTTCTGGATACATGCTGTCCCTTCTTGAGCCTGTACGGCATGGAGGCGATAGAATGCTCGGATGGATTTTCGCTTGGTTCTGTGTCCACGGTCTCCCGGCTTTTTTCGTGGCCAAACTTAGCTACGAATCAAAGAAGCTTCTGAAGATGCGAAAGAAGAAAGCTTCATAACCAAGATCCAACTACAACTCAAGTTGCGTTCTCGTCGTAAGTGAACCCAACAGGCCAACCAGTTAGCGATAGTCATGCCAACTGGTATGTGTGTTTGTCAGGCTTTTGCAACAAATCGCTTCTCTGCGGATTAACCCAGTGCTGGAGCGTTTAGAGTGCTGCTTGGTGTGTCTCGTGGCCCGCAGGGCTAGATTCGAGAGCCTCGAGTGACCGTGTCATGCTATCAAAGGAGGGAAGTCGGGAAGTGCTATGGAAAACGTCAACCTGATCGCTCACAGCAGGTAACTGCTCATGAGTGGCCCGTATAGAACATCGATGTCTGAATGCGTCAAGCATACGCTTTTGTCGTTGGCTGTACCTGCCTTTTCCTTGCGATTCGACGCCTTATTAATCCCAATGCGCAAATAGATCCAAATAGAAGAGTAAATGTTTTAGCATTATCCGATACGGATACGATGCTCAATTCCTGAGCTCTAAATAGCGGTGCAGGAATATAATTCTGTCCTCCTCCTGATATGCTGTCGACGACGAACGTGGTTTTCATTCCTGAAATAGTCACCGATGAACCTTCTTCTAGAAAGTCTCGAAATGAGACTCCGAGAGCAACCATCCCCCCTTTTGCAGAATTCCGAAACATTGTTGTCTTAGCATTTCCTAATACTAAAGGGTTAAGGAATTCAAAATTCACATTGCTGATTTCAAAGCTACTGTTGTTGTTGCTGGGATAGGTCCAAAGAAAAGGCCACGCACGCTCGTTATTATTGCCACCTACAAGGTCAGACATTTTCAGTGCCTTTCCGTTGATAAAATTCAAGGTATAGCTAACTTGATCTCCGATATCTATATAAGTTGGAAGTGAACGATCGAATTTCCAATAAAAATATCTGTCGCTTCTAGTGTCGATGCGGATGTCGTCCTCAAACAGCTCCACATCGTGCCTAATGTCCACGATTGCGGCATGAAGTAGGTCAGCAATAGAAATCATGCTGATGAACAGAAGTATGTTTTTTAATCCCATAGTCACACAATTTGATTTTTACATTTTGAGTGTGTGGATTTATGGAATTCGTCCTATCTCAAATTTGCAAAATAATTTAAGATTGTCCAATGAACTAGTGGATGCCACTAAACTAAATCGTCAATAAGCCCCCTATGGCTATGTGGCATGAAAGCGATTGATAGTCATGATCCTTCATGCCAAGAGAGCAGTTGGTGGAGGACTGTTTTCGACGTTGGGGGAGCGTCTTGGCGGGCTTTGCCACTACATCCACCTCAATCCATTTCTTGCGGGGATCTGCTCGGTGGCGAGCTCGTGTTCTACGTTTTGGTAGCAGCCATCCAATCTGAAACGAGCGAATTTTCGCTTTTGCTCCGGTGTTGGTTGATTTCGGGCGATCGTTTGCTCATGGTCTGTTCTCTCACTTTTGAGATCTTAAAAATGTCAGAACTCCCTAAATCCCTCGTGGTCATGAACACGCAGCGTCTTTCGGACGTTTTCGGTAGTGACCAACTCTCTCAAATCTCCGAGATCACTGAACTGGTACGGCCTCCGATGACCGCCCAGGAGCTCTTGGCCCAACCGGAAATCCTGAAGGATGTGGAAATCGTCTTCGGTGGATGGGGAATGGCTCAGTTGGACGCCGAGCTTCTCGCTGCCGCTCCGAAACTGAGGGGAGTCTTCTACAGCGCGGGTACGGTCAAGGGTTTCGTCACCGACGACCTTTGGAAGCGAGACGTCGTTTTGACGAATGCGCATATGGCGAATGCGGTACCCGTAGCTGAGTTCTGCGTGGCGACGATCATCTTCTCGCTCAAGCTCGGATGGCGGCAGCTTCGCAGCATGCGCGAAGAGAAGCGTTGGTTTCGCGAGGTCGACGAGATCCCCGGTTGCTACGATGCGACGGTCGGCCTCATCTCTCTCGGAGCGATCGGGTTCAAGACGCTCGAGCTTCTAAAGCCATTCGAAATCAAGCCGCTCATCTACAGTACGAGCATGAAGCCTGAGCAGGCGGCCGAGTGGGGAGCCGAGCTGGTTGGCCTCGACGAGATCTTCGAGCGCAGCGACGTCGTTTCCTTGCACACGCCTTCTCTTCCTTCCACCAAGGGAATGATCAAGGGCGACCACTTCAGAAAGATGCGCAAGAACGCGACTTTCTTAAACACCGCCCGTGGCGCGGTGGTGAACCAAGTCGAAATGATCGAGGCGATGCGCGAGAGAAAAGACCTCACTGCGGTGCTTGACGTGCTCGACCCAGAGCCTCCCGAGCCAGGCGCTGAGATCTTCGATGTGGAAAACATCCAAGTCGTTCCGCATATCGCCGGCTCGCTCGGCCGCGAGTGTCGCCGATTGGGTCAGACTGCGGTCGACGAATGCAAGCGGTTCCTCGCGGGCGAGGAATTGCTGTACCAAGTGGTGGAAAGCGACTTGGCCCGCATGGCGTAGGCCCTCTTTGCGAGCCTATTGAGAAAGTCCATTTCTGTATTCCTGCTGGCAGCCGAGGCACGGCGTCGGGGTGGAAGAGAATGTGGCGGACATCCAAGCGGGCTAGTGAAATGCGTGCCGGGACGGCCCGCGCCACCTTGTCGTTTCGTAGATCGGAGGTGGAACGGGCCGTCCCGGCACGTTGAGGGTCGTAGGATTTCAGGCGGCGATTTCTTCGGCGAGGAGCTCGATGCGCTGCTTGACGACTTTGCAGGCCTCGCGGGCGTCGGATATGTCGAGGTCTGCGGCGGCGAGGAAGTCCTTCGAGAGGTTCCAGTAGGACTTCTCGCCTTGGGCTCCTTTGCCGAGGTGCTCGGCGATGGCGCTTGAGATGTTGATGAGGCGGGCGAGGCGATTTTCAGTGGGACTGAGATCGGGCTCGTATTGGTAGCGGAGGGCCTCGATGGCGATCTCGGGAAATTTCCAGGCTTCGAGGACCACGGTTGCGGCCTCGGGATTGGTGATGTTGAAGGTTTTCTTCTCCCATTCGAGGAGGGGCGTCTTGTCGTCCGATTTGAAGCTTGGCTGGGAGAGGAATTTCTTGGCGCACGAATCGATGATCGTCTTCCCCATCGATTTCAGCAGCCCGAGCGTGTAGGCTTCCTTGGGATCCTCTCCGGCGATCGGCGCCAGTTGCTCCATGGTCAGGCCGACGGTGACGGAATTTTCCCAGTAGAGCCACCCGTTTATGTCATAGGTGAGGTTGCGCCGGGCGAATGCGTTGGAGGCGGCGGCCATTCCGACCACCTTGAACAGCTCGGCGAAGCCGATGCGGCTGATGGCCTGCTCTAGACTGTCGACTGGCTCGCCGACGTTGTAGGCGGTGCTGTTGCTGATCTTCAGCACCTTGGCAGTGAGTGACGAGTCGGTGTTTACCAGCTTCACGATGTCGCTCATGCCGGTGTTTCGGTCTTTGAGCATCTTGCTCAGCTTGCCGAATATCTGGGGGGATGGCGGCAGCTTTTGGGCGGCCGCCTTGAGTTCGAGTGGTGAGATCGAATACATGGTCTGGGACGGGCGGTTTAGGTGGAGTTTCGGTCACGTTGAAAAATCGGACGCGACCGATGCGCCTGTAGACGAAAGCCTGTTAATCGGCTTTGAAATTGGGGGTGGGCGTTTGCATCGTTCCAGAGCCGCGTGAAGGCGGCCTGGAGACGATTCACGGGTGGCGTCGCGCCTAGTTCTTTCCGTGCAGGGTGTCTTCGGCGACGCAGCGTTGGTAGCAGACGCGGTTGCGGCCTTGGTCCTTGGCTTTGTAGAGGCAGAGGTCGGCTTGGCCGAGGATCTCGTCGGGGCTGAAACCGCTTTCGGGCACGTTGCTGTAGCCGGCGACGCCGAAGCTCATGGTGATCTCGAGGGAGAGGCTGTCGGAGATCTTGAAGGGGGCTTCTTCGATGGCGTTGCGCATGTTCTCGGCCATGACCATGGCGCCTTCGACGCCGGTTTCGGGAGCGACGATGACGAATTCCTCGCCGCCGTAGCGGGCTACCCAGTCGATGTCCATGCGGCAGTTGCTCTTGAGGCGCTGGGCGACTTCCTTGAGCACCTGATCGCCGGCGAGGTGGCCGTGGGCGTCGTTGACTTGCTTGAAGTGATCGAGGTCGCAGATGACGACGGAGAAGGGCTGCTTGTAGCGGCCGGCTCGCTTGATTTCGGCGGGGAGGTCGCTTTGGATGCGGCGGCGGTTGTAGACTTCCGTGAGGGCGTCCTTCATGAGAAGGTCTTGGCTTTGCATCTGCACGAGCTTGAGCTTGGCCTCGAGGTCTATGATGCGGCGGGCGAGGCAGAGGCGGGCGGCGAGCAGGGGCCGGTTGATGGGCTTGTGCATGAACTCGTCTACGCCGTGCTCGATGGCGTGGGTGATGTCCTTGATGGTTCCCTTGCCGGAGAGGGCGATGATGTAGGTGTAGCGGTGGGAGCTGGCGGCGCGGATGCGGGCGCAGAGCTCCGAGCCGGTCATGTCTTCGAGGACCATTCCGGTGATGACGACGTGGTGGTATTCGGCGGCGAGGATCTCGAGGGCGCGTTCGCCTTTGGCTGCTTCGGACACGAGATAGCCTTCGTGCTGAAGCATGCTTTTGACGAGCTTGCGGCTGATGGGGGACATATCCACGAGCAGTACGCGGATGTCGGTTGCCTGAGCCTGGTCTTGGTTTTCGTAGTCCATGGCAGGCTCAGTTGGCTCCGGTTTGGGTTGGGCCGTTGCTTTGCAGGTAGGCGATGAGCCTTTCCATGGGCATGGGCTTGGCGAAGTAGTAGCCTTGGCAGTAGTCAACTTCCAGGCTGCGGAGCAGTTCGGCGGTATGGCGGTCTTCGACGCCTTCGGCGACGATGCGCATGCCGAGGGCCTTGCCCATCTCGATGATGGACTTGACGACCGAGCGTCCGGGGGGCTGGGAGAGGCAGGAGATGAGGGAGCGGTCGATCTTCAGCTCGTCGTAGTCGACGTGAAGCATCTGGGCAAAGGCGGACTCTCCAGTCCCGAAATCGTCGATGGCGATGGCGAAGCCTGCCTCGATGAAGTCGTTCATAAGGGAGACGGCGAGGCTTTGGTTTTCGTATCTGGCGGTCTCGGTGACTTCGAGGGTGATGCGGCTGGGGTCTTCTCCGTTTTGCTGGACGATGCGCTGGTAGTCCTTGACGAGGTTGGGGTTGTCTAGCTGCCGGCGGGAGAGGTTGATGGAGTACTGCAGCGGGTAGCCGCTTTGGCGGGCCTGGCTGAGGGCGGCGATGCTTTTGCGCAGGATGAGCTGGCCGAGCTCTTCGACGAGGCCTTCTTCTTCTGCGGTGGCGATGAATTCGGTGGGGGTGATGTGGCCGAGGGCGCCGTCGGACCAGCGGGCGAGGGCTTCGACCCGCTTGATTCGCCAGCTTTGGGTTTCGACGATGGGCTGGAAGTGCACGTCGATTATCTCGTTGTCGATTGCTTCCTTGAGGCGTCGGGCGAGATGGCTGGTCTTTTGCTGGCTGGCGGCTTTCGACTCGATCTGAAGGCACTCGTCCACGATTTCGACGAGGGCGCTGTGGTCTTCGCTGGCGAGGTGGCAGTTGAGGGCTCCTTTTCGGATGCAGCGGACCACCCAGCGGGGGTCTTCAATCTCGGTGGCGACGATGGTGCCGACCTGAGGCTGGAGGCGTTCCGCGATCGTTTCCCAGAGGGCTTCTCCCTCCTGGCTGTTCGTCTCGCAGACGAGCAGGGTGGTGGTCTTGGCCTTGGGCAAAGCGTTCGGGCTGAAGTAGCTGACGTGGGCGTATCCGGCCGCCTGGAGAGCGGCGAGGTAGGCAAGCCCGCGCTCGGGCTGATGGGTGCAGACTACGATGCTGCCTTGGCGCTCGGCAGCTTGGTTGGCAGTGTCAGGCGGCTTCACTTGATGATGGTGGGCGTGAGAACGATCACGAGCTCGTTGTTTTGCTCGAAGCTACGGGTCCCTTGGAAGGCTTTGCCGAGGCCGGGGATGTCGCCGAGCAGTGGAATCTTGCGTTTGACGGCGGAGCTTTGGGTCTGCACGAGTCCGCCGAGGACCACGGTGGCGCCGTCTGGGATGCGTACGATGGAGGAGGATTGGCGAACGTCTATGACTGGAGCGGAGGCGCCGGTGACGGCGGAGATCTCGTTGCGCAGGAGGCGGCTTACGGCGGGGGTGACGTCCAGGGTGATCATGCCGTCGACGGAGATCTGGGGGGTGATGGAGAGGACGGTGCCGATAGTGATGTTCACGATCTCCTCTTCGGTGGCGAGGATGGGGTTGTCGCCGGTGGACTGGGTGACGGTCTGGCGGAAGACGGGGAGATCCTGTCCGACACGGATGACCGCGGGCTGATTGTTGAGGGTGCGTAGCTTGGGACGGGAGAGGACCTTGAGCTCGCCTTGCTGGCTGAGGGCTTCGAGCAGAGCGCCTTCGGCTCCTCGGGAGTAGTCTATGGCGATGGCGGCGCCGGAGGCTCCGCCTGCGGTGGCGTTGGTGGGGAGGATGAGACTGCCGGTAGCGGTGGCGGCGCTGTTGAGGCTGGTTTGGATGGCGGTCCAGTCGATGCCCAGCTGTTGGGTGTCGTCGGTGACGACTTCGTAGATTTCGACTTCGAGCTCGACCTGGCGCACGACGGCCTCGCTGATCTGCTCCAGGACCTGGGCGATCTGGGCCATGCGGGCGTAGCGCTCGGTGACGCTGACCACGCCGGCGAGGCTGTTGACGGTGTAGGAGCCCTCTTCGGAGATCATGGACTGGAGCTGCTCGCGGATGGATTCCCAGAAGTCGATGGTGGCGTTGGCGGTGACGCTCATGGAGGAGCCTTCCGAATCGTCGTCGCCGCCGCGCGAGCTGAATTGCACGTCGTTCGAGCCGCTGCCTACGCGAATCGTATTGATATAGTCGATACGAAAGAGGCGGGTCTGGAAGTTGCGCACGCGAATGAGTCCGCCTTGTTGGGTGAAGTAGTAGCCGTGGGCGTCGAGCAGGGCCGCCATGGCGGTTTCGAGGGGGAGATCCTTGAAAGTGGTGGTGACGTTGCCTTCGACGTCGCGGTCGGGCAGGATGTTGAGATCGTTGGCCTCGGCGAAAAGGGCGAGGGCTTGCTTGATCTCGAGATCGACGGCTTTGAAGCTGAAGAGTCTGGGTTCGTCCTGCTTCGGCAAGAGCTCGCTTGTGGGCACCGGCGCCTCGTTTGCTCGGGCGGCGGTGGCGAGGCCGAGGGCGAGCAGCAGGGCTGGCAGGATGAGTTTTACGCGTGTCGTTTGCATGGGACGGCGGGGTTGAATCAGTTGTGGGCTTCGGCTTGGACTTTCTCGTATTGGTAGGTCCATGACTGGCCTGGCTGGAGGTAGCGGGTTTCGTGGTCGACGCGCAGCCAGACGCCGCCTGTTTCGATGCGGTCTACGCGGGCTCGCTTGCTGTATTGGCCTTCGCGCAGGGAGATGGCGTCGATGGCGGCTATGCGAGATTGACCTTGTATCCAAATTCCTTGGACGCTGACGCTTTCGGATTCGTAGCGCTTTTCGGGGGAGGCTTCCGTGTGGCCCGCGATTGCGACCGGAAGCTGGCGAGAGAGGATGTCTCGCTGCGGCGAGGCTGTGGCGAGGGCGTGGATGGCATCGGGATCGAAGGCGGTTGGCGGGCCGAGATCGTCCATTTCGCCGTCGAAGTCGAAGATGTCTTCGATTTCGGAGTCGTTTTGGCGCAGGGAGTGGGGGTCGGGCAGGAGCCTGACGAGGACGAGCCCGATGGCCACGGCGGCGAGAAGGCCGGAAACGATGGGGTTGTTCAGCTTCTTGATCATCGCGGGGTGTGGGGGGTGGCGGCGAGGACGAGCTGGGCGGTGGAGCGTCCGTCGACTGGGGCGTTGATTTGCAGGCGTTCGATGTCGAAGCGGCCTTTTTCGCTGCGGGCGAGCACGCCGAGCAGGCTGTGCAGGACCTGGGTGGGGTCGGGGTGGGGCGGGGTGGCTTCGTCCTCGGTACTGGAGGCGTCGGATTCGCTTGGGTGGGGGGCGAGTTCCACGCTGTAGCGGAGGGCTTGTCTTTTCTCTAGGGTGGTGATGCGGGCGCGCCAGCCTAGGGCGTTGGCGTCTTTGGCGAAGCTGACGAGGCGTTGTTCGATCGCTTCGGGGGCGTCGAAGAGGAGTTGGTCGATCTTGGCCTGCTTGGCGTCGAGGATCTTTGCTTCGGCCTCCAGGAAGACGGGATCGATCTGGGCAAGCTGGCTTTCGAGTTCGAAGAGATCGGCGTGCAGGGTCCGAGTCTTCTCGGTCTGGGGCTGACGCACCAGGATGGCCCAGAGGGCGGCGGAGAAGGCTAGAGCAAGCCAGCTGGCGAGAGCCCAGCGTACGATCCGACTCTGGAAGGGCAGGATGCGTCGGAGCCGTGAGAGGCGGGCTGAGCTTGCGGCGCTAGATTTCATTGGCTTGGGGGGCGTTTGGGGCGTGGATGTAGCCTTCGACGAAGAGGTTGCGGGAGGATTCGGCATCGCTTTGCACCGATATCGAACGCATGGCCTGGAGGGGAGAGCTGTCTATGCGAAGGGAGATGGGGGCTTGCTCGAGGGCGGTTTCGACGGGTTTGCGGCGCTGAGCTGGATCGGAGTCGGTGCCAAGCGAGAGGCGGACATGCCAGCGGCTTTCGATAGGCTGCCAGTGGGTTTCGAGCTCGGTGACCCAGGTGTCTTGGGGGAGTTTTGCGGCGAGATGGGCGAGAAGGGCGCGTTCGATGGGCGCCCGACCGATGTCTTCGAGTTGCTGCAAGGCCAGGCGTTGGGCCTGGATTTCCTCGGCGAGGAGCTGGAACTCCTGAATGCGTTGCTGCATGGCGGCTTCGTTGCCGAGGAGGGCTTGGATGGTGTGGGTGGCGTCTCTCCAGGCGAGCTGGGTTTTGGCGGCGTAGCCGAGCATGAAGGTGCCGAGGGTGAGGCTGGCCGCGAGGGCGAGGCCTTGCTGGAGGCGGCGCTTGCGGTCCTGGATCATGCTTTCCTTGGCGAGATTGAAGCAGTTGGCGGTGGCGAGCTGGCGGAGCCAGAGGCCTGGCGGGCCGGGGCGGCGGAGGATGGGGATTTCGCCTTTGAGCAGATCTTTCACGCTGGCTTCGAAGCGCTGGGCATCGTGGCCGACGAGGACGATTTGACCGACTGGGTTGCCGAAGTTCTGGCGAGCGAAGAGGAGACAGCGGTTGATCTCGATGGCGGCGCGTTGGCTGTCGCGGCTGTTCTCGCCGTTGAGGTCCCGAGCGAACTGGAGTTCGCCTCTAGGATCGAGGCCGAGAATCTTGTAGCCGGCTCCGGCGGGGGCGATCGTGATGGTGGTGGCGTCTTCGGGGAACGGGAGCCGCCTGAAGGGGAGGGTGGCGATGCCGAGGAAGGGCAGCGCTTTCTTGAGGGAAATGCCGTGGCTGGCGAGGCCTTGGGAGAGTTGGTTGAAGTGGGTCTTCGAGACGCTGTGCAGGAGGGCTTTGGGACCGGACTTGGCGTCGACGATGCGTTGGCTTTCCCAGATAGAGGTTCCTGGAACGAGGTCGCCTCGCTTGGCTTTCTCGCGGAGGTAGGCGTCTTGCTTGCGTTTGGAGGCGGGGGGTAGGGTAAGGTTGCTGGTCTCGAGGATGCCGCCGTCGAGCAAGGCCATGGCGCGGTTGCCGATGAAGCCGAGTTCGGTGACGATTTCGTCGAGGCATTCGAGAAAGGAGGCGACTTGGGAGCCGGGCTCGCGGGTGAGAATCGGCGAGATGGCGGTGCCCTTGCGGAAGGCTGCGGCGTCGACGCGTCCGCCAAACCAGCTCAGGGCGAGGATGTCGTGGGGGCTGGGCTTGTAGCTCGGCGCGGCCGCTGGCCCGGGAGGGGGCGCGGCTTTTGGCGTGGCGAGCTTGAGGCTGGACTTCATGGGTTTTATGAGCCGTCGATCCATTCCGAGAGGTCGAATGACTTATCGTCGCCCTGGACGATATATGAATAGACGAGGCCGCTGTAGGAGGCGCCGGAGTAGAAGTCGATGCGGTCGCCTCGGGCGAGGGAGCTGAGCGAGACGACGGAGGTGGGCGAGATGGCGGCGCTGGAGACGAGGCTGCCGCTTGCGTCGTAGAGCCGGTAGCTGTGGGTGGCGGCGTTTGGGTTGTTGAGGACGATGTTGGCGGTCTTGAGCTGGTCGGCGTAGATGGGGCGGAGGTTGACGCGCTGGATGAGGAGGGAGTCCTCGCTGCCTTCCACGGCTCGCCACTTGGACCAGCCGGACCAGGTGGAGGCGTCGGGCAGGGCGTGTTCGGGGGTGTCCCAGAGGGTCTGGAATTTGGTGGCGGTGTTGATGGAAGAGGCGGGGGGCGCTGCGAGGCCGACGCGCATGCTGGAGAGGAAAATGGCCCGCGGGGCGGGACTGGATGATGTATCCAGAATAAGGGTACGGGTCTGTTGGCGGCTGTTTTTCTGCAGAGCGGCGGAGCCGCGGTCGGTGTAGTGGGCGAGTTGAGCGTGCCAGTTTGAGGTGGTGGGCAGGGTCTTGGTCTCGATGAGGTAGGTTTCGAGGCTGGCTGCGATGTCCTGCAACGCGGCGGCTTCGGCGCGGGCGGCGGCTCGGTCGATGGAGCGCAGGGCGTTGGGGGCGAGGGTTGCTGCCAGTATGCCGATGATAGCCATGACGGCGATCATCTCCAGAAGCGTGAAGCCCGTTTTGCGGTCTACGAGACGTTCCATAGCTGCATGATGGGGAGGACCAGGGCGAGGGCGACGGTGCCGACGATGGTGGTGAGGGTGACGATGATGGCGGGCTCGAAGACGGAGAAGAAGGCCTTGATCTTGCGGGGGAGGATCGTGTTGTAGTAGTTTCCGATCTTGTCGAGGGTGACGTCTAGCTGTCCGGAGCGTTCGCCGGTCTGCACGATGGTGAGGAAGGTCTGGGTGAAGATGGGCTGCTTGGCGAATTCGTCGCTCATGGGCCGGCCTTCGTTCACGGCTTGGCGGGCTGCTTGAGCTGCTTGGGCGACGAGGCTGTTGGTGGCTTGACGGGCGCTGAGCTCTAGGGCTCGGGCGAGCGGTATGCCGGAGCGGATGAGCATTTCGAGGGTGATGCTGAATTGGGAGAGGGCGAGACAGCGGGATAGTTCTCCGATGAAGGGGATGGCGAGCAGGCAGCGGTCTCTGAGCAGAGCGATCTTCGGCTGCCTGGCGGTCGTGGCTAGCAGGATGGGGATGCCGATGGCGAGAGGCAGCCAGAGGTACCAACTGCTGGCGAAGAATTCGCTTATGCTGAGTACGACATTGGTGATCCAAGGCATGGGCGTGCGAAGCTCCGTGAAGATGGCTTCGAAGCGAGGCACTACGACAGTGAAGAGAAGCGCGACGAGGCCGATGGCGGCGGCGCTGATGGCCATGGGGTAGATGAGCGCTTGGCGGGCGTTGGCGACGAGGCCGTCGAGCCACTCTAGGTTTGCGGTGAGCGTGGCGAGGGCCTCGGGGAGCTTGCCGCTGGCCTCGCCCGCTTCGATGAGAGCGATGGCCTGAGCGGAGAAGGCCTTGGGAAAGTCGGCCATGGCCTGAGGCAAAGGGGTTCCGGCTTCCACTTGATTCGCCAGATTGCCAACGATGGGCCCAAGCTTGGCTTCGCCGAGATCGCTGGCGAGTTTGCCCAGCGCGCTTGAGAGGGTGACGCCGGCGTTGAGCAAGAGGGCGAGCTGGGTATAGAAGTTGATGAGGTCCCAACGCTTGATCTTGGTCTGGAAGCTGGCTTTGAGCGTGTCTGCTTGCGAGCCGGCCTTTTTGACGACGCGGGCCTTGACGAGCCAACTGCCTCGTTCAGCCAGGACGGCTTCGAGCACGGAGAGGCTTTCGGCGCGTTGGGCGGCGGCGAACTGCTTGCCGGTATCGTCTATGGCTGTGTAGCTGAAGATCGGCATGTCAGCTTTTGTTGGCTATGCGGAAGACTTCCTCTACGGAGGTCTCGCCGTTGACGGCGCGGCGAATGCCGTCTTGGAAGAGGGTGTTCATGCCTTTCTCGGCCATGAGGCGGGAGATTTCGGCGACGTTGGCGCTGGGGATCTGGGCCTTTATTTCATCGTCGATCCAGAGGGTCTCGAATATGGGGGTACGTCCTCGATAGCCTTTGCCGAAGCATTCGGGGCAGCCTTTGGGCGTATAGAGAGAGGTGGCGTCGGCAGGCAGAGCGTCGCCCACGATGCTTTTGTAGTAGTCGAGATCGTTGGTGGCTTCGCGGCAATGGGGGCAGAGGCGGCGAGCGAGACGTTGGGCGATGACGAGCTTGAGAGTGGAGGCGACCATGGAGGGCTCGGCTCCGAGATCGAGGAGACGGGGAATGGCTCCGATGGAATCGCTGGTATGCATGGAGCTGAGCACGAGGTGCCCGGTGAGCGCGGCGCGTACGATGAGCTGGGCGGTTTCGCTGTCGCGAGTCTCGCCTACGAAGATGACGTCCGGGTCCTGGCGCAGCAGGGTGCGCAGGCCGCTGTCGAAGGTGAGGCCGATCTTCTCGTTGACCTGGGTCTGGCGGGTGTACTCGAGGCGGTACTCGATGGGGTCCTCCAGGGTGAAGACGCTGCGCTGGAGCTTGTCGATCTCCTTGAGCGCGGTGTAGAGCGTAGTTGTCTTTCCACTACCGGTCGGACCGGTTACCAGGATCATGCCGTAGGGGCTTGCGATGCTGCCGCGCAGGGCGTCGCTATCGACGGGGCGCATGCCCATGGAGTCGATGTCGAGCATGATGCCGCCGCGGTCGAGGATGCGCAGCACGACGCTTTCGCCGAAGCTGGTGGGCAGGGTGGAAACGCGGAGATTGTATCGCTTGCGTCCGGAGGAGAAGTTGGAGCGACCGTCTTGCGGTAGTCGAGTTTCGGATACGTCGAGCCCTGCCATGACCTTGATGCGGGCGACGACATTGTCTTGCAGGTCTTTGGGGATGATGACGTAGGGCTGGAGCACGCCGTCGATTCGGAAACGGATGCGCAGGGTTTTCTCGTCGGGTTCCACGTGTATGTCGCTGGCTCCGCGCTGGGCGGCATCTGCGAGCATGACATTGACGAGCCGGATGACGGGGGCTTCGGCGTCTTCGGGCTGGGTGGAGCCGTCCACCTTCATGAGCTCTTGGATGAGGCGCTCGACGGTTTCCGACTTGTCGTGGGACTTGAGGAGGAGTTCCTGGATTTCCTGGCCGGAGGCGGCGACGACGTCCACGAGCATGTGGGTGAGACGCTCGACGCGGTCGATGGCTTCCACGTCGAAGGGGTCTGCCATGGCGACGGTGAGGCGATCGCTATCGCTCTTGACAGGTATGAGGGAGAGTTCCTGGGCGAGTTCGAAGGGGACGCGTTCGAGGGTGGCGGGATCGATCTCGATCTTTTGCAGATCGATGGCGTCCGTTTCGGCGGCCTGAGCGAGCAGGGCGCTGATCTCTTGTTCGGTGACGAAACCGAGCTCCTGCAGCACGGTGCCTAGGAGCTTGCCGGAGCGGCGTTGTTCGAGCAGGGCGAGATCGAGCTGGCCGCTGGAGATCAGGCCGGCCTCTAGGAGCTGATCGCCGAAACGCTTTTTCGGCTTTTGAGTTCCTTCCATGCGCGTAGTGGGTTTGCGAGAGGCTCGCTCGCCCGGTCCGCTGGGAAGAGGTGGCGTTTGACGAGCAGTGACTGGAGATTCGAGATGAAGAAAGGCTACTGGTGTAGCATGTAGACCATGACGTCGGTCAGTCCGCTGCCGGATGGGGCTCTATAGACGACCTTGCCTTTGCTGTCGGCTCCGGTGTCGGTAGAGAGACCTTCGCCGTCGATGCGCTCGCTGAGCTCTCTCGCCTCGGCGATGGGCACCTGGCGGAGGTAGGCGGAGACGACGCGCGAGCCGGCTGGTAGATCGTTGGTGCCGTCCAGCTTGAAGTTGGAGCCGCCTGAAGTTTCGGGTGACTTGGTGTTGGCGACGCGGCTGAGGATGCGGCTGTACTTGCCTTGGCTTGTTCCTCCAGAGGCGGTCCAGTCTCCGGTGGTAGTGCGGGACCAAGTGGCCCCAGTGGCGGCGTAGAGATCGCCCTGGGCTCCGATGCCGGCGGAGAAGCGCTCGTCGAGATAGCCGTTTTCCTTGAGCAGGTCGTCGAGGCGCTGGTTGCCGTTTCGCGTGAGCGGCAGCACTCCGTACTTGCCTACGAATTCGACGGTGGCGGTCTTGACCGAGTCGATGGAGACGATTGTGGAGTTGATGCGAGAGGATCGGATGGCGGAGAAGACTTTCGGCGCGATTACGACTGCGAGTATTGCTATGATGGCGAGAACGCCGATCATTTCCACTAGGGTGAATGCAGCTTTGCGGGAGGGGAATTTTTTGGCCTTCATATTTTCTTCAGGGTGAGGGTTACTTAGTCTCGTCATCGGCCATTGCTCATGGGCGCTAAGCTATCTGGCGGATACAGAGGGGGATTAGCGGAATTTTTACTCCTGAAACGGTGTGGTTCACCGTTCTGCCATTTAAAAGTTCAAGGTTGTCTTTTTAAGTGGCAAGAATCTGGGGGATAGTTAGTTAAGAGATATTTGGTGGAGTTTGGCTATGTGGCGCGAGGGTGATGCGATGCTAGTGCACTGTCATGCGTGAAACGTAGCGCGGAGCTTCAGCCCGCGTCTGAGCTCGGCGAAGGGCATTGCAGGCTCTGTATCTGCGACGGTCGCGGTCCCGCTCCGCGCATAGGCGTCGACTTGACTACATGGGTCACTAGAAACGCGTTTGGAGGTAGCGTTACACCCCGGCCGAGACCGCTCCACCTAGTGTGGTGTCAGCTAAGTTCGCTGCATAAATTGGGGAGTGCCCTCGTCTCGCGGGCTGCTTGAGGCGTCTCGCCTCAAGCGACTCAACCAGAGGGACTTGGGCGAGACGCCCAAGCCAACACGCGAGACGCGTGTGCTCCCCTTTGACCAGACT
>JANQRJ010000102.1 GCA_028284635.1 Pelagicoccus sp.
CGCTCCGTCGTTGCCGCACCGGTTGTTCCCTCTGTAGGCTCTGCGGCAATGACGGAGCATTGCCCTCCAGCCCACCGCCTTTCGGCTTAAGTTGACGCCTATGCGCATTTGCGGGACGAGCGGGCCCTACCTTGGAAACCGTGCAATAAGCGGCTTTCTGGATTCAGATCGATTCTAATACGCGCCTCCCGCATCGCTTAATTTGCTACTCGCGGCTTGTCAGGGGCGGGGCGATCGTGCAGCGTCCTTCGCTTTTATGCAGACGGTCCATAAGCGAAACTTCAGCATCATAGCCCACGTGGATCACGGCAAGACTACCTTGTCGGATCGGCTATTGGAGTACACGAACACCGTGGCCCAGCGCGTCTTGACGGCCCAGCACCTCGACTCGATGGAGCTGGAGCGCGAGCGCGGCATCACAATCAAGAGCCATCCGGTAACCATGCTTTATCCGGCCAAGGATGAAACGGTGTACCAGCTCAATCTCATGGACACGCCTGGCCACGTGGACTTTTCCTACGAAGTCTCGCGCAGTTTGGCCGCTTGCGAGGGGGCCTTGTTGCTTATCGACGCGGCTCAGGGCGTGGAAGCCCAGACGGTGGCGAACGCCCACCTCGCCGAAGAGCAGGGCCTGACCATCATCCCAGTGATCAACAAGATCGACCTGCCCAGCGCCAACCTCGATCTCTGCATGAAGCAGCTCGAAGACCTGCTGGCCATTCCTTCGGAAGACGCGATCCTGGCTAGCGGCAAGAGCGGTATCGGCATCGAGGAAATCCTCGAGGCGGTCGTCAACCGCATACCGGCGCCGCGTTGGAGCGACTACGAGGCGACTCGCGTGCTGGTCTTCGACTCGGTCTACGATGCCTATCGCGGGGCCATCGTCTACGTGCGGGCCTTCTCCGGCTCGATCAAGACGGGCGATCAGATTATCATGATGAGCGACGGCACCAAGGCGGAAGTAAAGGAAGTCGGCGTATTCACTCCTCGGATGCAGAAGGCCGATTCGCTCTCCGCTGGCGACACTGGCTACCTGGTCTGCAACATCAAGACCGTCTCCGACATCAAGATCGGCGATACCATCACGCAGGCCGTCAAGCCTGCCGAGGAGATGCTCCCTGGCTACCAGGAGGTTCGCCCCATGGTCTTCAGCGGCATCTATCCGGTCGAGTCGAACGACTTCGAGAAGCTGAAGAACGGCATGGGCAAGCTGCAGCTCAACGATGCGGCCTTCAGCTTCATGGCGGAAAGCTCGGTGGCTCTCGGCTTCGGCTTCCGTTGCGGCTTTCTCGGGCTGCTGCACATGGAGATCATCCAGGAGCGCATCCGGCGCGAGCATGGAGTGGAGATCATTTCCACGTATCCAAGCGTCGTATACATTGTGGAGCGGTCGAATGGCGAGACGATCGAGGTGGACAATCCGATCAACCTGCCTGATCCGTCGGTTGTCGAGACGATTCTGGAGCCCACTATCCGGGCCCGCATCCACGTGCCTAACGACTCGGTGGGCGACATCCTGGCCCTGGTCATGGAGAAGCGAGGCGTTTGCGAGCGCACCGACACGCTGGACGAGACTCGCCTTATTCTGGAATGCGTGCTGCCGCTCAACGAGATCCTGGTCGACTTCAACGACCGGCTCAAGAGCATCACCCGCGGCTACGGCTCCATGGACTACGATCTCGGCGAGTACCGTCCGGCTAAGCTCGTCAAGATGGACATCCTGGTAAACGGCGAACCGGTAGACGCGTTTTCCTCGATCGTGCACACCGACAAGGCCCACCAGAAGGGCAAGGAGCTGTGCGAACGCCTGGCGGACATCATCCCGCCGCACCTGTTCAAGATCGCGGTACAGGCGGCCGTGGGCGGCAAGATCGTGGCTCGCGACAACGTGCGCACCATGCGCAAGGACGTTACCGCCAAGTGCTACGGCGGCGACATCACCCGCAAACGCAAGCTGCTGGAGAAGCAGAAGGAAGGAAAGCGGAAGATGAAGAACATCGGAAACGTATCCATCCCGCCCGACGCCTTCATCAAGGTGCTGAAGAATGACTGAGCCCGGGGGAAGGATCGGATTATTCTGGTTGTCGCGAGTAGCCGAACTCGAAAGAGTTTGGATGATCGGCCAAAGTCTGTCGACTTCGGCTACGCATTGAAGAGCTTTTTCTAGCCATCTCCTCGACATGTTTTCCTTCTTCAAATCCGAACACGCGAAGCTGCGCGACGCGGCGAAGAACTGGCTCTACGCCGCTGGCAAGGTGTATCACTTCCGCAAGGACCTGATCGGCGAGACGGATGCCGCTCGCTTGCTTCAGCTGATGGAGCTGGTCAAGGCGGAAAACCGGCGAAAGTCGGACTCTGCTCGCTTGCGCTCCTCGATGGAGGAACTGAAGGCTCACCTGGAAGAGGTCGGAGGCAACTACTACCCGCGCGGCTCGATCGCGGAGAACGTGGAGTTCTTCTTTGCCGCTGCCATCATCTACGTCGGCTTCACCACCTTTTTCGTCAAGCCCTTCAAGATCCCTACCAACTCGATGTGGCCGACCTACAACGGGATGACGGGCGAGGTCTACCACGAGGGGGAACCGGCTCCTGGAGCGATTGAAAAGGCCTTCCGCTTCGTGGCCTATGGAGCCAAGCGTTACGATGTGAAGGCTCCCGCGGATGGAGAGGTGCTGGTGCCGATGGTGCGAACCACGGATGGTCCGGTGCCGTTGTCCACGCGTGCTACGGTGAAGCGCTACTTCTTGCTGAACGCGGCGGGCCGTGAGTATTCCTTCTTCGTGGGTCGGGAGCAAGTCGACTTCAAGTTCTTCAGCGACTTCGATCTGTTCAAGCAAGTGGTCGAGCCGCTTTCGGCAGCAGGTATCCCGAACCCGTATGCCAATTTGCCTCGCCGCTTGCATTCCGGAAACGTGGCGGACCAGCTTGAGATGACGGTGCCGACTGCGGATGGTCGGGGGACCCAGCGCACTCCGGTCTATTTGGTGAAAACCGGCATTGTGGTAAAGAAGGGCGAAACCATCCTGGAATTCGATCTCATGACCGGCGACCAGCTTTTCGTCGACCGCATGTCCTATCATTTTACCAGTCCGAAATCGGGTGACGGCTTCGTGTTCAAGACCGGCCGGATCCCACGGCTAGGCGAAGACAAGTTCTACATCAAGCGGCTTGTCGGCACGCCGGGAGACCAGGTTCGCATTGAAGGATCCGGCCTGCTGGTCAATGGGGAGCCGGCCGAGGGTTCGCCTGCGTTCGATTGGAATGCGGAGAAATCCGGCAACTATCAGGGGTACACGGCGGATCCTCCAAAAGGCGATATCATCCTCGATCTTTCCGAGGATGTGACGGTGCCGCCAGACAGGTTTCTGGCTCTAGGCGACAACAGCTACCACAGCTATGACAGTAGAGGTTGGGGCTTCGTGCCGAAGGATTCGGTGGTGGGTCGACCAATCATGATCTACTATCCCTTCACGCGACGTTTTGGGCTTTCGAAGTAGGGCGGGCCGCTTTGCTTGCGTTTCATTAGCGCCGCTTCTTTTTTCCGCAGACTGGTATCGTTTGGACAGGCTTGAACGTGTTTCGCTGCTGAGTCTGACCTCCGAAGCGCTTCCGCATTTGTTCAGAGGATACCCAGCCGATTTATTTGGCGACGACGCTTGATTATCCTTCGCCCAGGCCAATAGTGTGCGTCTTGCAAGAGCCGAATCCGGCTTGGCTTTTGCCCTTGACATCGAAAGTTGCAATCAGGGTAGTAGCTGCCCTTTTCAGGGGTGGTTCGGGTTCTTCTAATGGCTAGGTTCGCCAGCGGAAAATGCCCCGATCCTTTGAAAGAATAAGAATTTAGCGCGACTCCTGCATTGGATTGAATCCGTCTGTTGGAGACCGTCCTGAACAAGCATGAAATTGAAAACAACCTCCCGTAGTTCCATCGTACTCAAGCTCGCCTTTTGCGCTTCGCTCTTCCTCGTGGCCACTGTATCCAGCCAGGCTGACGAACGAGGCAAGCAGCTCTACAAGAACTGCATTGCTTGCCATGGGGCCGAGGCGGAAGGAAACAAGGCCTTCAAGGCTCCGGCTCTCGCCGCTCTTTCCGAAAAGTACCTCGTCGCTCAGCTCACCAAGTACAAGGAGGGCCATCGTGGCATGGACGTGCGCGACGTCGCCGGTTTGCAGATGGCGCCAATGACGCAGACCTTGTCCGGTCCCGAAGACATTGCGGCGGTTGCCAAGTACATCGCTTCGCTGGAATCGACTCCCAAGGAGGCGACCCTGGATGGAGACCCGGAGAAGGGTAAAACGGCGTATGCCACTTGCGCGGCGTGTCATGGCGCGGACGCTGCTGGTAACGATCTGCTGAACTCTCCGTCATTGTTGCACCAATACGATTGGTACACGCTAGCTCAGCTGAAGAACTTCAAGGAAGGCATCCGAGGAACCCACCCGAGCGACATCACAGGTTCCCAGATGCGTCCTATGGCGATGCTTCTTGCCGACGAGCAGGCAATGAAGGACATCGTCGCTTACATTCAGACTCTTTCAAACTAGGCCGCTTCCTATCTATCCATCTTCCAGTTTCAAATCCACTATGAGCGAGCAACCCCCCGCGCCAGATCCCGAACAAGAACAGTACGCTTTTGCCGTAACGCGAAAGCTCTTCACCTACACCTTTGTCGGGACTATTCTGTTTTCGGGCATTATGATCGCCCTTTGGTATTGGGAGGCCTGATTTTCCGCCTGTTCCTCGGTCAGCCCAAGCCCTCCTCCTTCCTCCTGACTAACTCGTACCGTCCCTCAGAAATATGCTAGAGAAACTCGTTCCTAGAGGTTCCACCTACGCTGCGGATATCGACCTGCTCTTCGACGTGATCACCTATCTCGTCGGTTTCTGGTTCATCCTGGTTTTCGGATTCTTCCTTTACTGCCTCTTTCGCTTCCGCCGCAAAGCGGGTGTCAAGGCCCAGTACATCACGGGCGAGACTCACAAGCAGAAGATGGCTATCGAGGTGCCGCACTACCTGATCCTGGGTTGCGACGTGGTTATCCTGATCATGACCTTCTTCGTCTGGCACAAGGTGAAGATCGACATGCCGACACCCGACGAGGAAGTGCGTATCGTGGCCCAGCAATGGGCTTGGTCCTTCTATCACGCAGGGCAGGACGGCATTCTTGGCACCGAGGATGACATCGCTACCGTCAACGAGCTGCACATCAAGGCTGGCACGCAATACAAGTTCCACCTGGAAGCCACCGATGTGATGCACAGCTTTTCCGTTCCTATCTTCCGCCTCAAGCAAGACGCGATCCCCGGTCGAATCATCTATGGGCACTTCAACGCGCTCGATACGGTGATCGGCGAGTGGGACATCCAGTGCGCCGAGATGTGCGGCTACATGCACGGCGGCATGGGAGCTCGCCTCTTCGTTGAGACTCCCGAGCAGCATGCCGAATGGATAGCGGCGAACACGCCGGACCATTTGAAGACCGCATCCATCGCGGCAACGACAACGCAAGAGAGCAAGGAGGACGCGAAAAATGGCTGAGGTCGCAACGCAAACCGCCCACCAAGACGGGCATCACGATCACGAGGAGCCGTCGTTCTGGAGCAAATACGTCTTCTCCACCGACCATAAGATCATCGGCTTCCAGTACCTTTTCACGGGCTTGGCGATGGCCATCATCGGCGGGTTCTTCTCCTACGTTTTCCGCATGCAGCTGGCGTTTCCCGGTTCGTCTGTACCATTCTACGGAGTGGTCTCGCCGGCCGCCTACAACATGCTGATCACCAATCATGGCACGATCATGATCTTCTGGGTGGCCATGCCTGTGCTGATAGCGGCGTTGGGCAATTTCCTCATACCGCTCATGATCGGCTGCGACGATATGGTCTTTCCCAAGCTCAATCGTCTCTCGTACCAGATCTTTCTGCTTTCCACCATTGTTCTGATCGCTTCGTTCTTCGTGCCTCAAGGCGGTTTTGGCGGAGCTTGGACATCGTACACGCCACTGTCCGCGAAAGCCGAATACAACGGTACGCCCTTCGGAGCTCCCTTGTGGCTGCTAGCGGTGACGCTGGAAATCGTGGCCTTCCTGATCGGCGGTATCAATTTCATCACTACCACCATGAATGCCCGAGCCAAGGGCATGAAGCTCTACGATATTCCCATGGTCGTCTGGATGATCGTGATAGCTTCCATCCTTTTCATGGCCTCGGTTGGCCCGTTGGTCGCCGGCGCAGTGATGCTGTTCTTCGACCAAGTCTTGGGTACGAGCTTCTTCGATCCCGCTGCAGGGGGAGACCCGGTTCTCTGGCAACACCTGTTCTGGTTCTTCGGCCACCCCGAGGTCTATGTGGTGTTGCTGCCTGCCATGGGCGTTGTGGCGGAGATCATGTGCACCTTTGCCCGCAAGAAGCTCTTTGGCTATAAGATGATTCTCTACAGCTCTGTCGGACTGGGAATTCTCAGCTTCTTCGTCTGGGCTCACCACCAGTTCATCTCCGGCGTAGATCCTAGAGCGGCCTACCTGTTTACCACCACGACGCTGCTCATTTCGATTCCCGTAGCGATCATGCTGTTCGCCTTCATTGCCACGCTTTGGGGCGGCTCGATCAAGTTCAACACGCCGATGCTCTTTGCGATGGCCTTCCTGGGCGAGTTCCTCATCGGCGGCGTCACCGGCATCTGGCTGGGTTCGAGTGGGGTGGACGTGTATTTGCACGACACCTACTTCGTGCTGGCCCACTTTCACTATACTTTCGTGCCGATCGCGGTCATCGCGGTGTTTGCCGCGATTTACTACTGGTTTCCCAAGATGTTCGGACGCATGATGAACGACACTTGGGGCAAGATCCACTTCTGGGGCACGATCATACCTTTCAACGGAATCTTCCTGCCGCTCTTCGTGCTCGGGGCTTCTGGCCAACACCGCCGCATCTACAACTTCCAGAACTTCCCCGACCTCGCTAGCGAGAACTTCCAGGACCTGCGCATCTTCGCCACAGGTTCGCTCATCGTGCTGATCCTCTTCCAGATCCCGTTCTTCGTGAACTTCATTGTCAGCCTTAAGCGCGGCGAAAAAGCCAGCCGTAATCCCTGGAAGTCCAACACCCTCGAATGGGTGGCTCCTTCTCCACCTCCTCATGGCAACTTCGGCGACGAACTCCCCGTCGTTTACCGCGGTCCCTACGAATACTCCGTCGAAGACCGCGAAGAAGACTACTGGCCGCAAAACCAGCCGCCTCAGGCCGCAGCCCGCTCTTAACTTTTCGCTCTTAACTCTTCACTTCAGCTGATGGCACACCAAATCATCGCAACCTCTCGCTCCGCTTCCGGCATCCCTACTGGGCGGCTCGCCGTCTGGTGGGTCGTGGGCTCTGAAATCGTCATTTTCGGTGGGCTCATCGCCGCCTACTTGCTCAATCGCTTCCTGCACGGCTCCTGGGCCCAGTCGGCCGGTCATACCAGTACGCTGATCGGCGGCATCAACACCTTCTGGCTGCTCACTTCGAGCTTCTTCGTAGTCCTGGCCCACGCGGCCTCGGAAAAGCGCGACATCAGGACGACCCGCAAGTTTCTCTGGCTGACCATCCTGCTGGGCGGCTTCTTCATGCTCTTCAAGACCTACGAGTATGCGGTCAAGATTGAGGGTGGCTACACCCTGTTCACCAGCAACTTCTGGAGCTTCTACTACACGGCCACCGGCCTGCATGGCTTCCACGTGCTCTGCGGCATGGTGATCATGGCGATCATTGCCGAACGCGACATCAAGCAAGGGAAGAACTGGCATCGCGTGGAGAACATCGGCATCTACTGGCACTTCGTAGACATTGTCTGGATCTTCCTCTTCCCGCTTCTCTACATCGCCAAGTAACCAACTTTCGAATACCTCCTCAAATGGCCGGACACAAACATCCAAGCTACTTCAAGATCTACATAATACTGCTGATCCTCTTCGTGATCAGCGTAGCGGGACCGGAGATCGCCGATATTTTCCACATTGAGGGCGCAACGCGCCTCATCCTGATTCTGGTGACCGCTTTCGGCATCGCGATCGTCAAGGCCTACTACGTTTTGGCCTACTTCATGCACCTGAAGTTCGAGAAGATCTACGCGCCGTACATCCTGCTCTCCATGGTCGCCCTCATGGCGGTCTTCTTCTTCGGAGTGGCCATCGACATAATGAAGGACGATGGACACCACTGGGAAAAGACTTACGAAGAGCCGCTGGTCGCTCCCGGCGAAAGCGGACACCATGAGGACGCTGGCCATGCCGCCGAAGTGACGGCTCACCACTGATTTTTTGAATGTCTGATAAATCTACAATCCGTAGCGCGGAGCTTCAGCCCGCGACCGCAATGCAAGATCGATTCTCTGCGGTCGCGGGCTGAAGCTCCGCGCTACGTTTCGAAGCCATGAGATACGCAGAAGCCAGTTATTCGGGAGAAGGAGGCGCGGCGAGAGAGCCGGCCATCGCGAATAGCGTTTTCGGTGTTCTCGTATTCATCGTGACCGAGGTGATGTTCTTCATCGCCCTGATCAGCGCCTTTTTGGTCACCAAGGCCAATGCCTTGCAGTGGCCTCCGCCTGACCAGCCTCGGCTGCCGATTGCGGCCACGGCATTCAACACGCTGGTGCTGCTAGTCAGTGCGGTCATCCTTTTTCAGGCCGGCAAGGCCTTTCAGCGCGAAGGCTTTGCCAAAAGAACCGAGCAACTCTTTCTGCTAGCTCTGGGGCTCGGCACCTTCTTCGTGGTCTTCCAGGGCTTCGAGTGGGCTCGACTGCTCAGCTTTGGCCTGACCCTGCAGTCCAGCTCCTACGGAAGCTTCTTCTACGTCATCATCGGCGCCCACGCTCTGCACGCCGTGGGAGCGCTGGCCGGCATGGCTCGGCTCTATATCAAGATGAAGCAACGCCAGCTCCGGTTGCAGAGCTTCCAGGCTGGCCTGGTCTTCTGGTACTTCGTCGTCGGCGTTTGGCCGATTCTCTACGTTCTAGTCTATCTGACTTAGCTACCTCTACTATGAAACGTATTGGAAAATTGGTGACAGTCGTGCTTTTGACTCTCCTTGCGGGGCAAACCGCTCAAGCTTGCTCGGTGTGTGTCGTGGGCAAGGAGGAGGCTCGTGTCGCTTACTATGCAACGACGGCTTTGATGAGTCTCCTGCCGCTTGGCATGATCGGCGGCGTAGTCTTCTACATAGCTAAGAAGAGCCGCTAGGACCCCTCGTCATGGCGAATCTCTCTTGATTCGTCCTCGTCCCCAGCTTGCTGGTCGAGACGCCCCTTGGATGGTGTTGAACAAGTAGGCCAAGGTAGGGCCCGCACGCCGAGCGGGCTGCGGAGAATGGGTCCTGCAACACGGCTCCCGCGGTCGGTGCATAGGCGTCAACTTAAGCCTAAAAGCGGCGAGCTGGAGGGCAATGCTCCGTCATTGCCGTGGAGCCTACAGAGGGAATAACCGGCACGGCAACGACGGAGCGTTGCCCTCCTAAGGATGCTTCTTACGTTAAGTTGACGCCAATGCGCGGTCGTCGGGACGATCGGGCCCTACCTCAAGCCGCATGTTGATTCAGGTTCAGATCGGGACCGACCCTCCCATATGGGACTTTCTAGAGTATTTTTCGTTTGTTCAGTCGCATTTTCAGAGGGTGGTGCGGTCCCGACCGAAGTCGGGAACGCATACGCGTGTACAGTGGGACGCAAATCGGTCGCCTTCGGAGAAGACGACCCACCTATAGGCGACTAGCCAAACGAAAAATGCTCTATGTGAAAAATACCCTAGTGTTGTGTCGCGCTACTCTTTGCGACATTGCATCCGTGACGCCATACTAGTTCTCGTCGCTCTGGACTCCTCGTTTGCTGGCGAAGAGCCTGAGGGCGTCTCGGATGCCTTGATCCTTTACGGGTTTGGGCAGGTAGTCGTTCATGCCAGCGGCGTGCATGGCGGGCGCGGCGTCGCTTTCCACGTTGGCGGTGAAGCCGATGATCCAGGGCTGGTGGAATCCGTCTCCCTTTCCTCGGATGATGCGACAGGCCTCGAGTCCGTCCATGACGGGCATCTGGAAGTCCATGAAAATGATGTCGTAGCGGGTTTGGGCGGCTGCGGCCACGGCTTCGGCTCCGTCCTCGGCGATATCTACGGTGAAGCCTTCCCGTTTCATGATCAGTTTGAATACCTTCTGATTGAGCTTGTTGTCCTCGGCGAGCAGGATCTTGACACCGGAGAGGAGGGTGGCGACGGGTTTTTCGACCTTCTTCGCGGGCGCGGCGACTTTGGAGCTTTGACCGATGGCCTTCTGCGCGGCTTGGCGTAGATCGACGATGTGTAGTGGCGTGGGGACTACGGAATCGGAGAATTCCTTTTGCAGGTCCTCGTGCAGGTTAGGGTCGCTGAGAAAGGCGCGTCGCTTGCATTTGCAGCTTTCCACCGCTTTTCGGGCGGCTTCCAGAGCGTATTCGGTCTGGTGCGAACTGATGTGGAGAATGTGAAGATCGACCTCGGGCGCCTCTTCGTCGGAGCTTCCTCCCCAGATGGCAAGCGTGTCCGCGAGGTGGGCCTTGATCTGCTCGTCGGCGACATCGAGGCGGAAAGTGAAGGCCTTTTCTTCGCGGCAGGGGCTTGGATAGCTGATGAGCGTATCCGGATCCTCGCTGCGGATGGGGATCGTGAAGTGGAAGTTGGAGCCGACTCCGACCTTGCTTTCGATCTCTATCATACCGCCCATCGCCATAGCGAGTCGCTGGCTGATGGCGAGGCCGAGTCCAGTGCCGCCGAAGCGCCGGGTCATGGAGGAGTCTACCTGGGAAAAGGACTGGAAGAGTCGGTGGCGCCGGTCTTCGGGGATGCCTATGCCGGTGTCGTGGATTTCGATGGTCAGGTAGGAGGAGTTGCTTTCCTCGACAGTGTCGACCTTTGCGTTGAGCCAGATGCGGCCTTCCTTGGTAAATTTGGCGGCATTGCTCAGGAGGTTGATTATGACTTGGCGCAATCGGGTGACATCGCCGCATATGATGGCGGGCAGCCTCGGATCGACAGTTATGGCGAAGTCGATATTGCCGCCTCTTCGAGGGGCGCAGACGATATCCATAGCATCCTCCAGGCAGCTGAGCAGATTGAATGGCTTTTCCTCGAGTTCGAGGTTTCCGCTTTCGATCTTCGAGTAGTCGAGGACGTCGTTGATGAGGGAGAGGAGAGTGTCGGAGCTGGAGCGGATGATCTTGATGTAGCTTTGCTGCTCGTCGTCGAGTTCCTTATCCATGAGCAGACTGGCCATGCCGACGATGGCATTCATGGGCGTGCGCAGCTCGTGACTCATGGTAGAGAGGAAGTCGGACTTGGCCTTGGAAGCGGCTTGGGCCCGCTTCATCGCTCCGCGCAGCTCTGCGGTGCGCGAGGCGACTTTGCTTTCGAGATCCCGATTGTTGTCGTGGATAGCTCGGTCGCGCTGCTCTACGCTCTCCATCATGAAGTTGAAGCTGTCGACGAGGGAACCGACCTCGTCGTCGTAGCGTTTTTCGGCTCTGCTGGCATAGTCGCCGTCCTGCGATACCGTGCGAGCCAGATTCTCGAGCTCTAGAAGCGGGCGTGTAATGAATTTTTGGGTACGACTGGCGATGAAAGCGGCGAGTAGGGTGCCTGCGGCGAGCAGAAGGATGGCTGCGATAAGGCTGTCCTGCAGGTCGCGCCGCAGGGAACGGGTGTCGGCTTCGAGCAGGATCGTGCCGATGAGTTCGCCTTCGATGCGGATCTGCAGGGCGTACGATATGGTTGCGGCGGTGATGCGTTCGCCTTGGAAGTCGGGGAGGGCGGGGACGGGTTGCGACTTGTTACGGAGGTACCTGGCGAACAGCTCGCCTTGGGCGTTGTAGAGGACGGCTTTTCTGATGTCGCTTTGCCGTTCAAGGCTTTCGAGGTATTCGGCTGCGGTGTAGGGATCGTTGAAGCTGAGGGCGGCTTCCGCGTTGCTGGCCACGATGTTTGCGATGGAGGCGAGGCTCTCCGTCTTTTGCGTCCTGGTGGCGGCACGCTCGCGGTAGACGGTGGTGACGGTGAATAGAGCGAGCGTCACGAAGCTGGAGGTGATCGTGGCAAGGAGTATCTTGCGGGAGATACTGAGCGACATGAACGCCGCGCCGATCTTCTTGAAGGTCTTTCCCATGCTATCTCACCGCGAGTTGGACTAGCTTCGAGCTAAGGCTTAATTGGTAGTTCTCTGCTTCGTCTAGATTGAGGGCGAAGCGAAGCCGGTTTCGTTGGATGCTGAACTGGATGAGTCCACCCGCTTCGAGAAACTGGTCCTCCTCCCCGACAGTGAGAACGGAGTTGGCGCGGGCGTCCTCGAAGATCGTCTGCCAGTTGCTTTTGTATCCCAAGCCGACGTAAAGGACCTCGATGCCTTCGGTTGAGTCGGTCTCGCTTATCTCGATGATTCTGAATTCCCGGCCTTTGGCTTTCTTGGCTGCTGCGACTACCTGGAGCTGTTGATACAGGCGCTTGGAGCCAATGACCGCTATAGTGACAGGCTCTTCGATGGGCCTTTCCCAGCGTATGAAGTCCACGAAACTGACGAGGTAGTTGGCTCGCAGCGCGTCGTCCTGCAGCGTCTGGCTATAGACATGGCCTGGCGGAACGATGCAAAGCGCGAGCAGAGCGATGATTGTCGCTTGGCGGAGGGACTGGAGTAGGTCTTTTATTTTTCCATCCTCCAGTCTAGAAATCGTAGCGAAGCTCGATGGAAGCTTCGCGGCGTTGTTGGGTTGTGTAGCCGACGCTGTCCTTCAAAAGACCTTCGTCGGTAAGTGGGTCTAGGAGATTTCTTCCAAGCAGGGAGAGACGCAGGTGTTCGTTAGGCTGCCAGCTGAGGCGCATGTCGGCTTGGAAGATTGACGGCTGGCTTCCGGTCAGATTCGAGAAGCTGGCGCTGTAGCGGACGCCCAGGTCGGCTCGCCATTTTTGGGAGAGTTCGTACTGCAGCCAGGCGTTTGCCAGATGCTCGGGTGTGGGGTTGTTGAGGGTGCTGATGCCGACGGCCAGGGCGGGCATGGTGGCAGGGGAGAATGACGTGGAGATGGCTTCGAAGCGATTTCGGACGCGGGCGTAGCCGAGCGTGGCGCTGAGCTTTTGGGTGAATTCGTGGGAGATGCTGCATTCGAGACCCTCGGACGATCCTTCGGCTCCGTTGTCGATGATGATATTAAAGAGAAGGTAGGGCGTGGGAACGTCGAGCACGGGCACGCGAGTGTCGTCTAGGCCGACGATCATGTTGCCGTATTCGAAACGAAAGACGTTGATAGAGAGGCTGCTTGTATCGGAAAACTGGTGACGGTATCCGATTTCGAATGCGTCGAGGTCTTCGTTTTCTATCTCGACTGCCGCTTCGTTGGTGATGAACTGCTGGGCTACGGTGAAATTTCCGAAGGGAGTGGGGATCTCGATCGGCTCGATGGGCGCGGCGCCGCGGACGACTCTTTCGGAGCCGCTGATGCCTGGCGGGACGTTTCTAGTAGAGCGGGAGTAGGAGGCCCAGATGCGGCTGTTCTCGGCCGGTCGGTACATGATGCGAGCGGAGGGAAGCGGCTCGATATTGTCTGAGTAGGTATCGTAGGAGCCGCTGAGTCCGATGGAGAGTTCGAGCTCGTCAGGGCGAAGGGAAAAGCTGTATTCGCTGCCGGCGTGGGCGGTGATATTGTAGTCCCTGGCGCTGCGACGAAAGGTGGTGAAGGGGTTTTCGTCGTCGTCCGGGTCGTCGTAGGTGACGCCGCCGGTGAAGATGAAGCGATGGCGTCGGCCGACTGCGAGGCGACCTCTGGCTTCGGCTCCGGCTACGCCGAGGTCGAAGTTGGCGTAGGGGGCGCGGATCTCGCTGGCGCCGACCCAAGCGCGGAGAATCACTCCGTTGTCGGCGTCGATCTGGCGGTTCCATTTGACTTGGGAATTGAAGCCGCGATGGCGTTCTTCGCTGTCGAATTGGGCGATTGCTCCCGTAGAGAAGTCTGGAGCGTCTCGGGATGAACCGACCACGGAGCTATAGAGCTCTCCGGAAACGCTTACCAGATCGGAAGTGGAAGGGCGATTGTCGTACTGGAAACCGACGCGGTAGGTGTCCCAGTCGTCTTGGAATCGTTGGGAGAAGCTTGCTTGGCGATTCGCGGCTTTGGCGGACACGCGCATGGCCGAGTTGGCATCGAGAGTCCAGCCAATGCGGGCGGCTACGGATTTCTCTTCGCTGCCGACCTGGGCGCGGAGCAGACTTCCTTCGGTCTCGAAGGCGGACTTGAGGATGACGTTTACGCGACCGTTTCCGGAATTGGGCCCCCAGAGTCCCCCACCAGGGCCATAGACGACTTCGACGGCTGCGACGTCGTCGAGGAAGAGATCGTGTTGGCTGCCGTAGAGCCCGGCGTAGAGATTGCCGTAGAGGCTTTGGTCGTCGACGCTGAATATGGAGCGGCCGAGAAAACGGGAGTTGAGCCCTCGGATGCCCATGCCCCACGTTCCGTTGGTGGAACGCATCATATGCATGCCTGGAGCGTAGCGCAGCATCTCGGGTATGGAGTCAGCGGGGAGGTTTTCGATAGCGTCTCGGCCAAGGACGAACGCTCCTGCCGGAGTGTCGAAAAGCCTTTGCTTCTTTTTGCCGGATTGGACGATAGGGATATCGGCCAACTCTTCGAGGGAAAGATCGATGAGCTGGCTATTTTCGGGCATGGAGAAAGCAAGGGTCGAGACGCAACCCAGGAAAAGCCGCGCGAGGGGCTTTCCGTGGATGATCGTCCTGGCCTTTTGCTTGCTCATGAGTAGGGGCGTCGATGCTAGAACTGGTGGCGAAGCTCGATCGAGGCTTCGCGGCGCTGCTGGGAAGTGTAGTCGAAGTTGTCGCGCAGCAGACCTTCGTCGGTGAGCGAATCGAAGAGATTGCGTCCGAGCAGGGACAGGTGGAGGTTTTCGTTGGGCCTCCAGGTCAACCGCAGATCGCCTTGAAAGATGCTGGGCTGCGCTCCGATTGTATTGACGAAGCCCTCTGTGTAGCGCAGGCCGAGGTCGGCCCGCCATTGCTCGGAGAAGGTGAATCCGAACCAGGCGCTGGCCATGTTTTCCGGCCCGTGGTTTCCGAGGGATATCAGCGAGCCTTCGAGGATGGTGATGGTCCCGGTCGGGATGGCAGCAGGCTCCACGATGGCGGTGAATTCGTCTTCGACGTAGGCGTAGCTCAGGGAGGCCTCGAACCAGCTGGCGAACTCGTGGCTGAAATTGATTTCGAAACCTTCGGAGTGGCCGTCGGCGACGTTGGTCGCGACCGCGTTGATCCAGAAGTAGGGCTCTACGGAGGCGGTTAGCACGGGCAGGAAGAAGTCGGCGAGGCCTCCGATCAGGTTGCTGTACTCGTTGTGGTAGGCGTTGATGGTGAGGACGCTGCCTTCCGAGAATTGCTGGCGATAGCCAATTTCGAAGCTGTTGAGCTCCTCGCGCTCGATGTTCTCATCGGCCTCGTTGGTGATGAACTGGTTGGAGACCGGGATGGTTCCGAAGGGGGTGGGTATACCGATGGGATCGCTGCGCACGGCCCCGAATACGAATCTCTCGAAGCTGTTGATGCCGGAGAATACGGTCCTCAACGAGCGGGAGTAGGAGGCCCAGAACCGAGTGTCTCTCGAGAGGCTGTAGAGAATGCGAGCGGAGGGGAGCGGCTCGATATCGTCGGAGCTGCTTTCGTGATAGCCGGTCAGGCCGAGGGTGATTTCGAGAACGTCTGGATGGAGCTGGTAGCTGTATTCTCCACCTAGATGGGCGGTGAAGTCGTTGCGCTCGTAGTCGGATCTGAAGACGATGAACTCGGTGTCGGTGGTGTCCTTGTCGTCGATGGTGGCTCCGACGGTCATATTGAAGCGGTGGCGGTCGCCGTAGGTCCGGCGGGCGCGGGTTTCGAATCCGAGTACGGCGAAATCGTATTGGGTGGAGGGGGAGCGCAGTTCGGCGTAGCTAGTCCAGCCGCGAGCGGTAAAGCCGTTTTGCGAGTCGATCTGATGGATCCATTTCGCCTGGGATTCGAAACCGCGATTGGTTTCCTCGCCTTCGACTTTGCCCACGACGCCGGTGTCGAAGTCAAGCGAGTCGCGAGCGGATCCTAGAGAGGAGTCGAAAACTCTGGCGGAGACGCTGAGCAGGTCGGCGCTACTCGGCCGGTGATCGAAGCGCATGCCGAGCTGCAGGGTTTCCCAGTCGTCGCTAAATTGTTCGGAAAAGCTTGGCTCCCGATTGGAGGCCTTGACGGAGAATCGGATGGCGGAGTCCGCATCGATGGACCAGCCGGAGCGGGCGGCGAGCATGGCCTCCTCGGTGCCGACATGGGCCCGCAGCAGGTTGCCTTCGGTCTCGAAGGCGGATTTGAGCACCACGTTGATACGGCCGTTGCTGGAGTTGTGCCCCCATACGTCCCCTCCAGGTCCGTATACGATTTCGAGGGACTCGATGTCGTCGAGGAAGAGGTCTTGCTGGACGCCGAGCAGTCCCGCGTAGAGTCCGCCGTAGAGGCTCTGGTCGTCGACAGAGAAGAGTGATCTGCCGAGAAAACGGGACTTGAATCCGCGTATGCCCATCCCCCAACTGCCGTTCGTGGTCCGCATCATGTGCACGCCGGGGGCGTAGCGCAACAGCTCGGGCAGCGAGCTGGCGGGCAGGCGAGAGATGGCTTCGGCATCGAAGACGATGGCTCCCGCGGCAGTGTCGAAGAGACGCTGCTTCTTCTTGGCTGACTCGACGATCGGTACCTCGGCCAATTCCTCGAGCGACAGTCCGGTTAATTCGTCCTGTGCCTCGCCAGGTATGGCAAGGCACAGCGAGACGACGCTGCAGGGGATGGAAAGCCACAGCCTTCTCCCGGCGGAATCGAGTCTTAATCTGAGCATGGGCGGTGAGTGGTGAGTTCGGTCCGCTAAATCATCGTCTGCTATCGAGAAGGCCTTTAGAGGAATACCTTCTTTTAGCGCCTCGTTTTCGGCCTAAGGGGGGAGAGGCTGCTACCAAGTGGGCGCTGGTGCGTTGCCAGCGAAGTTCGCTGCACTATTAGTTAGTCAATGCGTCCGGTCAAAGGGGAGCGCGCCCTTCTTATAAGCGTGTAGACTTTAACAGCCAGTCCCGTATGAGCCCAGCGGGCAGCGGAGCGAATCGGGATCTCTCCCAAATCCTTCTGGTTGAGTCGCTTGGGGTGAAACGCATGCTTCGCCGAGGTTTTGGCCTACGGGCAGCCCAAGGCTGCTTGCGAGACGCCCATCGATAGACACTTCTCGAGGCGAAACACTTTCCATCGCTCCTCGACCGCTGCCGACTGATAACATTTGCCTTGCTCGTAGGGAGGCGAATGATGGCGGCCGATGAAAGAAAAGCTCAAGCAACTCCATCAGAAGGCGCGTCTGGCGCGTAACTCCCATGCCGTAGAGGCCTACGGAGCGGCATTGGCCGCTATCCAGGAGGGTGAGGTTCGAGCGAACGAGGATTTCGAAGAAGCGAAGATGATTGCGGTGGTGGAGAAGGAGGCGGGCAAGTTCGAAGAGTCGGCGGATGCTTTCGCCAAGGCGGGTCGAGAGGAGAAGGCTGCCGAGTTGCGCAGTTGCGCGAGCCTGCTCAGGGCTTTGCTGCCGAAGAAGCTGGAGCCCGATGCCTATCCTAAACTCGTGGCGGACGCTATCGCCGCGACAGGGGCGACGTCGATGCGGGACATGGGACCGGTGATGGCCAAGCTCAAGGCGGAGCAGGGAGCCGCTCTGGATATGAAACTGGCTTCGGCCGAGGTGAAGAAGACGCTTGGCTGATCGCGAGGCGGGCCCGCGTCCGCTATTCTCTCATCATCCTCATCCTCTTCTTCATCCTCATCCCATGATAAAGATGAGGATGAAGAAGAGGATGAGGATAAACAAACCATTGCGGACGCGGTCCCGTCTTGCGGGATCCGCGCTACGAGCTCTTTGGCGCGAGTTTTAGAGCGACGAGACAGATGTCGTCGTCAAAGAAGTTCGAGCCTGCGTTCTTGCTGATCGCTTGCTCGATGTTCTTGAGCTGGAAGATCAGGTCATTTGGGCCTTGGTTCAGCAGGATCTTCTCCAGCTTCGCCAGGCCGAATTCCTCTCCAGATGTGGTGGTTTGCTCGATGATTCCATCCGTGTAGAACAGCAGCTCGGTCAGGCCGCCGAGAGAGAATTGCTGGCAGGCGAACTCCTCGTCGGGGATCAGGCCGAGAGCTGGACCGATCTCCGCGACGGTGCAGGGCTCGAAGGCCTCCAGATCGCGGCCTTCGCTGGCCTTTAGCAAAGGAGTGGGATGACCGGCGTTGGCTAGGCGAGCGGTGCCGTGCTGCAGGTCGACGGTTAAGTAGACGGCGGTCGTGAACTGGGGGAATTCCGGTCCCTCTGCCAGGGTGCAGAGGCTGTTGTTGAGCTGCCCGAGCACCTTCTCCGGCTGATTGAGCAGGCTAGGCATCTCCAGGATGAGACCGCGCAGCAGCATGGTGACGAGCGCTGCCTTCACTCCATGTCCCATGACGTCGCAGACGAGTACGCCGAAGCTGTTTTCCGAGATGGGAATCAGGTCGAAGAAGTCGCCTGCCAGATGGTGGCTCGGCTTGTAGTAGTAGCTCGCTTCGGCGTTCCAGCTGGTTCCGTATTTCGAGTACACGCGCTCCGCGTTGAATCCCATGGACATGAGGGTCTCTTGGAGTTGGCGGGCGACCAGCAGCTCGGCCTCGAATTGCTCGTTCTTGGCTTGAAGCTCTTTGCCTAGTCGGCGGGCTTCCTCCTCGGCCTGCTTTTGCTCGTCGATGTCATAGGACATGCCGACGATGCCTTCGATGGACATGTCCGGTCCGCGGAGAGGCACCTTGGAGGTGACGATCCAGCGTGGACTGCTGAAGACTCCTTGCTCGAATTCCACGTGGTTGAGGATGCTGCGACCGTGGTCGCGTACCAAGGCGTCCTGTTCGCCCACTTTTTGGGCTCCCTCGGGGAGTCCGAATTCGTGTAGCTCGCGGCCGATGACGTCTTCGCTGCTGTCGATGCCCAACGCTTCGCGGTAGGCTTCGTTGACCAGGATGAAGCGGTTTTCGTAGTCGCGCACGAAAATGCGGCAGGGGAGGATCTCTATGATGGTTTCCAGCAGCTTGCGCTGCCTCTCGACGGCCCGCTCGGCCTCGAATTGCGGCGTTATGTCGCGCGAGATTCCGAAAGTGCCGCAGATTCGTCCGTCCCGATCTCGCAGAGGCAGCTTGCTGGTTACCAGGCAGACCGGCTTGTCCTTGGTAGCCAGGTCCCGCTCCTCGTGCAGGGTCCAGCCTTCGCCTGACTCGATGATCTTCTGCTCTTCTTCGAAGCGTCCCTCCGCGTTTTCGTCCTCGAAGAAGTCGAAGTCGGATTTGTCGATCGCGTCGGCCGGACTGTCGATCCCCAAAAAATTGGCCTGGGCTTGGTTGACGCAAATGAAGCGGCTGCGTTCGTCCTTGAAGTAGACGTTGTCCGGCAGGGTGTGCATGAGCTGCAGGAAAAGCATCTCGTCGCGCTCCTCTTGCCTCCTGCTTCGCTGGGCTTCCTCTTGTCCGGAGCGGTAGGTTTCGGCGATCGCCTCCAGCAGCTTCTCGCCGCATAGCTCCACGCCCTGCTCGGCAGGCCCTGGCGAATCGCAGCCAAGTTTCCGGCGAGCTTGCTCGATAGCTTCCTGGAAAGCGTCGGTTGGAGAAGGCATTTTCGTAAACGTAGGAAACTCCTTCCGATTGCCAAGCGGCGAAAGCGGGATTCTCGAAAAACGATCCAGCGCGTGAATTCCCGGGGCATCCGCGTAGGTCGCCGGACTCGGAAAGCGCGCCTAGCCGCTCGGAAAGCTTAAAGTGAAGTTGAAATCTGGATACGTCGTTTTCCGTTTTTCGCTTTTCGCCCTTCGTTTTTCTTGTCGACAGCTTATGCACTCGAAGCAATCTGTGGCCCGTTGCCTTGGCGCGCTCGCTGTCGCGTCGCCGTTCTTGGCGGCGCATCTGTTACAGCATAGACAAACCCTCTTTTCGTTATGTGGAAAAAGATCCTTCTAGCCTTCATTAGCGTCGTGATTATCGTGGGAGCGATTGCTGGCGTGAAGACCGTGCAAATCATGGCCCTGATCGCAGCGGGCGAGAACCCGCCCGATTTTGCGGAGTCCGTTACCACTGTCGAGGTGCGCCGCGACGTCTGGGCCAACTCCATTACGGCGGTTGGCAGTTTCACCGCCGTACAGGGCGTTCTTATAAGCAACGAACCGCCAGGGCTGGTCAGCGGCATTCACTTCCAGTCAGGCCAGGAGGTCGAAAAGGGCCAGTTGCTCGTCGAGCTGGAGACCTCCACCGAACAAGCTCAGCTGCAGTCCGCCAAAGCCTCGCTCGAACTCGCCAAGCTTCAGCGAGACCGCTCGCAGGAGCTGCGGGCTAAGAACACAGTGGCTCAGGCGGATCTCGACACCGCCCAGGCGCGTTTCCTCGAAGCCGAAGCTGCGGTGAAGAACCTCGAGGCGGTCATCGCCAAGAAACGCATCGTCGCCCCATTTGCCGGACGGCTTGGTTTGCGGGAGGTCAATCTCGGCCAGTTCCTCAATGCCGGTTCGCCCATCGTTTCGCTTCAGTCGCTCTCTCCGATATACGTCGACTTCTCTCTCCCTCAACAGCGGCTTGGACTGCTCCAGACTGACATGGTCGTCGAGGCCCGAGTCGATGCCTATCCAGGCGCCGTTTTCCGGGGCAAGCTTACCGCAATCACGCCCGAAGTAGATGTAGCTACCCGATCGGGACGCGTGCGGGCCGCTTTCGCCAACGAAGACGCTCGCCTGCGTCCAGGGATGTTCGGCAACGTTGCGGTGCTGCTGCCCGAGGAGAAGTCCGTCCTCGTCGTGCCCGCGACCTCCATCCTCTACGCCACCTATGGCGACTCGGTCTACATCGTCGCGGATGGCGAAAACGGCGGCAAGATCGCCCAGCAGAAGTTCGTCCGCATTCTAGAGCGCCGCGGAGACTTCGTGGCGATCGAAGCTGGCCTAGAGGAGGGCGACGAAGTTGTCGCTACCGGCGGTTTCAAGCTGCGCAACGGCATCAGCATTACGGTGAACAACGATCTGCTTCCCGATGCCAAGCTGAACCCTACGCCAGACAACGCCTAGGAGTCCGCGTCCGCAATCTTCCGCAAGCGCCGCCATGAAGAAATCCTTCACCGACATATTCGTTCGCCGACCCGTCCTCGCGCTCGTCGTCAACTTCGTGATCGTCATCGCCGGTCTGGTATCGGTCAACAGCCTGAACGTCCGCCAGTATCCGGAGTCCGAGAACGCGGCGATCAAGATCACCACCGCCTATGTAGGAGCGGATGCCGATCTCGTGCGCGGCTTCATCACCACCCCGTTGGAGCGCGCTATCGCGGCCGCCGACGGCATCGACTATATCGAGTCGCAAAGCACGCTCGGCCTGTCCACCATCACCGCCCGTCTAGAGCTGAACTTCGACGCCAACGCCGCTCTCGCCGAGATCGGCAGCAAGATCGACCAGGTGCGTGGCGATCTCCCGCCCTCTGCCGAAGTGCCAATCATAGCCATCGAGTCTGCCGACAGCCAGTTCGCCTCCGCCTACCTCAGCTTCTACTCGGACATCCTCGAGCCAAACCAGGTCACCGACTACCTCGTGCGCGTGGTGCAGCCGCGCCTCTCTGCAGTGGACGGCGTGCAGCGCGCCGAAGTGCTCGGCGCCCGCACCTTCGCCGCCCGCATCTGGCTCAAGCCCGACGCCATGGCTGCTCTCAACATCAGCCCGTCGCAAGTCCGTTCCGCCCTCGCCGCCAACAACTTCCTCTCCGCCCTTGGCCAAACCAAAGGCTCGCTCATCCAGGTCAACCTGACTGCCAATACCGACGTTACTTCCATCGAGGAGTTCCGCCGGCTGATCGTGAAGGAGAGCGACGGCACGCTTGTCCGTCTCGAGGATATCGCCGACGTCATTCTCGGAGCCGAGAGCTACGACGCGGAGACGAGCTACTCCGGCAGAAAAGCCATCTTCATGGGAGTCTGGCCTCTGCCCAATGCCAATGCCATAGACGTGATCCAGGGAATTCGCGTCGAGATGGAAGCTCTCAAAGCCGAGCTCCCCAACGGCATCGAAGGCGAGATCTCGTATGACGCGACTGAATACATAAACAATGCCATCAGCGAGGTGGTAGGCACGCTGACCGAGACGCTCATCATCGTGGCCATCGTCATCTTTCTCTTTCTCGGTTCCGTGCGTTCGGTGCTGGTCCCTCTCGTAGCCATTCCCGTTTCTCTCATTGGCGGGTTTTTCCTCATGTCGCTTTTCGGCTTTTCGCTCAACTTGCTGACCCTGCTCGCCATCGTGCTATCGGTCGGGCTGGTGGTGGACGACGCCATCGTCGTAGTGGAAAACGTGGAGCGAAACCTCTCCAACGGAAAATCGCGTATCGACGCAGCCCTGACAGGCGTACGCGAGTTGGTCGGTCCTGTCATCGCTACCACCATCACGCTGGCGGCGGTCTACGCGCCCATCGGTTTGCAGGGAGGTTTGACTGGATCGCTCTTTCGCGAGTTCGCCTTCACGCTCACTGGCGCAGTGGTCGTTTCCACGGTTGTCGCTCTCACCCTTTCGCCCATGATGTCGTCCAAGCTGCTCAAGCCGAACCAGGGTGACAAGGGCTTGACCGGACTCATTGCCAAAGGCTTCAAATGGCTGCGCGGCCTGTACGGTCGCGGCCTCGATGCCGTGCTCTCTGCGCGCCCCATCATGTACGCGGTATGGTTGATCTTCACCGTTTTGGCCGTACTCATGTTTATACAGTCGCCCAAGGAGCTTTCGCCTCAGGAGGACCAAGGCGTTATATTCGGCATCCTCGATACTCCGGCCAATGGCACCATGGAGCTCACATCCGAGTCCGCCACCGCGATCAACGAGGTATTTTTCAGCGCCCCTGAGACGCAGTTCACTTTTCAGATAACCTTCCCCTCGGGTGGCTTCGGTGGAGCGGTGCTCGCGCCATGGGACGAACGCGAACGTTCGGCCTTCGAGATCCTGCCCGAAATGCAGTACAAGCTCTCCCAAATTCCCGGCGTACGCACTTTTCCCGTCCTGCCGCCCTCCCTCCCAGGCGGTGGCGACTTCGCCGTCCAGTTCGTTCTCGCTTCCACCGCGGAGTCGGATCGCATCCTGGACGTCGCTCAGCAGCTCCAGCTCAAGGCTATCCAGAGCGGGCTTTTCGCCTTTCCTCCCCTCGTCGACGTCAAGATCGATCAGCCGCAGGCCGAAGTCGTGCTCGACCGAGACAAGGTCGCCGCTCTTGGCCTCGACATGCAGCAGGTCGGTAGCGATCTCTCTGCGATGCTCAGCGGCGGCTTCGTCAACCGCTTTAATATTGGCGGTCGCAGCTACAAGGTCATTCCTCAGATCGAAAGGGCGGGACGCCTCAATCCCGAGCAACTCGGCTCGATCTACGTGACCGGTCCCGCCGGGGAGCTCGTCCCGCTGGACGCCATCGCCACGGTGGAAAACAAGACCGTGCCGCGTTCGCTCAACCGCCTGCAGCAGCTCAATGCAGTCAAGCTCAGCGGCGTCCCCATGCGCCCGCTAGACGAGGTGCTCACCTTCCTTGAGGACGAGGCAGCCAAGATCATGCCTAGCGGCTTCGTCATCGACTATACCGGCGAATCTCGCCAGCTCAGACAGGAGGGCGATAAGTTCCTGCCAGCCCTCATGCTTGCGGTTGTATTGATTTTCCTGGTACTGGCTGCTCAGTTCAACAGCTTCCGCGATCCGCTGATTATCCTGCTCGGTTCCGTGCCGCTAGCCATGTTCGGCGCCTTGATCTTCACGTTCCTGCGCTTTCCGAATCCGCAGATGCCCTTCTTCACCGACAGCTTCACCACCACGCTCAACATCTACTCGCAGGTCGGTCTCGTCACGCTCGTCGGCCTCGTCGCTAAGAATGGAATTCTCATGGTCGAGTTCGCCAACCAGCTGCAGCGCGAAGGCTTGGAGAAGCTGGCTGCCATCCGCGAAGCCTCCCTCACTCGCCTTCGCCCCGTACTCATGACCAGCGTGGCCACCGTGCTCGGACATTTCCCGCTCACCCTCGTAAGTGGCCCCGGCGCCGAAGCCCGCAACAGTATCGGTCTCGTGCTTGTCGGTGGCATGACTATCGGCACTGTCTTCACTCTGTTTTTCGTGCCGCCCATCTACATGCTGATCGCCAAGGAACGCGTTGCGAAGCCCCAAACCGAATCCGAAGGCGTCGGCGACCCTGCCGCCGTTCCCGCTTCGTAGCCGATCCCGCAAGAGATTGAACGCCATATTTCCTCTCCCGTATTTCCCATGAGATTTCTCGCCTCTATCTTCTTGGCTATTGCTACTGCCACCGCCTTCGCCCAATCCCAAGACCGCTCCTTCGAAGTGCCCGACACGCTCGATCTGCAGACGTCGCTCTCCTTCGCTCTGGAGAACAACTTCGATATTCAGCGAGCCAAGCAGGCAATCGAAGAGCAGAACGGCCTCATCATTGAAGTGCGCGCCCAGGCCTTGCCAGACCTGTCGTTGAATGGTCAATACATCGAACTTGACGAAGGCCTTTCGGAGACCTTTGGCGGACTCGTCCCGCCCACCACCAACAGATGGTCCTATTCGCTAGACGTGCGCCAGACCCTCTACGCCGGTGGAGGAGTGAGAGCTGCTCTCAACGCCCAGAGGCTAATCGAGGAAGCCGCTCTGCTGGAGCTCGAAGCGGTCATCAACGAGGCCCTGCTTCAGACCCGCATCGGCTTCTACCAAGCCCTGCTCGCTCGCGAGCAAATTCAGGTCCAGGAAGAGAGCATCGCTCTACTCGAGGAGCAGCTCAAAAATGCCAAGGACCGTTTCGATGCCGGCGTGCTCTCCAACTTCGAGGTCCTGCGAGCCGAAGTCGATCTCGCCAATGGTCGTCCCGGGCTTATCACCGCCCGCAACGCTTTTCGCGTCGCCATCGAAGAACTCCGTCAAACCCTCGGTTTTTTCGTGGCCGATCCCAGCCAGCTGACCAAGGCCCCCGAGTTCGTCGGCGACCTCTCGTTTTCTCCCCAGCCCTACTCGCTCGATTCATCGCTAGCCGCTGCGCTGGAAGGCCGTCCCGAGCTGCGCCGTCTCGAGCGCGTATCCGAGGCCCGCAAGGAAGGCGTCGTGATCGCCAAGGCAGGTCGCCGCCCCGAAGTCAGCCTCATCGGCTCCTACGAGTTCAACCGTCCGAGTTCCTCCTCCAGTTTCGATGACGCGCTGGAAGGCTGGACCGCCGGCGTGGAAGTCAAAGTCCCCATTTTCGATGGACTCCGAACCCGCGGCCGCATCCAGCAAGCCAAGTCTCAACTGGAACTCTCGAAGCTCGATTTTCGCCAGACCACGCTCGCTATTGAGGTAGAAGTGCGCCGCGCCCTTTCCGACCTACAAGAAGCCGAAGAGCTTGCCGGGGCCTCCATCAAAGTCGTAGGCCAGGCCGAAGAAGCCCTCCGCCTCGCCACCGCCCGCTTCAGCGCCGGAGAATCCACCCAGCTCGACGTCATGCAGGCCCAAGTCGCTCTGACCCAAGCGAAACTCAACCGAGCCGAAGCCTTCTTCCGCTACAACGTAGCCGAAGCCAGCGTCCGCAAAGCCATCGGCCTGTCCGATTGACGCCTCTCCGCTTCCCTCGTAAATTGAGCATGCAACGTTACACGCTTAATTTACGCCCCCGCTAGCAGTTGCTGGGAACGCGGGCGGCTCGCCCGCAGCGTTGCAGGGATCGGTTAGTTGCGGTCGATTCGCCCGCGTTCCCAGCAAGACACCCCTTACCATGTCCCTAGAGCATTTTTCGTTTGTTCAGTCGCATTTTCAGAGGGTGGTGCGGCTTCTCCGAAGACGCATACGCGTATACAGTGGGACGCAAATCGGTCGTCTTCGGAGAAGCCGATCCACCTATGAGCGACTAGCCAAACGAAAAATGCTCTAGTGTGGTGTAAGCGAAGTTTGCTACACTATTAGTTGTCAGTAAGTCTGGTCAAAGGGGAGCACACGCGTCTCGCGTGTTGGCTTGGGCGTCTCGCCCAAGCCCCTCTGGTTGAGTCGCTTGAGGCGAGACGCCTCAAGCAGCCCGCGAGACGCGGGCGCTCCTCAATTTATGCAGCGAACTTAGCTGACACCACACTAACCCGCCGACGTGGAGAATTGATCTTGCAACGCGGCCGCGGGCTTCAGGCTTCGCTCTTCGAGCTACGACCCGACTTCGAAAGCTCCGCGCTACGGCGTCTAAAATCAAAAAAGCCGGGGACGAATCCCCGGCTTTCGCAATTGATTTTGAAAACGGCTGAAGCCTGAACTACTTCTTGCCCTTTTTCTTCTTCTTGGCGGCTACTTTTTTCTTGGCAGGCGCCTTCTTCTTGGCGGGAGCCTTCTTTTTGACCGGCGCCTTCTTTTTCGCAGGCGCCTTTTTGGCGGCCTTCTTGACTGCCTTCTTGGCAGGAGCCTTCCTGGCCACCTTCTTCACGGCCTTCTTCGCGGCCTTCTTTACCGCTTTCTTGGCTACCTTCTTTGCCGCCTTCTTGGCAGCTTTCTTAGCGGCCACTTTTTTAGCGGCCTTCTTCGCAACCTTCTTGGCGGCTTTCTTGGCAGCCTTCTTAACCGTCTTCTTCTTGGGAGCAGGAGCGGCCTTTTCGATTCCAGACTTGGATGGTACAGCTGGCAGCTTTTCCAAGGAAGCGCGCAGAAGCTCGCCAATGCTTACCTTCTTGCTCTTCGCGAGCCTGACCAAGTCCTTCTTTTGCTTGAGTGGAAGACGTACCGAAATCTGACGGTGCGACTCCACTACTGGAGCGAATCCAGCGTAGTTAAAGCCGGCGATCGCATGGCGAATGATTTCGCTTTTGGATACACCTAGCTGTTTCTGATACTTCTCAAGGACAGCGATGAGGTCTGCCTTCAGATCGAATGTGAGAGGTGAACTCTCAGCGCCTTTTTTTACGGCCATAACGTTGGTCTGGTTGATATTTGCGGGTTAACCGACGGAAACACTCATTTCCGCACCGGCGAATAAGAACTATCAAACTGCGGTTTTTCAAACCAAAACTTGTTAGGAAAATCTGGTTACAAGCCGTTTTTACATAAATTTCGGCCAAAAAACCCCTGTATTCAGATTTCTCCTAACCTTCAACGCTCGCGACACGCCCATCTGTATCCAGATCCCAGATCGGACGGATCGTTCGAAAGTACCCACCAATCGACTACCTGAAACCCCCTTTCAAGCAGTCCAAGAATCCTCGATACGACGAATTGCAGGCGGGAAATGCCTCTTTGGATACACCCAGAATCACTCCAATGCCCTACGCATCGGCCATCTGACGGTCCTCTCGCGCTGCGCAGATAGCCAAACAGCCCTTCAGATCCAGCTTGCCCGTGCCGAGGCGAGGCAGGCGCGACACCTGAGATACCGTCTGCGGTATCCAAAGATTCGGCATGCCCAAAGCGCGCAGCCGACGAGTCAGCTCCACGCAATCCAGGGCCCGACGAGCCAGCAAAACCAGTTGCTCGCCCTTTTTCGGACAGGGACGCGAACCCACAAAAAGCTCTTCACTCTCGGCAACCTCGAATTCCGGATACGCTCTCCGAACCGCATCCTCCACCTGGTGATGCGACACCATCTCTCCCCCCACTTTCGAAAAGCGGGATAGCCTTCCCTCGATACGCAAGCAACCGTCATCCTCCAATCGACCCACGTCGCCGGTATTCAGCCAACCGTCGCCCACGAAGCGCGACGCATTCTCCGAAACGTCCAAGTATCCGCGAAACACGTTCGGACCCTTGACCAGAATCAAGCCGCTCCGGCCCGTTTCCAAGACTTTCGCCGTATCCGCTTCGTCCACGATCCGTACCCAAATCCCCGGTACCGGACGCCCCACGGAGCCTTCCACGTAACCGCTTTGCCGATCTGCAAACCGGCCCCGGACCGCTCGACTGTGCAAGCAATTCGCGGAAACCACCGGAGCGCACTCCGTCAAGCCATAGCCTTCCAGGATCTTCGAGCCGAAACGCCGTTCCCAATCCTCCGCCAAGCTAGTCGGCAGCTTCTCCGCACCCGCCACCGTGATGCGCACCGAGGCGAAGTCCTCCGCAGAAGCCTTCCTCAAATAGCCCCGCAAAAACGTAGGCGTGCCAAGCATCACCGAGACCCCCTCCTCCCGCACTGCAGTCACGTTCTCCTTGACCAGAAGCGGAGACGGCGTCGCCACAATCTTCATACCCTTGAGCAACGGCAGCCAAAGACCGCCCGTCACCCCAAAACTGTGAAACAGCGGCAGGTTCGACAAAACCGTGTCCGTCGAGCGCATCAGATAGCACTCCGAGAGCTGCGTAGCATTGGCCAACAGATTGCGGTGGCTAAGCGGAATCCCCTTCGGCTCCGCCGAACTGCCGCTCGAAAAAAGCAAGGTCGCCTCCCGATCCCCTCCCCGACTCGAGATGCCGACCAGCTTCGCAACCCACGACGCCGGCAAGACCAGCGTAGCAAGGCTCGCTAGGAGAGAATCGATCCGCTTCAACGAAGCCTGCATATCCTCCACGAAAATCGCCTTCACCCCCCGCATGGGAAGCTCGGGAAACTTTTCCGCAATCCTTCGCGACGTCAGAACCGTATCCAGATCTGCCTGACGCAACATCGAAGCAAACGAATCCTCGCCCGCCGTCGGGTTCAGATTCACCGGCGACACTCCAGCCCACAAAGCCCCGATGTTCGAAGCGAAGCCCGCCAAGCCCGGCGGCAGCAGGATGCCGATACGCCTCGGAGTCTTCTCTTGCCGCATCAGTTTCGCGAAACTCAGGCTAGCCGCCATGAGCGAAACGTTGCGTAGGCCAGCCAGGCCTACTCCGCGATCAGTCAGGCGCCGAGCCAGCGGCCTCTTCGCCAGTTCGCGCCAAACCGTCTCGCCAAGCGAAGCCTTGAGTTCCTCCCGGTCCGAGAAGCACTCGTATCCAAGTTTCATGACGGCATCCTTCATGGCGCTCGTACTCGCCTTCCCCACGCCGAGGGCTGGACCGAAGGCGATGCGCAGCGAGCGGCGCAGCGGCTTCCCCCAACGGTAGCGAAAAGGCTTGTCCGCGAAACTCAGGATCGAGCCCCACATGCCATCGATGCAAGCCGGCACTACCGGCACCTTCGCCAGCCGGGCCATCAGTTCGGCCCCTTTCTGAAAGGTCATGATCATGCCTGTCCGCGTCAGGGCGCCCTCGGGAAAGACGCAGACCACCGCGCCCTCTTGCAAAGCGGTCACCGTCTTCGAAACCGCTTCCTTCGCCTTCTCCGGCGATACCGCGATGACATTGAAACGTCGATACGCCCACCGCAGCAGCGGATAGCGCAGAAACTCAGCCGTGCCGATAAAGCGAACCGGGCGAGGCGAAGCCGCATAGATCAGGGCCGCATCCGCATAGGACACGTGATTCGCCACCAGCAGCGCCCCTCCCTTTTCCGGTATGTTCCGCAAGCCCCGAAGCTTCGTCGGGTAGAACACGCGAACGAAGGTTAGCAAAGCCAGACGTACCAGGCTTTCCGGTACAAGGTAGGTCATGAGACCCACCACGACGAAACTCGTGCCTGCGACCACCCAAAGCTGAGCAGCCGGGCTCACGCCGACATATCCCATGCCCGCCGTGATCGCGATGAAGAATCCCGTCACCAGGTTGATCACCAGATTGTTGGCCGCAATGGTCGAAGCTCGCACCTCGTCGCGAGCCGTGGCCAGCAGCAAAGCGTTGAGCGGAGTGACGAACAGACCCCCCGAAAAGCCCAGTAACACCACGCCTGCCGAGCTGAGCAAATCCGAGTCCCAGCAAATCGCCGCCAAGGGAGCAAAGGCGGCAATGCCCGCCACACCCGCAAACGACAGACCGACCTCGATTCGCTTGCGATTCAGAAACGCCGCCGCGCCGCTGCCGACAGCCACTCCTAGACCGAGCAAGGCCGCCATCAGCCCACCCTGACTCGCCGCGCCAACCTCCTGGCCGTGGTCCCAACGGCCATCCTGAAGCAGGATCATCACCAGCATCGCCCCGACCCCGTAGAACCAGGCCAGACCAAGCGACGACCAACGCAAAGTCGGACGCGAGGCCAGTTCCCGAAAAACGGATACGAACGACTCGGAAGAAGCCATTTCGCCATCGTCATCGCTTCGTATCTGTGAAACAACTACATAGGCTAGAAAGGCCATTGCCGCCGAAACTCCAGCCACCTGCGACGCCGCCACCCACGGCGAGTCCCAAAACGCCCACAGAATATCGAAAGACCAGCCACCTAAAGCCAGGCCCGCCAAAGTGGCGCCCACTCCAGCCAAGCCAAGCAGCCCCATCATCATCCCAAGCTTCGCGGAACCGCAGAGGTCCTTTAGCAAAGCGTTGCGAGCCGGAGCCAAAAAGCAGGACTGCCCAGCCACTACCGCAAGCGAAACCAGCACTCCCGCAAAGGAACCCAGCCAAGCGCTTGCCGCCAAACCGCCCATCGCCCCCATCTGCAGCAGCAAACTGCCTCGCACTACGGCAACCTTGGAAAACCGCCGCGTCATGCGCCCCGCAAACGGAGCGAACAGGATGTACGGCGCAATGTAGAGAAACGAGACAAGCCCGACCCAAACCGCAGCCTGCCTTTCAGGAAAGAGAGCCGCAATCAGAGCGGAAACGACGATCTTCGCGCAATGGTCGCCAAACGCGTTCAGCGCCTGCGAGCCGATCAAACGATAGGAGAACGAGAAGGGAGCATGTGTGTTCATGCCCTCCCCCTTCGCTCGGGTCGCGCCAAAGGACGATAGCGGCAGACTGAGGGGTAGTTTACTCTCTGAAAAACAATGACTTAAGAATCAATAGCTCAGAACATGCGCTTTTATAACTAGCATAAACTACATGTTTAGCATTTTCTAAGAGTGCATTTAATGTACTTCTTCCTGGGAACGCGGGCGGCTCGCCCGCACTCAATGCAGGGTCATGCCAGTTGCGGGCGGACCGCCCGCGTTCCCAGAAGCTCGAAAGCCAAAAGAAGCAAACGATCTCAAACGCCTGTAGGGAGACACTTCAATCGCATTCCACACCCTCCACTTCTGCACTCTGCCTTCTTACTTCTGCCTTCAGTCTACTCCTAGCACGTAGCGTTTCGCGGTGCGGCGGTCGACCTGCAGAACCTTCGCCGTTTCCTCGTAGCTGCCCTGGATGCGATAAATCGCTTGGGCGTAGCGGCTGAGCAGCTGGTTCGCCGTCAGCTCGGCCTGTTGGGCCTCGTCCAGCAAAGCAGCCTGCCGCTTTCCCACTCCCAAGGCCTCGGCCTCGTAGCTGCCGTGTATCAGGATATTGCGTACGCATTGCTCGAGCTCGCGGAAGTTGCCTGGCCAGCGATAGCCCGGGCCGAGCTTGCGCTTGATCCAGCCGACCGCCTCGTCCGCCAGCCGGGGGCCATCTTCCGGACCTGCCACCTTGACCGAGATATGCCGCACCAGCGTGTCCAGTTCACCCGAGCCCTCCGACAGGATCTCCTGAAGCGAAGGCGTGCGAATGCGGTCGGCGCAAAGCCGGAAATAGAAGTCCTCCCGAAATGCCCCTTTGCCTATCTCCTCAGGCAAATCGCGATTGGTCGCGGCCATTGCCTTGCCGACAAAGTCGCGCGACGCCGTGTCGCCAAGCCGCTGAAACTGACGCGTCTGCAACACGCGCAGCAGCTTAACCTGGATCGAGACATCCGTCTCTCCTATCTCGTCGAGAAAGACCGTGCCGTAGGCGCCGCACTTCTCGAAATAGCCCTCGCGGTCCTGCAAGGCGCCGGTGAAAGCCCCCTTGCGGTGGCCGAAAAGCTCCGACTCGATCAAGGTGGGCGACAAGGCGGAAAGATTCAGCGGATGGAAGGCCGAGCCGAAATCCACCGCGAACGCTCCCGCCCTCTCATCGAAAGGCGCGAAACGCGACATGCCTACCGCTCGGGCAACCAGCTCCTTGCCACTGCCGGACGGACCGGTTATCAGCGTCACGATATCGCCCATACGATTGTATAGAGATCTCTGATACCGCTGCGCGTCGCGCGTAAAACAGGAGTTCCAAATGCGGCCCCTCAGCCTACTGATCGCTTCCGAGCCGCCCACCAGGTAGCGATAGATATTCAGCCAAGCCCGGCGCAGCTGGAAATAGAGGGCGAAAAACTGCGACTCCTGCTCGGACGACAGGCGAGTCGCCGCATGGGCCGCCAAAAAATGGCGCTGCCGATCGCGATACTCGTGGAAGAAAGCGACGGAATTCGAGCCACGCCGCCCCTCCAAGGACTTCTCGATCATGCTGTCGAACCTGTCCATGAATTCATGATACACGAGAAAGTGGGCCATGTTTTCATAGGCCGCCACCTCGGCAGGCGCTACCTCCCGGGCTTTGGTCAGCTTGCCGCGAGCCGACTCCATAAGCTCGGCAGCCATCGCGATCAGCCGATTCAAGTTCGGAGCCAAACGCTCCTCCTGTTCTCCTGGAGCCACGTAGCGCTCGCGCTCCACGTACTCGCTGCCCAAACATTCCCGCTCGAGCTCCCAGCGAGCCTCCTCGAAGGGGTTGCAGTAGACGATCGAAGCGAGCTTCTGAGCCAACGGCCACTGCTCCCGGGAGAAGATCTTCTGAGCCATGCCACGCACACTATTTGCTCAGAACCGCACGTCAATATCTGCGCAACAGCGCAGATCCCTGGGAACGCGGGCGGCTCGCCCGCAATCGATTCGATCTTGCATTGCTGCGGGCGAGCCGCCCGCGTTCCCAGAGGATTCCAAGGATATCCCACACTACTGCCCAGGACACGATTTTGGCCACACCCTTCCGAGGCGTTGAAAAAGCTAAGATTTTGTAGCCGCGTTCGTGAGAACGCGGGCACGTCGGATTATGTTCCGCGTTCTCACGAACGCGGCTACGCCTGAAAATCGGGCCTATTCAACACACTCTAGCTCTAATTAGCTAATTTGATGTGTAGGGCCGGCGCTTGCGCCGCGCCGCAGAAACTTGACCCATTCTTCGCGGCACGGCGGCAAGCGCCGGCCCTACATTTCCAGCCATCAAACTAAGTAGAGCTAAGAGAAGCGCGCCCTATTGCTCCGTTTCCTTCGGTTCGGCCTCAGCCTTTTCCTCGGCCTTCTTCTCGGCTTCCTTTTTGTCCACGAAAACCAGCGAAATCTCCTCGGCAACCGCGGCCTTTTCGCCGCCGACGGTAATCTTGCCGGAGTAGACCATCATCGGATCGCGACGTCGCTTCAGGTCGATCGCAAGCTCCAGCTTCTCTCCCGGCCGGCAAACCCGGTGGCAACGCACGCCATCCGTACCCGTCAGAAAGATGGAAAAGTCGTTTTCGGAACGATCCAGACCCACGGTCTTGAGAAAGTGAAGCACTCCCAACTGACCCAAGGCCTCGAGCAAGATCGAGGCAGGAAAAACCGGATCGTTCTTGAAATGCCCAGCCAGAAAATCCTCGTTGCCCGAAATCTCGTAGACGCCCGTCGCCCGTTCCTTCCAGATTTCAGCCGACTGCAGAAACATGAAAGGATCCTGCTGCGGCATGGCGGCAGCCACCTCCTCCAGCGGATAGAAGGTAGAGCTCGACTCGATCTGCTCGCCGGAAACCTTGGCGGCAATAAAGCTCTTCATGTCGCCCACCGTGCGAAGGCCAGCCAGCTCTTCAGTCTTGATACTGATGTCGAGCGCCTCCTCCACCAGCATGACCGCCTCGAACATGGTCAGCGAATCCATGCCCAGCTCCTCCATGAAACGAACCGAATCGTCGCCGCTTTTAAGCTTGTCGACCACCTCTGGATCCAAGAAGCGCTCCACGATCCCCATCACTACGGTAGGAACGAGCGAAGGGTCCTTCGTCTCTTCGAAAGCCAAAGCCGCTACGATCGTCTCTGGGGGACAGCGCTTTAAAGCTTCGCGCAACTGCGCCTCGCGATTCGCCTCCGGCGTTTTTGAGGATTCCGTGGTAGTAGCCGACTCGTCTGACATTTGCGGGGCTAACAAACGAAGGCGCTTCCCCAATGTAAACGCAAAACATCCAGACAGTTCGCCCAAACGTCACCCTCCCAAATCGTCGAGCCCCAGCTCAGCCTCATTTGTCCACGCGGCCTACGAAATCCTCATTCACCACTCACTATTCACCATTCACCATTCCAAACACAACTTCCCACTTCCCCCTTCAGCCCTCAGCCTTCAGCCTCTCCCCCTTTCCCAATGCTCGTCCTGACTCACGAATTCGCTCCCAGCAAAGGCGGCATCGCCACCTTCACCGAGGAGATGGCTCGCGCCGCAACTCAACTCGGCCACGAAGTCGAGGTCTGGGCCCCGCATGCCCGAAACTGCGACGACGAGAAATTCCCTTTCCTCGTGAAGCGCCTCAAGCTGAAAGGTTCTCAAGACATCTCCTGCCAGCTCAAGCTCGCTCGAGAGCTCATCGCCAATCGCCGACTCGTCCGCCAGGCCGACCTCTACCTCACCGACCCCGGGCCCATCCTGGCCATGCGCCTCCTCCAATTCCTTCCGACCCTCCGGCCCAAGAAGCTCTTCATCACCTTCCACGGCTCCGAGACCCAGACCTTCGCCGCCAACCCATTCACTCGCCTCACCGTAAACCGTCTCCTCAAACGCGCCGACCGGATCAGCACGCCCTCCGCCTACACCCAAAGCCTTCTCGAACGCGCCTTCCCCGCCGCCCGCGGCAAAAGCATCCTAACCCCCTGCGCCCTGGGCTCCAATTTTCTCGAGTCCGATACGCCCAAACAACCCCCCACCCAAAAGATCCGCATCCTCACCGTCGGCCGCCTGCATCCAAGAAAAGGACAAGCCGCAACCCTAGAAGCGCTCGCCGCCCTTCCCCTGGATCTCCAAAAGCGAATCGAATACTGGATCGTCGGGCCCAGCAACGATTCCCGCTACGCCAACCGCCTTGAGGCCCAAGCGCAGGCGGCCAATCTCGACGTAACCTTCTTCGGCGACACCTCCGACGATCAGCTAGCCCAGCTCTACGCCCAGGCCGACATCTTCGCCCTCAACAGCATGCCCTTCCGCAAAAGCGTCGAAGGTTTCGGCCTCGTCTACCTCGAAGCCGCCGCCCACGGCCTTCCCATCGTCGCTCACGACATCGGTGGAGTATCCGAAGCCGTTTCCCACCAGCAAAACGGCATCCTCGTCGACCCCAGCGCCCGAGAGGAGCTCACCGCCGTCTTCGCCCGTATCATCCAAGACCCCGACCTCCGAAACCGCCTAAGCCAAGCCGGCCCCACCTGGGCCCGCCAAAACTCCTGGCAAGAATCCGCCGAAAAACTGTTTGGACGGGCCTAATCTGGCAGAGCCAGAGGCAAATAGACTGAGGGCTGAAGGCCGAAGGCCGCTAAATTCACCTTCAGTCTAAACCCAAACGTTGTATAATTCCTTTCCGGAAATGGTGAAACGAGCATGCATCAACCGTTTTTGAATTGACTGTTACTTAGCCGCAAAGAGACGCAAAAGATCGGTTCGCTACCGCCCCATAGGGCTCTTGAGGCTGCGAACTGGCTAAGCTCCTTCGTTATAGCGAAGGCCACGAAGCCTATCATTTTTGCGTCTTTTTGCGGCTAAGACCTAATTTCATGAGAGTTCACCCAATAGTTTCATAATTAGTAGTATCTAGTTTTGTAATGGTTTCAATATCAATTACTTGCACGACCGGAGATCAAATTCGATATCCTCGCATTTAATTAGGATTGGAAAACGGAGAATTTTTAACCGCTAATGGACGCGAATACACACGAATCAAAACTTCAAATGAGAAATCATTCGTGTTTATTCGCGTCCATTAGCGGTTACTCTTACTCTTGTTTTTAAACCTTAGGGTTCACTTTTAGTTGGGTTGCAAAATTCTCATTTCAAAGCCTTAAGAAATTAGACGCCAGTGACTTGAGAAAATACGGATTCGGATTTTTTGATCCTAATCTTTGTACTGGATGAAACGGAGCTGATTGCCATCAGGGTCATTTAAATACATCTCTCTATTACCCCAGGTTTGATCAAATGGCTCCAATTCGATTTCAATTTTGTTACCTCGGAATTTGGTATGCAGCGCATCAACATCTGATACCACAAATGCGGTAACGGTTCCTGTGGCTCCATCACCTGGGAAAGACGATAAATGCACCCATATTCCGTCCAGCTGAAGCCCAGCATAGGTGACTCGTTCGATTCCTTCGCCTTGACAATAATCCCACTCCTTAATGAATCCCAATCCTTCACAGTAATATCGGAGTGAAGCTTCAATGTTAGTGGATCGAATAACTGGTATGACTGCTTTTAGGTTTTTCATGATTTCAATCCGAACTCCGAGCCCAGGCGCCGGACACTTGGCTCGCTACCTGAAGCATTTTGTTGGCACTAGTTCGCCTCTAGTTCTGCCAACCGCTTGTTCAGCAATTCGTTTTCCTTCTTAAGGTCAATCATATAGAGGGTCAGTTCTTCAATCTTTTGCATCATGATTTTTTGAGCTTCGCCGACGGAAAGGCCTTCGGACTCGACAACTTCTGCCGAGGGTACGTTAGGCAAGTGACCATGCTCTTCGATATGGCTTTCGACTTCGTCAAGGGATCTCAGCTCGTAAGAATCTTCGAAAACAAAGTCAGACCAACCGGTCTCAACGATAACTTCTTTTGCTCGAATAGTTCCATTGACGTCTAGCTCATGGTCTGGTGATGTGGTTCGTATTCCAACATTGCCAGCTCCGGGATTAATGAGCACGTCTTGCTTCCCCCATTCGTCGCCACCACCAACGATGATCTTGTCTTGTTGATTGTTTCTGATATAAAACTGCCCAGCATACCATTCGATATAATTGTAGGTTGCATCATAGCTAGTTCCGGAAGGATTATACGCACCACCAAATGAAATCTTTGATTTTGAGTTTCCTTGATGGTTGTATATATTTCCGTTGAGCAACCTTAGTTCCGCTGTTGAGTCGGTGTAGGACCCAGACTTTCCCGACGTAAAGGGGGAGATCCTTATTGCAGTGTCAACATGCAGTCTGCTTCCTGGTTCTGCTGTTCCAATGCCTACATTCCCATTTTGAGAGATTCTCAACCTTTCCACGTCGTTAGAGTAAAATCTAACAGCTAAACTCGGAGCAGCGCTGTACATGTCTCCGATTGATATTACGTTTTGCACTATATCAGCTTTTACAGCTCCTAGCGGGGTTCCGTTATTATGAAAATAGACGCCGGGATAAGTTGGGCTGTCTATCGTCAACGCTCCGTTGATAGTTTCGTCCGCGCTTATCACAGTAGTGAAAATCGCAATAGCTGAAGTTAGAGTTAGGATATTTTTGTTCATAAATTCATTCAGCGAGCAGGCCCGCGAGCACTTGCACGGGCTGTCTGCATCGCGTGGTCAACGATTGCTTTCTTTTCTTTCTACTGGGCACCCAAAACACAGCAAATTACCATCTGGATCCTTAATCTGAAAATCCCTCATGTCGTAGGGCCACGTCTCTAACTTTGAGGTAATCGTCACGTCCTTCTGCCTAAGGCTTTCGTAGAAAGAATCCACTTCATCGCAAAATACATAAATCGAACCCATTCCCTTTCGCGGCATGTTTTCTTCTCCAGAATTCAAATGGAGTATGACGTTTCCAGTCCTTACACCCGCATAATAGGGTAGGTCGCCGTAAACGAACTCCTTCTTGAAGCCGAGAATTTCAGAGTAAAATTCAATCGATTCTTGCAGGTTCGCAACCTGAAAGACCGCAGAGGCTGAATTCGCTTTCATTTCATTTTCGGTTGGCAAGCTAGTGAGTCACGGAGCGAAAATTCGTTACCTCAATCACTAGTCAGAGACGATTTTAAGCATTCAAACAACTCGACAAATCAAAATTGTTCTAAGATAGTATCGAAAATGGACGAAAATCATCCCAAAGCACCCATATGGCGACAGAACCTAAAACTCGCGAAAGAAACACTTGAAAAACTCGAAGTAGACGGTCAAGGGAAAAAGCATCATATCGAAGGTTTAAAACGTGCAAAAACCGACACCCAAAGGTTAAGAATCCTGTACTATTTTGAGATTTATCCGTCAGAAGAAACCATACCTTTTCTCGAAGAATTCGCGTACTCCAAGCATATGATGCTTAGTGAAACATCAATTGTCTTGTATCTGGAAACCCTAAAGGAAAACTGCCTTCACTCAATCAGAGCCTGGATTAAAGATTCAAAAATGAAAAACCGAAAGAATCTTTTGATTGCAGGTCTAATAAGATTCGGAAACGCTGAAGATGTTGAAACTCTTATCGAAATCGCAAAGGCCCATATTAAGAACCGAAGACGAGTAATCTATGATACAGGTCGCGGAACAACATTGACTCGAATTGTTGAATTTCTGGAGAAGAATCGAACAGAAGAAAATTCAGATTCAATTCAAAGATTATACGACTGGATTTTGCATAAGAAATGGAATGATATTCCAGATCATGATAATTGTGGCGAAAAAACCATCCTCAAATCGATCGCACCATACATCAAGCTCCACGCAATATAAAACACTAGGTCGAACTTAAAACCTCACAAACGACAGCATACTAGACCCGAATAGCATCAAGCCATGAAGCAATTCGGCAGTTTGCCAAAAACATCGGGAGATCCAAATACTTGCACAAAAGGGATTCCCTCGATAATTTCGATACCCAGATCTTCAAGATAATTTTTCACTCTAGTGGGCAAGTCGGATCTGCTGGGGATAACAAATTTTATTTTATCGTAGTTTTCCACTTCTCCAAAAGTCAAATTAACCCAACGGATGATTCTATCCAAATTCTGAGCTGCGGAATTTGACCTTTTTACTTGATAGAATACATCATCCACAACGACGTCGAAATCAGTCAACGTCCTGCTAGTGGTGACATCTTTTAAAACCTGACTGAGAGCAAAACTACTTGCATCGGGATTTCTGTTGAGAAGCTCCAAGAATACCTGCAATTCGTACAACCTGCCAAACTTCCCGCTATTATCCGCAGCCAATGATCTAATGAAGCTATCGTATACCTCAACTTTCACATCAGTATCCATTTTTCTCGCAGCAACAGCCAACCCGTCAATTATATCGAGTCCAGAATAGGACGTAGACACGCTGAAGGTCTTGCTGCCTGGGCCGAAGGTGTTCAGCGTTTTGGTAACAACATCAGGCGATATTCCTGCTTCAAAAATGGCTTGAAGACTTTTCACGTGCTTAGCCGCATCGGGAGAGCTTTTAATTGACGCATACAGCAATCCCGAAGCACTCGCCGGATCGGCCTTTGCCAGTTGGTCAAAGAAATTCGCATTCAGCCGCGCACCGGTTGCGCTGATATCGACACCCGCTTCAATCAGCTCGTCGTATGCTCTCGCGTAACTCTCTCCAACTTCATTTACTGCCTCGATCACCGATTTAAGCGCGGCTTCAGACGTGAATATCTCATTTGAGATCTCGGCAAACCTGGGCCGCAAGAGAAGCTCCCTAGCATAGAAACCAAGCTTCGCTAAATCAGTAGCATTTTCCACGGCTCGACCGACAAGGCCAGCCAGAATGTCCGTGAATGCGCTTTTCCCAAATCTAGCCCGGAGCGCTTTAACGAGACTGATCGGCGCATCAGCGACTTCTCCTGCTACTACGGCAAGTTCGGTTCCTAAGCCAAGAGTTGCGAAGAATACTTCCGTACCGTCTGGTTCGCCGCTTGAAAGTGGCGTTGAGCGCCACGTGTTCTTAATCAAGGAGCCAACGTCTCCAACAATCAGCATGCCCCCAACAACGCTGGCGCCAATTCCAGATGGAGTATCTGGGTCGGCACCAAAGAATGCCCCAAAACTATCCCAGGCAATTGCCCAACCACTGTAAGTTGTGATTGTTACAAAGTCCTCGAGACGACCGGTTCCGGGAGGCAAGGCGAAGGGGTCTTCGCCGGGAGCTGGCTCCAAATCGCGCGGCCATACCGGCGGGACGTATCCTATGGTCCATTCCTCAACGCGGTATGAACACCGATCTATGAATGACTCCGTAGCGATATCCCTTTCGAAAGTTCCTAGACTGGATATCACGAAATCCACACTTCCTTCAGAGTTGGTCTCCAAGACTAAGATAGGGAGGTCCGAAACAGGATCCATTTCTATTTCGATGATATCATCCGCCTCGAGCTTGAGAAGCTCGTAGTCCTCAGCGTATCTCAGATAAACTCTGTATCGCGTAAGCGGCTCTCCAATAATATCTACCGGTGTCTGAGTATATGCATACCCTGAGGTCGTTTCGACGACAGGATTGCCGTCTTCATCAATTCGATTCCAATCCTGCTCGTGAATTCCGTCGCCCACCCTGTCGCCAACTATCGCCGGCACTCTGGGAACTGTGTAGAACGCGGTCGAAGAGAAGAACTCAACCTCAGTTGAAATGACTTTCGATTCAGCGATCGTCGCGCTCACAACGCATCTTCCTAGATGACTGGCATCCTCGGAGGAGACCACTATCGAGGTTAAGCCACCTTCGACCGTCCCGACGGTCTGCTGGGGGGATCCTAGCCCGGGAATACTGACGTTCCAAACGACCTTAGTGCCGTCGCTCGCGTTCGTCGAGAGTATCACCGGCGTTGTTTCCGCCATGGACGCGTCGAGCCTGTCCCGCGAAACAAGAAGCTCCGCATCAAAGTCGTCGGCAGATAGAAAGCCCTGTATCGTCAATGGACCGCTCCTAAAGCTGTACTCTACGTCTTCCTTCCTACCGGCAGTCAGGTCGACGGACGCCTCGCCATCCACAATTTCAGCTACGATAGTTCCGGCAAAACCTCCCGTACCGCTACTGGCAAAAACATCGAGAAAGGTTCCATCTTCCACATTGTTGCCGAATTCGTCACGCACGGTCACGGTTACGTTCGCAGCGCTTAACCCATCTCTAACAATGGGCTCTCCTGGTTCGCTCACGACTATCGAAGCCGGAACTCCTGGAAGAACAACGCAATCATTGGACCGTCCCTTCAAACGCGCCTCGCCTCCACGCACCAGTATCGAAGCTTCTACGGAATAAATATCTCCTGGCGAAGAGTCCGACAGCGAAGTGTCTATCTGACCCACAGCGCTAGAAGTAATCGGGTTCCAGTCCACAATCACGCTCCCGATCTCCGAAGGCGGCGAGGACGGTGTTTCTCGAAAGACGTGAAATTTCACTTGAGCATCGCTGGGGATGACGCCGTCAGCGGCAGAAAGAACGGCCGTAGGTCTTTGTCCGGCATATGAACGAGTGTCCAAGTCTAAACTTGCTGGAATCACCGCAAACCACGTTTTCAAGTTAGGCGTCTCAGGATCTAGGGAATAATTGCCCGGAATAATTCCACTATTGCTCATGGGGCCGAATTTGATGTCAAAAGCATCCTCTCCCACAATTTCTCTGAAATCGTATCGTGTCCACCTATCGTGCTCCAACGTTGAGCTGCGATAGAACAAGTCCAAAACGCCTCCAGTCCAGATTCTGCCATCAACAGAGTCAGTCACGTAATGGGTCGTTCCTATCGCATCTGCTGCATCAGCACCATAAATCGACACATAATATGTCCCATCCAAGCGTTGTCCTGTCATATTCCTGCCTCGCGTCAGGAAAGTAGGAATAGAGCTGGAGTCTGGAAAATCAGCGGTATGCTCAAAGGAGGCATCTGCTTCCCGGGGAAAGTCCTCGGAGATTCTCATGGACCCGACATAGTCATCAACATCGTTTAGGTATCGCGGCTCAAATCCACTTTCGAAATCCGTGATAGGTACCTCCCGAAAGAAATCAAAAACCGAAACACGGCTGAATATTCGTTCCACGCCACCGCCAGGCCTGGCGAAATCTATCCCGGATACCAGCGTGTCTATTCCGGAAGAAAAACTCGAAAATCCAGTGGATCTCATCTGGCTGAATCGGGAATTCATATGAATGATATTCGATTCCAGAATCAAAGGACTGCTGGACTTATTTGTCCAAACTGGCCCTGCTTCAATGTAAACATAGCCATTTGACAAAATTCGAATAGTTCCAGGAACTCCGCTTCCCGACAGCTCTTCAAGATTGCCATATTGATAGCGATGCCACTTCCCGTCTTTCCGCCCCACGATCCAGCCGTTGTTCGCAGCCTGACTGGGATTGAATCCTGAAGGAAGTTCTATGGCAATAAAGGGCTTGGATTCAACGCCAACAGGATCGCCAGTTGACGTGATGCTTTCAGGCGTGCCAAGAAAAGGCGATATCGTCAAATCGACCAATTCATCTTGTCCGAAGGAAGCGACACTACAGAAACCAAGTGCCAATAAAGATCTAAATATTATTTTCATGATCGGATTCCTATTCGCTTGCGGGAATTGTTACGGAGGTTTGGCCAGGGCCAACAGTTATCGTCTCTTCCGTACCGTCCGACCGACTAAACCGGATGACAAAGCCGTCTTCATTATCTGAATTGTCCTGCCAAGAGACGGTAATGCTGCCATCATCGTTTGTTTGGTAAGTCACTCCCGAGACCGGTGCAGGGAGCCTTTCCGCCAGTGTCGTAATTTCAAACAGGCGTTCAACATCACCAACCTTGACTTCCACGACTGATCGATCACCGGCAACAGAGCCATGCGTCAAAAACACCGTTTCCTTCAGCAATCCCGCTGGGTTCGTTTCCACAATCACCTCTTCAAGAAGCGTATCGGGATCGTCTGCCAGCGATATCATGACATCGCCTGAAACGATTCTGATCGAAACAGCAAAGCCCTCTGCCCCTCTTCGCTCCAAATCGCTGCATCGCACCTTGAGAAGCTTCCGGCTTAGCGGCAATCCATCCAGGTCCGCCAGATTCATTATCGAGACGACGGGTGGTTCGGTTTCAAACCTATTTGCCAACGGGTCAGAGCCTTCAGCAATCTCCAACGCATCCGACAACCCGTCATTATCGGAATCCGAGTCAAAGATCAAGGTTCCTATTGCGGCCTCCTCTTGATCGACAATGCCGTCGAAATCCGAATCGGTCTGGGCATCCATCGAAAGGTCGCCATAGGTTTCAATCTCCCAAACATCAGCAAGTCCATCCCCATCGGAGTCGCCCGTCGTAGAAGGCAATCCAAGCCAAAACTCCTCGATGTTGGACAGACCATCCGAATCGCCATCACCGTTTCGGTCATCAACCAAGGGATCCAATCCATTCTCGATTTCATACGCATCAGAGATGCCATCAAGATCCTCGTCTTCGAAAAGCGGATTTCTGTTTTCAATGCTAAGGTTGTCGGCGAATGCGGACACCGACGAATTTCCCTTGAGTATGATTTCGGTAGGCCTCTCTTGCGAACCGTTCACTGGAAGAGAGGGGAGCGCCAACACGCCATCGACAAAGAGATCCAACACATTTCGAATAGGATCGTGCCTAACTGTAACCCGCAACCAATTCGGCGCGACGGCCCGCGGCAAACCAGAACCCTCGAGATAGACAAAATTTGGCAAGACACGAAGCTTGTACTGATTCCAATCGATAGCGCCGTCTTGCTCCTTTACGCCCATCCGCAAGAATGCTTCGCCCTCCGAGTACGTCAAAGAAGCGAGCAAGCCCGCCATCTCCAAGAAAGTTCCTTCGACTAGATCGTCACCCGCCGGCGGAATCACGCGAACATCGAGAAAATACGGCGTCTCGCCGTTGGGAAAGTACTTGAGAGAGGTTTTCTCACGTTCTGGATCATCTGCGACCATCAGACTGCGCAGGCCATCAGATGCCTTTTCATATGTAATGAAGGTCATCCCAAGCTCTGAATTCCACCCTTTCTGGCCATCTACAGAGCCCGCGACGAAGCCTTCGCTCTCTTCAAACGAATGCAACAAAGGGAGGTCCGTCTCAACGCCAATCAACACCTCGTCGGATATCGAAAATCCCAGCGAGTCATCAATCGCCATCGCCGCAATCGAACGATTTCCCGAGAAATACGGCTTGTATGTCATAGAATAGGGAGCCTCGAACACTTCGCCGATAAGAATCCCTTCTTCGAAAAATCGAACTGACACAACTTCTCCATCCGAATCGGATGCCGATGCCGAAACAATGACGTCCTCACCCGTTGCGAAAAGATCTCCGGCAATTGGTGAGGTCAGTGATACATCCGGCTCGGAATTTCCGGAACTATCAGGCAAAACAGTGACACTTACGACAAACACCGTCGATCCACCTTCAGTGTCGGAAACACTAACGCGAAACATGTCGTTTCCAACAAACCCTTCGTCTGGAAAATATTCGAACGATCCGTTCGCCTCAACGGATGCAAGCCCGTTACCAGGAATCGCAAAGACCGCAAACGACAAATCGCCACTATCCACATCTGTAGCTTCCAGTACACCATCCAGAATCGCGTTTTCCGTCACCTCAAAGAACTGATCCGAAGCCTCAGGCGGATCATTGATTGCACTAATATTTAAAGTGATAGTCGCAGGATCAGAAGTGCCACTAGGACTAGATACAGTATACTGGAAGCTATCCTGACCGTGAAAGTTCGGATCGGGCAGGTAAATAAGATTAGGAGGCGATCCAAATAAAGCCCCATTGATAGGCTGATTGATTACGTCGTACGCGAAATTTGAGCCTTGAGGTTGATGCTCTCTACCACGAAGAACTATCGAACTGGGCAGATCCTCAATGACATCAATCATAGAAGAGTATCCAAACGGCTCACCCGGTAAGGCAGAAAATCGCACCGAACGAATGGGAATCCGCTTCTCTGCTCCAGATTCCCCAAAGCTATTTTTCGCAACGACATAGTACCGAACGTAAGCGTAGAACACTGATGCGAGTTCTAGATCGCTGTAGTTTTCAGAATCGCTCGCGAGCGTAGCAATAGGACTGTAATTGGCACTAATCGGAAGATCGCTTCTGTAGACAACATACTCACTTTCGCTAGAAGCGTTGTCGGTCCACTCTAGATGTACATGCCGATTTTCATCGACCGAAGCGGAGAACGACGTCGGAGTTTCAGGAATACCAAAAACCGTCTCTACAGAAACTGGATCGGACCATTCACTCGTTCCATAAGCGTTGAAGCCTCGAATTCTGAAATAATGGGCGATTCCATTTTCCAGGTGGTCAAATATAATCCCGACAGAAGAGGTATCCGCGTGCCCAGAAGTTAGCCAAGGCCCTCCCACGTTTTTAGCCAACTGAACTTCAAGGCCTTCCCTACTAGGATCACTAACCTCATCCCATTCCAAACTAGCGTTATTCCGACCTGTCGCGGTAGCATTAGAAATCTGCTGCACTATTCCCGGAGCTCCATCGCCGACAATTTGAAACGTTTTGAACACAATATCAGACCAGTCCGAAAACTCAGATCCAGCCTGATACCTTAGGCGAAAATAGTACGTCACACCCTCAACAAAACCGCCTAGATCAAAGAACGTCACGCTGGACGGACCGCTCCCTGCTGACGTCCACGGTCCAGCCGGATGATTAGCTTTCTCGATTTCGACAGAGCCAGAATCATTTAACCGTGCTGCCCACGCCAGTCTGATCGAATCAGCCCCTATAGCGTAAACCCCTACTTTGGACGGAGGTGCAACCTGAGCGTTCAAAGAGTGCGGGAGGCTCAGATTGAGAAACAAGATGACAATGAGCGTGAAGACGTATCTAAACCAACATCTTTTTGTCAGCGAACGACTTGAGTGCGTAAAAGTATTTGTGCAAATTCCTGAATTTAAGCAATCGATGCATAGATTAGACTCCATTCTCTAAGGGGTGATGCCAGAAAATACTGAGTCAATTAAAAACATACCTTTAACTAATTTTTTATATACGTAACAGTACTTCCCAGATGTGGCGGCAGCTGCGTTGGCGAATAGCCAGAACTTGCCTGCCGATAGAGCCCCAGCCCACGCTTGAGCTTAAGCAAGCGCCCTCCAGGATGGAAACAGTCTCGATCTGAATAGGGAACGTTCATTCATTACGATCCACAGTCAGGTCGCCTTCGGAGAAGTCGAACCACCTGACAGATCCAGGAAGGATGTGGCCCGAGGCATTTTCTTAGTTTCTTCAAAAGAATGATTTTGCCGCTAATGATTTTGCTTTTTTCTCTCAGACGGTTCCGAACGACCTTTTTTTGCAAAATCATTTATCGGCAAAATCATTATCCTGCATCGCCAATACGCTTGAGCCCTGTTCGGGCACACAGATACACTTCAATCCTACCGAATCGGAACGGACAAAAGCTGAACTTCGAATGTTGAATCGAATGTTTCAAAAAAGCATTCTAGGAACCGCGAATGAACGCTGATTCACGCGAATGATCTTCAAGTCGTAAGCGAATTCGCGTCTATTCGCATCCATTCGCGGTTTCAAATTTCTCGTCTGCCTCAACCTAACTTGAAGTGTGTTTTGTTTTCATTGAAATCAAACACAAGCATCTGATTTCCAATTTCTTACGATTAGCCACGGCAAATTTTTATGAAACTGGTGAGTTGACCCTCTTCGCTCAGAGGTCTCCAATTGACGGCGATGATCGAATCCGTCTCCGAAATTCAAGTACGGTATAGCGAAACCGACATGATGGGCATCGTCTACCATGGCAGCTACCTGCCCTGGCTGGAGATTGGCCGCACCCAGCTTCTGGCAGAGGTTGGGATGCCCTACCGCGAGATCGAGGAGAGCGGCCTCTTCCTGCCTGTGCTTGAAGTCAACGTCGCCTACAAGCGACCGGCCAAGTACGACGATCGCATCGTCATCACCACCCAGCTCCGGGAAAAACCCATTGTGAAGATTCGCATGGACTATGAGCTGCATCGCGATGGGCTTCTGCTGGCCACCGGCTACAGCGTGCACGCCTTTATGAATCGAGAGGGTCAGGCGATGCGGGTCCCGGATTTCTTCCAGGAAGCGGTGGAGCGTCTGCTGTAGCACAAAAGGTAGGGACAGACCGCTCCCGACTCGTCGGGAGCCTCGTCGCGGGGTAGACGAACTGCGGACAGCTCGGCCCTTCGACTTTGCTCAGGGCGGTGAGCCTGTCGAACCGCGATCTGTCCCTACCCCTCATACTCTTCCAACACTATGGGGTCCGTTTCCGCTACCCTGGCTTTTTCCAGCAGGGCGTCGGCCTGCTGGGGACCGCGGATTCGATAGACCGCCCAGACGGCATGGCTTCGGACCAAGGCCTCCTCGTCTTCTTCCGCTAGGGCAATCAACACGGACACCACTTCCTCCAGCCAATGCCTGCCCTCCGCGCTATCGCGCTCCGCAGGCCACCAGTCTTCGCTATCGCGCAGGTTGCCCGCGGCGACGCAGGCATTGCGCTTCAAACCGCGTAGCTTGGTCCGCTTCATCGGCATCTTGCGAAACGTCTCGCGAAAGCCTTCCGTATCCATCCTCAAAAGGTCGAGCAAGCCGAGCTCCGCTATCTCGTAGCGGCTTTGCAAAAGCTGCTGCCGTCCAGCTTGGGCGAAGCGATTCCACGGACAAACATTCAGGCAGATATCGCAGCCATAGACCCGACCGCCCATCTTCGAACGAAGTTCTCTCGGAATGACTCCCTTGTTCTCGATCGTCTGATACGAAATGCAAAGACGTGTATCCAGAATCCCAGGCTCCACAATCGCATCCGTAGGACAGGCATCGATGCAGCGCGTGCACTTGCCGCAAAGCAAACCGAGCTCCGCTTTTGGGGCCGTCGTCGGTCGCGTCTTTTTCGTGAGCGGCGGATCCGGCTCGATCTCGAGATTCATCAGCACAGTGGCGAGAAAGAGCCAGTTTCCGTGTTCCTTCGAGATCAGCATCCCGTTTTTGCCCTGCCAGCCCATGCCCGAAGCGGCAGCCCAGCCGCGTTCCATGACCGGCCCCGTGTCCACGTAGTATCGGTAGTCGCTGCGACTCAGGTCGAACTCCGCCTCAAGCAAGGCTCCCACCTCTTTTAGTCCAGCCAAAATGGTGTCGTGATAATCTCGATACAGAGAATACTTTGCGAAGCCGGTCTGCTCTAGAGATCTCCTCTCATCGGGCAAGTAATTCACCCCAAGCATCAAAGCCGAGCACGCCCCTTCCAGAACAAGCGTCGGATCGAGACGCTTCTCGATCGAGCGGGCCAACCATTCCATATCCGCGTGGTAGCCCGCAGCCAGCCACTCTTCCAAGCGGTTTTCGCTCAGCGGCTCTAGGTTGGTGAAACGGGCCTCGTCGAAGCCAATTTCCTTGATCGAATCCCGCAAGCGCTCCCGCTCCGCCACCCCAATTACCATAGATTGTCGCTCCCCTCGCAGCCAAACCCAACTTCTTCGTTCTTCGTTCCTACTTCTGCCTTCAACCTCATCGTCTCCACAGTTTGGCTTCAAGCCGGTAGGATCGACACAGGTGGGCCACCACCTCCGCGATGGTGCGACCCTCGGTCAAAATCTGGGCATCCGCTTGGGCGTAGACCGGGGCCCGCTCCTCCAGCATCCGGCGAATCTTGCCTAGCGGATCCTTCACCTGCAACAGTGGTCGGTTCTTGCTCGACTTGACACGCTCGTAGACTCCCTCAGCGCTCGCCACCAGGGCGAAGACCAAGCCGCGCTTCTTGAGCAATTCAAGCATCCCGGGCTGAACCGCGAGCCCTCCCCCGCAAGCCACCAGACAACCCTGATCCGGGTGCCCTCCGTCGACAAAACCTCGCTCCATCTCGCGAAACGCGGCCTCTCCTTCGTTGGCGAAGATATCGGGAATCGAACGCCCCTGCTCCGCCTCGATCGCGTGGTCGCTGTCCAGGAACTCCATCCCAAGCCGCCGCGCGGCCTGTCGACCCGCAGTACTCTTGCCGGTCCCCATGAAACCGACGAGATAGAGGTTTGGCTTTGATATCATCCTTTGCACAGCTACCAGCAGAAGCAGCCGCCAAGGCAACAAACGGCTCTCCCTAGAGTCTAGCCAAATCCGAGCCCGCATAGCTTGTAGGGCGTGAATAGAAAAGCGTTATCCCCTGGGAACGCGGGCAAGGACACTTCTCATTCACACCCTAGCTTGTACATGGATGCAGAAGAATGATTTTGCCGACAAATGATTTTGCCAAAAAAATCCGCTTGCCCCACCTGCATGGATGGAAGAGCGAAGCAAAATCATTTGTCGGCAAAATCATTCTTTTGAGATGCGCGCAGCCAAACAAACCTATGACGCTCTCATCTTTGGGGGCGGACTCGCTGGAGCGATGCTGGCGGAACGCTTCCTCGCTTCGGGCAAGCGACCGTTGCTGGTCAACGACCCAAAGCTTTCACAGTGTTCGCGAGTGGCTGCCGGACTGATCAACCCGATCGGGGGCAAGCGCCTGAAGCTGGTATGGAAAGCCCAAACTCTCATCCCTATCGCTAAGGCGTACTACGAGAAACTCGCTGCGGAGCACGGCCGCCAGTTCTTTCACTCCCGGGCCATCGCTCGGCTGTTTTCCCAGCCTGCGGAGAGCGAACTCTGGCTGAAACGCCTCCGGGATTCCGCCTACCAGGGATGGACCGCCCCTCTGGAAACCCTTGAACTGCGGAGCGAGGATCAAGGCTTCGCGATTCCGGAAGCAGGCTATCTCGATACCAACGCCCTGCTTGAAACGCTGCTGCCCTATCTAGAGAAAAAAGATTGCTACCTGTCTTCGAAATTCGGATACGACGAAATTCTACCTTCGGATTCGAGGGTGAGTTTTCGCGACTGCGCCGCCCCGATCGCCATCTTCGCCGAAGGCCATCTCGCAACTGGAAATCCGTGGTTCGACTTCGCCCCATTCAAGCCGGCGAAAGGCGTTATCGCGACTGTCACCCTCCCAGAGCCCAGAACCCAGGACCCAGAACCCAACTCTCCCATCATCCTGAAGAACAAGTTCGTTGTCCCGCGTCACGACGGCCTGTTGCAAGTCGGCGCCACCTATTGCTGGGACGACGCGACCGACGAACCTGACAATGCCGGTATCCAAGAACTGGAGCGCTTCCTCGACGAGCGCTACGGAGCCGGCGCTTGGCGTTTCGTCGAAATACGAGCTGGGGTACGACCAGCCACCGCAGGAGCCTATCCTATCGTCGGGCCTCATCCCACGCAGCCGTGCCTCTTCGCCTTCAACGGCTTCGGTAGCAAGGGAGCGATGCAGATCCCCTACTTCGCCCAAGGCCTCGTGGAAAGCATCTACCACCAAGAAGCTCTGTCCCCGGAGGTTCTGCCCACCCGTTTCGTCAAAAGACAAGGCCCCGAACCCAAACGCTGGACTGCCACCACTGTAGCCCGCGACCGCGTTCTCCCTCTTCTGGAGCCCGGCGACAAAGCGATCGACGCCACCTGCGGCAACGGCCGCGACACGCTATGGCTTTGCCAGGCTGTCGGCGAAACCGGGCATGTATTCGCCTTCGACCTACAGAGAGAAGCGATCGAAAAGACTGGTCGAAGGCTTAAGGATGCCGGATTTGAAGACAGGGCCACTCTATTTCAAAGCGGACACGAAACGATGGTCCGAGAGCTGCCCGCCGAGGCTCCTGGAACGATCGCGGCCATCGTCTTCAACCTCGGCTACCTTCCCGGCGGCGACGAGGATCGCATCACGAAAACGGATACAACCCTCGCCGCTCTTGAAGCCAGTCTAGGCATGCTCAAGCCCGGCGGCATTCTCAGCGTAACCGTCTACCCCTTCCACCAGGGCGGAAAAGAGGAATCGGAAGCCGTACTCGCCTGGACTGAAGCTCTAGACGCGGACGCGTTTCAGGTGGAAGTTGCTCGGCACCCGACGGGGAACGCTAGGTCGCCCTATCCGGTTTTCGTGAGGAAAACGTAGCGCGGAGCTTCAGCCCGCGTCCGTCGGAGACCCTGAGCTTGCCGAAGGGCATTGCAGGATCCATTCTTCGTGGACGCGGGCTAAAGCTCCGCGCTACGCTCAAAACAGCTCTCCCTGGGCCTCGTCGGCCAGCAGCTCCGGACAGAAGGGGGCATAGCGCTTTCGCCAGTCATCGAGCTTCTTGATATAGTAGCTGGGATCGTAAGGCAGCTTTTCCTCGTCGTAGTGGTCTACTGGATGCGCCCGCTGCCAGTCGGCAGTCACGCCTTTCTGCTTGGCCACGATGAAGTAGGAAATGCGATCGCCCATGCGGACTTCCGAGCCAAGCTTCAAGGCGACTTCAGCCGAAGCCCGCCGCGGCTTTCCGCCGCCTTCGATCTTCTTGCGATAGGCCTCGGGATTCATGCTCAGGACTTCCGACTTGGCGACTCGCTCTACTGGCATCTCCTGCTCGCGCAAAGCGTTTTCAGCTTCGCGAGCCAGCTCGACGGGATCGGCTTGCGTGTAGCCGAGCAAACTGTGGATCAACTGCCAGGTCAGGTCGCGCAAAAACGGCTCGATGCCGCGCGAACGCAGAGCCGAGCCGCGGATTGTGGCCTTCTCGCCGTCGTACAAAGCGTAGTTCTTCGCCTTGTAGCAGAACATGGATACGTAGCGGCCGTCGTACTCGAGCTCTATCCCCTCGGGCAGAATCTTCTGAGCCTTGGCGAGCAAGGCATCCGCCTCGTCAAAGAACTTTCCAGCCGAGACGTAAATCCCGTCCGTATCCGCCTCGAGAGGCGAGCAGCCTTCCTGCTGGAAGAATGCGATGAGCGACTGGAGAATCTCGCGGCCTTTCGCCGTGACCTCGGCCGCCAGAGCGTTGTCTCCGAAACGAGCCCCGCCAAAGCCGAGGTAGCCGTAGAAGGAATTGATAAGGATCTTGAAGCTGGTCTGCCGAGCATTGTATTCGCTCGCCAATGACGGATCCGAACTTTCGCGCGCGAGCTGCTTGTACTTCAGACGATAGGCGCGCAGCTTTTGCAGCATCGGAATGAAGACGCCCTGACTGTCCTTTTGCGGATTTCGACCGATCAGCAGGAGGATGCTGGGGTAGAGCGAGGCCACATCGAAGTGCAGCACGTTCTTGAATACGCCTTGTTCGAAGCTCGCGGTATAGCCGCCTTCGAAGGCGGAGGTTTCGCCAGGCATGGGGCAGGCCGCGCGAGCGTGGTAATACTCTTCTTGGAATACGAGATCCACCTTGCTGGCAGTGCCGCGCAGGCAGGCTTCCTGCAGACTGGTCGGGAAGGCCTTCGCCTGCTCGAAGTAGGTGGGCAACAGCTGGTCCGCCACGCCTTTGGTTTCGCGCAGGTCGTCGCGCAGGTAGGCTAGGAAAGTCTCCCTATCCTCGTCGAACATGCGCTGGATCTGGGAACCTTCGATATAGGTGCGGTCGCCGCCATCGTCGGGGGTGACCCCCAGGTAGCGGGCCACGTCCTTGAGCCCGTAGGACATGAGCTCGCGCGTCGTGATGTCGTAGATCTGTATTAGGAGGTACGTATCCACGACAGCCCTACCAGGCAAATCGCAACGCGGATAGTCGATCCAACGCTCGGCCACGCGGAGTCTAGTCTTGCGGAAGCTGGCGTCCTGGCCGTAGCGACCCCAGGAAGCGGCCAGCTTGAAACGCTTCGAACGACGATACAGGTAGTCGAGATCGAACTTGAAGATATTGTGCCCTTCGATGACGTCCGGATCCAACTCCTGGATGCGTTCGTTCAAACGCTTGAGCAAGGCCCGTTCGGCGGCGTCGCTGCGCTCCTCGAGGACGAGCGTCTCCACCTGGTCGCCGCACTGCAGGCCGATGGCCAGGACACGGTCCTCCTTGCGAGTCGGGCTGCTGAAGCCGCCCTCTACCGAACAGGCAGTTTCGATATCGAGCTGGAGGCGTCGCAACTCGGTGAAACGCATTTCGCCGAAGAGACGCGAGCGTTCGGAGAGGAGAAACTGGCTTTCAAGCAAGCGGATCCAGTCGATCGCGCCGCTGCGGCCATACTCGCCGACGAAGTCCTGGTAGCTGGAGAGGGAGTCGAAAGTCAGGAGCGTGTCGTATTCACCATCTCCCGAGAGGGACTCGGCCTTGGCGCCCGGCGGGGATTCCTTGCCCAACTTGCTTCTCGCCCAGACGAAGGGCGAGAAGGAGCTGGTTTCGTCACGACGAGAGCCGTCCGAATCGCGCCAGGAGAGGTTAGCCACGCCGTCAGGCGAGATCCATAGGCCACAGAGAGAGGGGCTATTTTGATCGACCATTTATCTGCTGGGACGTAGCGCGGAGCTTCAGCCCGCGTTCGTAGAGAATTGATCCTGCAGCGCGGTCGCGGGCTAAAGCTCCGCGCTACGTCTTTGATCAGAACGGCCTGAAGTAGACCATGTAGACCGCAATGCCGACCGATAGGGTCAAGGCGCTCAACACGAACGACTTCGACTTGCGGTAGGCCATGCCGGCCAGGGCGGAAACGAAAAGCCAAGCCACCATCTTCACGATGATCCAGCCAGAGGTGTAGGAATGACCGAGTCTCGCTATCAACCCGAAGCCGCCCAACAGGACTAGGAAGCTAAGGATCCCCGTGATGATCATCATCTTCCGCTTCTTATGCTTCTGGGGATTAGCGGCAATGTAGAATACCGAGCCGGCAAGCATGATGATGGAAAAGACGTGGATGATGTAGTAGATGCGAGGGTCCATTGGGCGGCGACTTTTGAGCGCCTCGTTCGCGAGGGCAATTGCTAAAAAAGAGCTAAGCTCTGTCTCGAAGCCCCATCCCCCTGATCATCTTCTTCTGCTTCTACTTCTTCATCTTCTTCTTAAACCAATCCTGCCTTCTGCTTCTCGGAAGAGGATGAGGATGAAGAAGTAGAAGCAGAAGAAGATTAAGAGGAAGCGGTGGACGCAAAAAAAAACGTACGACCCACCATTGTGCCGTATGCCGACGGGGCTCATGGTCCTGTGTACATACAGGTGGGCGACCTCCTGAGAAGATCTGCTTTCCGGTTTACGGCTGAGCATCACTCCCCATTCGCGACTCCCTTGAAAGTAAAGTAGGCGATGAGCGATTTGTTAGCACCTCGAACACGGCAGGCCGTACGAAGGAATCCGTTTCAACAGGGCCTCGCCCGACGGTCAACTCCAATGCGAAGCGCCTAATTGTTTTGCCGCTTTTTTGACTTGGCCAGCACCCAAAGCCCGCGGGTCAGCCAGAGGGTCGTCAAGAGGTTGAAAACCGAAAAACCGAGAGCGAGACGGAGGGCATCGGACTCTCGAGAAATTCCGAAGAACTGTCCGAGTACGAAGAACCCGATCAGGGCGATCACATCGACCAGCCCTTTCGCCCGAGCGAGGATGAAAAAAAACGCGTTGGCGAGAAACACCACCAGTCCGATCAGGAGGGAAGCGATGCCAAAATTGTCAGCGGTCACATGAGAACCTCTGCTCTCCAGCATGGCTTGAGTGCCGAACATAAGCCACTGGTTGAACAGAAGGAAAAGCCAGGCCAGCAGGACGCCGAGCTGCCAGGTCGCGGGCAAGGCCTCCTCGCCCATCGGCAAGCGCCGAGCCAGGTCGCAGCCTGTCGAACAGACCTCGCTGCCGGGGCGGCGAGGGCGATCGCACACGATGCAGCGTCGAGTCTCAGTTTCCATCGTCCTCGAATTCCAGATCACCGTGATCCGGATCCATCATCTGGGTCACGATCAACTCCTGCAGACTGGCGAACAAGGCGTAGGCCGCATAGCTGGCTTGCAACTGTTCGGTCCACTGCACGCCCTCGAAATCGCCTCGCTCCAGTTGGTCGTCGCTGAATTCGGAAAGAGCCGCCTCTCGCAAGCGCAGGCGGATGGCCGAGCAAGCCCGAAGAACTCGATCCATCGCGTCGGGCTCGATAAGGGCCCGGCCACTCTCCATGAAATCCGCGTCAAAAAGGGCCGAAATCGCATCGACTTCCGATCGCTGGGATTCCAGCAAGTCGTTCCTCCAGAAGTCCTCCATCACTTGGTCTTCCTCTTCGGGAAAGACTGCCGGAGAAGCCAGCTCCGATCTGAGATGACGCAAGGTCGGATCGATGGCGGCAAGCAGGGTCGTCACCACGGCAGGGTCCAGTCTGAGCTCAATCGACCTCATTTCGCTCCAGAATCGCCTGCAAGTGCCACTCCTGCAACTGGTAAACGAAGGTCTCCGCCTTTTCTCGCTCGCCGGTCCAGACCACGGAACGGCCCACCTCGTGCACTTCCATCATGCGCTTCTCCGCCTCCTGCTTCGACATGCCGAGCACTCTCTGGAAAACCATGGATACGTAGGACATCAGGTTAACCGGGTCGTTCAGCACCACTACGTTCCAGAGATCGCCCAGCTTCGTTTCAGTCTCGGTATCAGTCTCGATGAGAGGAGAGCCGACGCCGGTAAAGGAGGCAAGCGGCACACCGTAGCGCGGAGCTTCAGCCCGCGACCGCATTGCAGGATCCGTCCTCTGCGGACGCGGGCTGAAGCTCCGCGCTACGTCGGGACCGTATTCGAAAGAGGGATACATGTCCGATAAATCTCAACCGGCCTGCGAACGAATCGCTTGTAGCAGCGCGGCCTCCGCCTCGGCGACAGGCACCTTGCTCATTTCGGATTCGGCCCGCCACTTCATCTCGATCTCGCCATTCTTCAGACCGCGACCACCGATGGTCAGGCGCAGCGGAATGCCGATCAGATCCGCATCCTTGAACTTCACGCCCGGCCGCTCGGCCCGGTCGTCGACCAGCACGCTAACTCCCTCCTTCTCCGCCAGCTCCGCGAGTTTGCGGGCCAGCCCATCCGCTTCTTCCATACCGGGATCCAGCACCGTGATGATCAGCTGATAGGGAGCCACCGCCCAAGGCCAGACGATGCCATTGCCATCATGCCCCTGCTCGATGATCGACTGCAGCGTTCTGGAAATCCCAATACCGTAGCAACCCATGACCGCAGGCTGGCGGTTGCCGTCCGCGTCGACGAACTTCGCTCCGTACTCCTCGTTTTCGCTGTACTTGACGCCGAGCTTGAAAATGTGGCCCACCTCGATCGCTCGCTGGATCTCAAGCGGCTTGCTGGAACGCGGACACGGCTCGCCCGCCTGCACCTTGCGGAAATCGCCAAAGCGGGTCACCGCCAGATCGCGGCTCAGGTTGACGTTGCGCAAGTGAAAGCCGTCCTCATTGGCTCCCGTCACACCGTTGCCGACCAGGCGCGTAGCGTGGTCGGCGAACACGCCATCGAGCTTGGTCGGATCGGCAATGGTGCCCTTGACCACCCCGAGACTCCCGGGCTTGGCTCCCATCACCGGAGCGATCTCCTCAGGCGTGGCGGGACGCGTTACTTGATAGCCAAGAGCTCCAAGCTTGGCTTCCTCCAGATCGTCGCAACCGCGCAGGACGATGGCGAAGAGTCTCTCGTCTCCCATGTAGAGAAGCGTCTTGAACTGCTCCTCAGCCCCGATGCCGTAGGGAGCTTCGCCAAGCGCGGCGATGGTCGCGACTCCGGGGGTTGCGAATCTCTCCAGCTCGCCCACCGGTTTCGCATCCGCAAGATCGTCGGGCACAAGCGCGCTCGTCGCCTTCTCGACATTGGCCGCGTAGCCGCTCTCCAAGCAGTAGACCACGTCGTCGTCGCCCACCTCCGCAGGAACCATGAACTCGTGGGAAAAGGCCCCGCCCATAACGCCGGTATCCGCTTCCACGGAAATGAACTTCAGCCCGCAGCGAGAGAAAAACGCTTCATAGGCCTTCGCCATACGCTGGTAGGTGGCTGTGGCGTCTTCGTCGGTAGCATCGAAGCTATAGCCATCCTTCATCACGAACTCGCGAGCCCGCATCAAACCGTAGCGAGGACGGATCTCGTTGCGAAACTTGGTCTGCACCTGAAAGAAAGTCTTGCCCATGTCGCGGTAGCTGGAGGCTTCGCTGCCAATCAGCGGCGTGACGATCTCCTCATGGGTCGGCCCCAGCACGAACTGCGGTTCGTCCGGCAGCTCGGCGTTCTCCCCAGCGCTATTGACTTGGTACATGATCTCGCGAGCCGCATTCCACCGCGGGCCAGCCTGCCAGTACTCGGCAGGCACGACTGCCGGCATGAGCAGCTCCAAGGCCCCGGCCTTCGCCATCTCCTCGCGGCAAATGTCGGCGACGTTTTCCAATGCCTTCGCTCCCAACGGCAGGAAAGCGTAGATCCCGCTCCCGATCTTGCGAACCAGGCCGGCCCTGAGGAGCAGCTTGTGCGACTCGATTTCCGCTTCGGCGGGGCTCTCTTTCAAGGTGGGGATGTAGTGCTTGCTCCAGAAGTCCATGATCAGCGGAAAAAGGAAAACGAATGGAGTCCCCATTTCCGAGCCGCAACGAGAAAAGCGCCCGACCGCCAAACCCAGAGCGCGACTCAAAACGATGAAACTTCGTTTCGAGGGAGGGCCCGCTCGCCGCTCGGCAGACTCACCGCCCTGAGCAGGATCGAAGGGCCAAGCGGGCCCTACCAAGCTCGGAAGGTCAGCGTCGCGACATTTAATTCTCTAACGTTAGAGAATTAAATGTCGCGACGATCGAGAAGTGATGAGCGGTTTTCGGAGATTTTCAGCCTTTAACTCCCAAGAGAATCGCGCTCCCTAGCATCGCATGAAAACGCCGGACCCTGCCGAAAAGCCCTCCAAGCCACTGCCCGCCTCCATGCGCGACCGCAAGCCGTGGCCGATGTGGCCGATTGCGCTGTCCATCGCGGTCTTCATCGGCATCTACACCGTCATCAACTTCCAGTACCGCAAAGAGGGCAAGGCGTACGAGCCCTTCCAGGCCATGATGGAGCGCAAAAACGCCATCGTGGAGAAAAACATGTACGACTGGTATAGCCTCAAAGCTCGGCGAACCGACGACAATGGCCCAATCGCATTGCCCGCCAGCGCGACTTCGCAAGCCAATCCCCACGTCCTGGACGAAGAAGTGCCGGAGCAGCTCAAGTACTACATGGCGACCCGGCCCATCCTCGTGCCTGGCTTCGTCAAAGCGGAAAGCCCCGCAAGCCACCGTTTCGGCGAGTACCTGCGCTTGCGCCTCCACACGCCAGCTGGCCTCGCCGATGACGAGCGACTCAAGCTGCTGGCCTTCTACAAGGAGGGCGACCTCTACCTTCTCGCCACCCTCTTCGTGGACGAGATCGACGACATAGCCGACTCCTTGACTGGCGAACCCACCCCCATCGCCTTCGAGATCCCCACCGAACCCATCGAAACTGACCAGGTGAACGTGAAGTTTCTCAGCGACGGCCGCCTCGCCAAGTGGCAGATCGCCAAAGCGCCTGTTTCAGAATGATGGGAATCCAGAAAGCCGCTTTACTATCAGACGCAGGGTAGGGACCGCTCGCCGAGCGGTCCGCGTTGTAGGATCCATTCTCTGCGGCCCGCTCGGCGTGCGGGCCCTACCTTGAGCCAAATTTCCGCTACTTTCGTTGAATCACACCCTCGCCAGGAGCCCCTAACAAACAAGCTCGCCTTCCGCTCTCAAGTCTTCACTTATCACTCTTCGCTTTTAAATCCATGGAGAACAAGGACAACGAGCAGACTATCAAGCCCGCCGACCTGCGCGGGATCCTGAACTACGTACCCAGATTCCTAGGACAAACCTTCGTCGTAGCTCTCGATGGCTCGATCATCGAGCACGAAAATCTGCCCAACGTTCTGCTCGACATCGCAGTGCTGCGCAGCCTGCAGATCAATGTCGTCATTGTACACGGCATCGACAAGCAGCTGCGCGATCTGGCGGAGCAACGCTCGATCTCCCTCAGCGACTTCGAGGGAAGCGGAGCCACCGACGCACCCACGCTCGATCTCGCCATTCGAGCCTCCTCTCGCGTCTCGCACCAGATCCTCGAGGCCCTTACCCAGGCCAAGCTCAAATGCGCCATCACCAACTCCGTCAAAGCCAAGCCGGTCGGTATCATCGAAGGACAGGACTTGCAGCTCACGGGCAAGGCGGACCAGATCGACGCGGACTTTCTCAACCACCTCATCGCTCGCAGCATCATCCCAATCGTCCAGCCGATCGGCTTCGATCGAAACGGCCACACCCTGCGCATCAGCAGCGACGCCCTCGCGGTCGACGTCGCCATCGCCCTCAAGGCCACCAAGATTCTCTATCTCTGCCAGGAAAACGGCTTCCTTTCCGAGGGTCGCCTCACCCAGCAGATACCCGTAACCGAGCTCGACGCCCTGCTCGCTTCGCCGGAATTCGCCACCCTCAGCGCTCCGCTGAAAAGCAAGGCCGCCCAGGCCCGTCGCGGCATCCAGGCCGACATCTCGCGTATCCATATTCTGGATGGCCGCATACACGACGGGCTCATTCGCGAAGTCTTCTCCAACGAGGGAGTCGGTACCCTCATCTACGGCAACGAGTACCAGCAGATCCGCCGAGCCACGCGCGACGAGGCTCCGCTCATCTATCACCTCACACGCAGCGGCGTGGCCAAGGGCGAGCTCGCCCAGCGCTCCATGCAGGCCATCGAGGGCAAGATCGAGAATTTCTACGTCTACGAGGTCGACGGCAATATCATGGCCTGCGTCCTGCTCGACCGCATCGCCGATGCGCCGACCACCCGAGAGATCAGTTCCCTCTTCGTCCACCCGCTCTACCAGCGCCAGGGGATGGGACGAAAGCTGGTTCGCTTCGCCTGCCACATCGCGGAAGAGGAGGGAGCCAAGCAAGTCATCGCCCTTTCGACCCAGAGCCAGGAATTCTTCACGAGCCTCTGCGGCTTCGAAATCGCGGAAGCCGATACGCTTTCGCCGACACGTCGAACGGCATACGAGGCAACGCAACGCAAGTCGCGGATCCTCGTCAAGAGGCTCGGGTAGTGGAACTCCGGATCCTGCTCATAATCATGCTCTTAATCCCGTGAAGAGTAGAAGTAAGAGCATGAGTATGAGTAGGATTGAAGGGGCTCAGTCGAGATGCTTCGAGTTTGCCGCGTTCAGCCTAAGCCGAGCGAGCTTGCGCAAATCCTCGTCGCTCGCCTGCCGCATCGCCGTCTCGAAAAGAAAATCGTCGTCCGAGCGGTCGACCAGCCGTAAGGCCAGGCTGTTTAGCCCGGCATTGGCATCGCGAGACAGGTTCGAAATCGCCACGCCTCCCAACAGCCTTTCAAGTTTCGCCGAATTCATAGCTGTCTTCCACACATCGGATTCTCCAGCCAGGCCTTTAGAGTCGGAGTTTGGAACCGATTTCCCCAAGCGGAATCCCAGCATTCCGCCGTCTCGCCTCCTCTCCGATCGATGACTCGAACAATCCGCATAGTCTCGGATCTCCACGTTGGACATGGGGCAAGCCTCCTCGAATCCGTTGAAGCGCTTCGTCCGCTTGCCGAGGGCGTGGATCGCCTCATCCTCAACGGCGACACCCTGGAGCTGAAGTACGGCGAAGCGGACTCCGCTTCCTACAGCGCAGCCCGGCAGTTTGAACAATTCAAAAAGGAGATCGCTATCTGGAGCATCCAGGTCGACGCCATTACCGGAAACCACGACCCCACTATTTCCGACCTGCATTCGCTCACTCTCTTCGAGGGCCAAATCTTCATCACGCATGGCGACGGGCTATTTCCTGACATCGCGCCCTGGAGTTCGCACGCCCCGACTTTGCGCAAATGCGGCAACATCGACGAAAACGAGACCGGCAATACCCCAGAGGCCCTGCACGAGTACCTCGCTAAGCACAAGCAAGCCAGCATCGACGCCCACAAGCTCGACAGCCGCTACAACCCCACCCGCTGGAGCAAACTGAAGATCTTCCTCCACCAAAGCTGGCCGCCCATCACCCCCTTTCGCATCCTGAAAAGCTGGCGGGAGATTCCCGACCGAGCGGTCTCCCTAGCCACCCGCTTCAACCTGAGCCCCGCCTTCATCATTCTAGGCCACAGCCACAATCCCGGCATCTGGCGACGCGGCAAGAGCACCGTGATCAACCTCGGCGCCTACTTCCAATGGCCAGGCGCCCGCTGCGTCGATATCGAGGACGGAATCCTGAGCGTGCGCAAAGTCGCCAAGGGGCGAAACCACATAGAGCTCGGCCGTCCCGTCGCTCAATTCGAGCTCAAGCAAACGGCAGTTCAATCCCCGCAGCCAGGAGTGTGTTGAAAATGTCGTTCGAGCCCTGGCGATATCGTAGCCGCGTTCGTGAGAACGCGGATCTCCCAAGCCGATTCCGCGTTCTCACGAACCCGGCTAAACTAAAAAAACCGGACTTTTTCAACACACTCCAAGCCCGCTCCATTTCGTAGCTTCGAGCGGCCACCGATTTCCTTGGAGGACGTTGAAAGAGGGAGCTTTTTAGTCCGTAGCTGTTTAGTCTGTAGCTTCCAAAAAAGCTAAACGCCTATCGCAGATCCTGATCCCGCGACTGCGGGAGAAGGACAGACTAAACGCCTATTTGGCTCTGGCTCTGCCAGGTTAGGGTAGAGAACCCTAGGTGTTGATGATAAAACGCTGGTAAAAACCAGATACAGGTAACCCCTCGGAAGGTATGTCCGATTAATACGAGTCTGCCTCGCGCGAATGAGTCGCTTGCGGGCAATTCCCATGCCGCAAGGCTCGAAAAATCCAATGAACCTCCGACTGAATTCCACCGGCGATTCCGACAACTCCTCCAATCACAGCCTCAGCAGCGGGCAAGCCCTGAGCCTCAACTCGGGAGACACTCTCGAGATCGAGAACCCGGAGGACATTCTCAACCTAGTCCCCCAAGGCGAAGACGTTCTCCTCCTGACCAAGGACGGATCCTCCTTCCTGCTGAAAAACTTCCTCGGCGCCGACGACGTCGAAATCCAGCTCCCAGGGCTCGAGGCCATCAACGCCAACTCCTTCCAGGCTCCCCATGACGAAACCAATGGCCAGGGCGACGACAGTTCCGCTCCCCGGGCCATCGAATTCTACCAGGACCACATCGACGCCTCCCTAGCCGTTCAGAAAGTGACTCTGCTCGCCCTGATCAGCGAACTCGCTCAAGACACCTCCGCCTTCGAAAACCTCCCCCTCTCCGCCGATGGCCAGGCCAACGCCGAACTCGAGGAGATCTTTCGCGCCGCAAACGACGAGCAAGACGAAACCAACTCCGTCGACGAGCAAAACTCCCAAGCAACCCCTGAAGCGCAGCAGACCTACCAACCGATATTCGAAAGCCAGCAAGCCCAGGAAAATCCAACTCCAGAGAGCGAGGAAAACGAAGACTCCAATCCCGAAAGCATCACCGTAAACCTGGACGGCATTGCCAACCTGCCAGACGGCACTGACCTCGATAGAGTCACCGTAACCGGAGAGGTCGTCGACTCGGAAGGCGAGGAAATCGAATCCACCGTCACCGTCGATCCCAACACCGGCGAAATCGACGTCAGTCTCGAAGTGGACGATACCGGCGACGACCAGCAGGTCGAAGTCCGCATCATCGTAGTCGACAACAACTCCGGCTCGGTCATCGACCGCATCGACGTCTCCGTCCTAGTGCCCGACCCCTTTCGCGGCGACAACCTCGCCCTGCAGCTCACCCAAAGCGGCATCCTCGAAAACGAGGAAGGCTACCAGATCGGCAGCCTAAGCGCCTCCGGCCTCAACGAAGCCATCGAAGGCCCTTTCACCTACTCCATCGTCAACGATCCCAGCGGGCTGTTCGAAATCCAAGACGGCATCCTCAAGTTGAAGACCGGGGTCAGCATCGACTTCGAGGCCGCCCCGAGCAGCTACCAGCTTGCCATCCAGATCGAAAACGCTGCAGGCACTCGCGTGGAGAAGACTCTCAGTGTCTTTCCGGCCGATGCCAACGAAGCTGGAGACGTATCCGATTTCTCGATATCCGGTCAGGAAGACGTCGCTATCGCCTTTGAACGCGAAGCCTTCGAAGCCGCCTTTTCCGATAGCGACCAGAGCGACGCCCTGCAAGCCATTCGCATCGACGCCCTGTCCCAAGACGGTGTTCTCCTACTAGGCGAGGTCCCGGTCGAGATCGGCCAAGTCATCTCGATCGATCAGATTGACGCCCTCTCCTTCAAACCCGACGCAGACTGGAACGGTCAAGCCGAAGTCCTCTGGTCCGGTTCTGACGGCGAACTGTGGTCCGAGCAACCCTCACACATCTCCATCCAGATCGAAAACGTGGACGACGCGCCGGTTGCCACCCTATCCATTGGCCCCCAAACCGCCAATGAAGACGCCGCCTTCTCGCTAAACATTCCCTCCGGCCTCTTCTCCGACGCCGACGCCAACGACACCCTTACCCTCTCCGCGAATCTTCCCGCATGGCTCAGCTTCGACTCCCAGACCGGAGTCATCTCCGGACTGCCGACTTTTCAGGAGATAGGCGAACACCGTATCGAGATTGTCGCTACGGATTCCTCCGGTTCCACCGCCAGGACAAGTTTCGGACTGCTCGTTAGCAACGTCAACGATCAGCCAAGCTTCACCCCCATCTCCGATCTGTTCGTCACCGAAAACGCCTCAGTCCAACTCGACGCAGCCACCAGCTTCAGCGACGAGGACATCGAGTTTGGCGACTCGCTCAGCTACGCCGCCACCCTCAGCGACGGCTCCGCCCTGCCCGAATGGCTCAGCTTCGATCAAGCCACCGGAAAGCTCTCCGGCACCGCTCCAGGAGGGCGAGACGAAAGCCTCTCCATCCAAATAACGGCCACCGACAATTCCGGCGAATCGGCCACCAGCAGCTTCACCCTCAACGTAGCCAACCAAAACGACGCTCCGGAGCTCGTCGACGAGATCGAAGACGTCGAGGCAGCCGAGGACAGCGTCTTTTCCTTCGTCGTGGCCGACAGCTTCGCAGACTCGGACTTCGGAGACACCCTCTCCTTCACCGCCACTCTGCCAGACGGCTCCGCTCTGCCCGAATGGCTGGAGTTCGATCCGCAAACCGGAACCTTCAGCGGCACCCCCAGCAACGAGGATGTCGGCATGCTCGCCATCCGCGTCGTCGCCAGCGACGGCGCTCTCCAGGTCGAAGACATCTTTGCCATCATGGTGCAGAACACCAACGATGGCCCAATCGCCACCGGCATCGCCAACCAAACAGCGCCCGAAGACAGCCCTTTCGCCCTCGACGTTTCCAGCAGTTTCAGCGACGTCGATCTCGGAGACACCCTCTCCTACTCCGCCACCCTGACGAACGGCAGCGAACTGCCCGATTGGTTGGAGTTCGACGAGTCCACCGGACGCTTTTCGGGCACTCCCAGCAACGAAGACATCGGCGACCTGTCCATTCTCGTAGTCGCTTCAGACGGTCAGGAAAACGCCAGCGAACTCTTCAGTATCGAAGTCGCCAATACAAACGACGGACCCGTTGCCACCTTCATTCCCGATCAGACCGGCACTGAAGACAATCTCTTCATCTTCGACGTATCCAGCGCCTTCAGCGACGTCGACGCAGGCGACATTCTCACCTATTCCGCCACCCTCGACGACGGTTCGCACCTACCCTCATGGCTGAACCTGAACGCCGCCACAGGAGAGCTTTCCGGCACGCCCCAGAACGCTCAAACCGGAGACATCGACCTCGTCATCACCGCTAGCGACGGCCAAGCCTCCGCTTCCACAAACCTCTCCATCAACGTAGAGAACACCAACGACGCCCCAATCGTCTCCGCCAGCATCCCTGCCCAGACCGCGCCGGAAGACGACACCTTCAACCTGAATATCGCCGACTACTTCGCTGACGAAGACCCCGGCGATGCCCTCCTATTCTCCGCAACTCTCAGCGATGGTTCCGAGCTGCCCGACTGGCTCGCTCTCGACCCCGAAACGGGAGACCTCTCCGGCACGCCAGACAACGACGATGTCGGAAGCCTCGAGGTGAAGGTCACCGCCTCCGACGGCGAAAGCAGCGTCGAAACCACCTTCCAGTTGGAAATCGAAAACACTAACGACGGCCCCGTAGTCAAAGCCTCGATACTCGACCAGACCACCGACGAGGACAACGCATTCGAACTCGACGTCAGCGACAACTTCCAGGACATCGATACGGGCGACACCCTCGCCTTCGAAGCCACGCTGCTGAGCGGCGATCCCCTGCCCGACTGGCTCAGCTTCGACGAAGCTTCCGGACGCTTCAGCGGCGTCCCGAAAAACGAGGACGTCGGTGCAATCGAAGTAAAGGTTCTCGCTACCGACGGCGAACAGATCGCCGAAAGCGGTTTCCGTATCGAAGTCGAGAATACGAATGACAAACCGATCGCCACCGCAGACGCCATCTCCATTGCCGAGGACGGATCCACGGCAACCGGGAACCTCCTTTCCAACGATTCGGACGAAGACGCTTCCGATAGCATCTCCGTATCCGAAATCGAAGGACAATCAAGCAACATCGGACAATCCGTCAACGGCTCGTACGGCTCGGTCGTCGTCAATGCCGATGGTTCCTACACCTATTCTATCGACAACGCGAACAACGCCGTACAAGCCCTCGCCGAAGGAGAATCGATAGTCGACTCCTTCACCTACGCCATTTCAGATGGAAACGGCGGCGTCGCGAGTTCAACCCTCACCATAACCATATCTGGAACCAACGATGCTCCCATCGCCACAGCGGACACCGCCGCCATCGCGGAAGAAGGCATCACCACGACAGGCAACGTTCTCTCCAACGATTCCGACATCGATGCTTCCGACAGCCTCTCAGTATCCGAGATTGACGGGCAATCGGCCAACGTCGGCCAATCTGTCGACGGCTCGTACGGCTCGGTCGTCATCCGCCCCGACGGTTCCTATACCTACTCCATCGACAATACGAACAGCGTCGTGCAAGGCCTCGCCTCGGGAGAGTCGGTAGAAGACTCCTTCACCTATACCGTTTCCGACAGTCAGGGAACAACGGATACGCAAACGCTCACGGTCACTATCGTAGGAACCACCGACGATCCGACGGCCAAGGCCGATACCGCAGCTATCGCCGAAGATGCCGCCACCACTACCGGAAACGTCCTGACCAACGACTTCGACGTGGATGCATCCGACACCCTTTCTATTGCGAAAATCGAAGGCGACGACGCAAACATCGGGCAACCAGTAGCCGGAACCTATGGCACGCTGACCCTCGATTCCGACGGCGAATACACCTACGCCATAAACAACGCAAATGCCGCAGTACAAGCCCTCGCTGTAGGAGAGGTTCTGACAGACGTCTACACCTACGTCGTCTCGGACGGCGAGGGCGGCGTCGATACTGAAACGCTCACCGTTACCATCACCGGCGCCAATGACGCTCCCGTAGTCGCAGTCGCCTTACAGGATCAGACAACCCAAGAGGACGCGGTCTTCTCTTTCGATGCGTCCGCAAGCTTCGCGGACGTCGACGCGAGCGACACCCTATCCTATTCCGCGACCCTCCAGGACGGAAGTCCCCTACCGAGCTGGCTGACGATAGACAGCGAAACTGGAGTGCTATCAGGAACGCCACTCAACGAAGACGTCGGAACCATCGCGGTAGCCGTCACCGCGTCGGACGGAGAACAGTCAGTCTCGGATACATTCGACATCGAAGTCCAGAACACCAATGACGGTCCTGTAGTCTCAGCGGCAATACAAGACCAGACCACAGACGAGGACGCGGCATTCTCCTTCGACACGTCCGCAAGCTTCGCGGACGTCGACGCGGGCGACATTCTATCCTACTCAGCAACCCTACAGGACGGAAGCCCCCTGCCCAGCTGGCTGACGAT
>JANQRJ010000001.1 GCA_028284635.1 Pelagicoccus sp.
TAGCGCTTGCTCGTGTTGCCCATGGCCTCTTCCTTTCATAGTTTTGCGTTGGTGGCAAACTACGACGGAAAGCGGTCAGCTTTTACGGAAGCAGGTCAGAGCCTATGGGGAATAAACGCTGCGGCAACGACGGAGCGTTGCCCTCCAAATGAAGCTTCTTCCGTTAAGTTGACGCCTATTTAGCTCTACTTTTTCGGATTTCCAAAATCGTGTATCGATGAAGAGGCGACGAACGCCGACTCTACAAATGTTTATCTATTAAGGTAGAGTTAGAGACTATTTATTCGCTAGAGATCGAATCCGCTAGACATTCCGTGCAGTCTTGGAGTGTGTTGAAAAAGTCCGGCTTTTTAATGTAGCCGCGTTCGTGAGAACGCGGGATCGATTCGGGAGATCCACGTGTTTTTCGCTGCGCTGTCGGCTGCCGCCTCGGTACTCACGAACGCGGCTACGATATCGCCAGGGCTCGATCGACTTTTTCAACGCACTCTCTTGCTACGGGGTTTCTTTTTCAACTTTCGATCAATCGCCATGCGATCCCGCCCGCAGGGCAGGGCTTGAAGAGCGTGGCGATTTCATTGCAGCGGGCGCATTTCCTGCAGTGGTAGCCCGAGGGCAATGATATTCACATCCTGTTTCCCGTTGACCCGCAGAGATTCCCGCGATATTATCCTAAAATTCTCTAACAGACGAAGAATCTAGGCATCTAGACGCAATCGCCTTCTCGATAGACTTGAGCAAAGGAACTATCCCGTGTAAATTCGACACAGTCCGTGAATCTATCAGAGCACGCAGATCATACCGAGAAGGTCGTTGGCATCCGAGCGGAAGATATCCACAAGTGGATCGACGGCTTTTTCGATCTCGAAGGTTTCGACAGTTTCCTGCGACGCGGAAAGGTTGGGGGGTTCAATCCGTACGGGCACCGACAATACCGACATTGCATTGAAGCGCTGGACGACGCGCTGAAGGAATTCGAAGGCAAGTACACGCCCGAACAAATCCGACTGGTGTTCGAAACCCACTTGAAGGATGATTACGACGGGTACCTGCCAGTACAGAAGGACTTCGAAGACGGAAATTTCAAAGAAAAGTACCACGAAAACGATGACGTTCCTTTGGCTGACCGGATACTGAACAAAGCCGAGCTCGACGAGTATTTCAAAGGCAAATTCTATACAGCCAAGAGGAAGCGACGTGAATCGTCGTTCAATTTCAAATTCTGGCTCGGCATCTCTCTGCCCACGATCGCTGCGGTCATCCTTTTCGTTTCTTCGATATTCGTCTTTATCGTTCCGCAGTTCAAAGAAAACCTTCTGGATCAAAAGCGGCTTATGATTCGCGAACTGACAGCTACGGCTTCAAGCGCCATCCAGCACTACGTGGAGAAGGCGGCTATGAATGAAATGAGTTTGGCGGAAGCCCAATCGCAAGCGGCTTTCGCCATCAAGGCCCTGAGGTATGGCGAGGAGGGTAAGGACTATTTCTGGATCACTGACGAGCGCCCACGCATGGTTATGCATCCATACCGTAGCGATCTCAAAGGTGTGGATCTCACGTCCTATCAGGACCCTAAGAATGGGAGCAATACCAACCCGTTCGTAGAGTCTGTCCGGCTTGTAGAACAATCGAACGAGGGCTATCTCGAATACTTCTGGCAATGGAAGGACGACCCCGACCGCTTGACTCCAAAGCTCTCCTACGTCAGGGGCATCCCGGAATGGGACTGGATTATCGGCACAGGCGTATATATTGACGACGTTGATCTGGAGATCGAAAACCTGACCCGGAAGATCCTCTTCACGTTCGCCTACATCACTCTGGGCTTGATCGCCCTGCTGCTATATATCCTGAGGCAGAGCTTGAGAATCGAGCGTAACCGTCTGCAAGCCGAGTCTGGCTTGATCGAAGCGAAAGAACGCTATCGTACGTTGGTGGAAGCATCCAGCGAGGGATACGTGCTCGAACTGGAAGGAGAGCATGTTTACTCGAATCTCGCCTTCCAGCGCTTGCTCGGCTATAGCGAGGACGAATCTCTGTCGCGCGAAATTTGGTCATCCGTCATTCCTGACCTCGCAATCAACCAGGATGCTCGATCGAGACTGAAGGACGTTTTCCTCGGCAAGACCGTCAGAGGCGAGTTTGAAGCCCATGCTCGTAAACGCAACGGCGAGTCTATCGAACTGCTGATGCGCGTGTCGCGAATCTTCTTTTCAGAGAAAAACGGCCACGTCATCTCCCTGCGTCCCATCACTAGAAATGCAACGGCAATGCCCTCCATGCTCATGAACAATGCCAATCCTTTGAGCAATCAAAGCGCTGTTGATTTTCTACAGGCGATACGGATCAGCGAAAGCGAAGGACATATCATTCGCTTGCTGAACGCTCTTCCGGCGTATGTCGATAGGCAAATCAGGCAAGGAGACTCCACTACGAGAATTCGGGATATGATCGCTCAAGCCTACAATGAAACGGTTAAGCGCTATATCGAACTCGCTTTGCATGAATCGGAGAGTCCGCCCGTCCCATTCGGCTTTCTATCGCTTGGCAGTGCAGCAAGGCGAGAAATGACTTTGTTCTCCGATCAAGACAATGCCTTGGTTTTCGCCGATGACGCTGCTGGCGAGCTTGAACAAAACAGGAAATACTTCCTCAATTTGGCGAATCGAATTTGCAGCAAGCTCGACCAATCAGGCTTTCCTTTTTGTCAAGGAGGGATCATGGCAGCCAACCCGAAATGGTGCCTTTCGCTCAGCGAGTGGAAAAAAAACGTTTCCGAAAAATTCGAAAATGCCACCGTCGAATCTCTCCTGGAAGTCAATATTTTTCTAGACTTCAATCAAATATACGGAGAACAGAGCCTATCGGAATCATTGCGTAACTATATGTTCCAGCAATCCAAAAGCCTAAACGTGTTTCTCAAGAACTACGCGCTTAGCTATTCGAGATGCAAAGTGCCGCTCAATGCGTTTGGAAATCTGAAGACCAAGCAGAAAGATGGCGTCGAGTATTTGGATCTGAAGGACTGCATAACGCCCATCGTTGTTTTTGCCCGCATCTATGCCCTCAAGCACCAGGTCGAAGTGCCCTCCACTCTCGATCGGCTGGAATCGCTGCAGAAGATCGGCGTTATCGATAGGAATTCATGCCAGGAAATCTCCGACATATTTAGTTTCTTCTGGCAGTTGCGATTCAATAATCAACTACGGGATCACAACGAATTGCAAAGGATTGACGACACCTTGAATGTGAAGGATCTTAGCGATAGCCAGCGTCGGACTTGCCGCAAGATGCTTTCGTCGCTCGCAGTTTATCAGGCCCGCGTGAGCTACGATTTCCTTGGCGTCGATCCGCAACTGATCGACTGATCGAGACGTCTCGCGCGGTCGTGTGCTTGAGATCGATAGTAGATCGAGCCCTCGCTAAATCGCATAGGTTCTGAGGCGCAAGCTGGACGCGATTTCCGGACTTCGGAATACCACCTTCTCGTGCGGGATTTATTTCATTTCTGCATAAGATGTTGTTAATATGGATCTTATGAATGATCATCGAGTTCGATCCCCATCTTCGGTGCTTTGGAAGTCGTAACGTCATCGCATATTGATGATTAATTATTCTAATATTAAATTATTTTGACATAAGATTAAATTTATCGAATACCAAAGTTCCCCACTCCCTAATTAAACCTCAATACCCACAACGAAATTGGCATATGACTGATTCGAATGACAAACGATACGAGATTAACTTCTTCAAGCCGGCTCCCGGTATCGCTCGCGACAACAGCAAGGTGATTACGATATTCATCGCGATCTGGCTTCTAGCCGTTTTCGGCTTCCAATTTTTACTTATAGGCACGACTGAACTTACACCCGAAGACTCTCTCGTTAGCTTCAACGAAGTTTGGCCGAAGGTCGAAGAGAACACGGCAACCGTCGCGGAACAGCAGGAATTCTCGAAGTCCCTACTCATGGCTCTGGGCAAGAACATCGCATTGGCGGAAGCCGACAAGAATGTTCTCAAGGAAGCCCTTAGCATAACGGCGGCGAAACTGGTGCCTGGCCAATCGAAAAACCCGGAAGCCGTTGCTGAGGCCTTGAATTTGAAGCGGGACGGTTTCGATTTGCTCATGATCGAATTGCTTCCTTTCTCGCTCGTAGAACCGACTTCCACCACTTACAGCAGGGAGCTCCCAGCCGTTATGGAAAAATACTGTTCGCACCCGCGTGGACCGCTGACCGACTTCACATTCCTCGGTTTTCCCTTCCACTACTGGTACACTGCCCAGTTCCTTTTGATTCTCTTCGTAGCGCTCTGCATGCTCTATACAATCAAGATCGAGAAGCTGTATGTGAAGAACAACTTCGTCGAAGAAAACGACTAGAGATAGCAGCGATTTACAGAGATAATTATATTAACCCCTTGTAGCTATGAAGAATATTTTCGCACGACTTTTCGCCCTATTTGGCGCATGCTCGCTAGTCACGAACGCTTTCGCGGAAGAAGTCGCATCAAAAGCGACACAACTGGAAGGTTCTTTCAAATTAATCCCGGGAATCATTCTTATCGTAATTCTGGTTACGTTTGTAATGGTCGGCATCTTGAACCGGGCGAAGGACACGTCGTCTTATTGGGCGGCGGGCCGCAAGATCTCTCCGGTTGGCTCCGGGATGGCGATTGCCTCGAACTGGATGAGCGCCGCCTCGTTTCTCGGAATGGCGGCTATCATGTACGGCGCCGGATACCATGGCCTGTCTTACGTCGTCGGCTGGACAGGTGGATACGTTCTTCTACTGGTCCTCATGGCGAGCCAAGTACGCCGCTATGGAAAGTACACTGCAGCCGACTTCATTGGGGACCGCTTCTATTCGAAAGGCCTTCGAGGCGTTGGGGCGGTTCTAGCGCTTCTCATTTCCCTTTCCTATTGCGTCGGCCAGTTTGCCGGCATCGGTCTGATGTTCAAATGGATCCTAGGTATCGACTATTCGACTGCGGTTATCGTAGGATCCTCGGTCGTTCTTTTATATACTCTCATTTCTGGAATGATGGGCGTCACGAAAAACATGCAGATCCAGTATGTGATCATCATAATTTCCTTCATCATTCCGATGGTCATGCTTTGCTATAAGTTTGGATACAACTTTTGGTTTCCGCAGGTTGGATACGGCGAAGCGGTCACCGACATCGTAAACGGACTTCCCGCCAAAGAGGGCGTCGTTAACTCCATCGGCAACTCGATAGGCATACTGCCTTCTCCCGAATTCGCTATGCCATTCGATCCAGCCACTGGTAAGGATTCGTTCCAATGGATCGCGATTTGCTTTTCGCTTATGATTGGCACGGCAGGTCTGCCTCACGTTATCCAACGATTCTACGTTGTGCCACGCGCTCGCGACGCTCGCCTCTCGGTTGTTTGGGGACTGTTTTTCATCTGCGTGCTCTATTGGAGCGCGCCTCTCTATTCCGCATTTGGCAAGATCCTCTCGGCCAACCCTGAAATCGGAAAGCTTAACAAAGATGCGATCGTGGTCTACGCTGCTCAGCTAGCGAATCTCTACCCTCCGATCGTCGGCTTGCTTGCAGCGGGCGCCGTATCGGCGGCTTTCTCTACAGTCTCGGGACTTCTGGTCGCTGGAGCTTCGGCTTTCTCTCACGACCTTTATTACAAGACTCTCAATCCAAAGGCGTCTGAGAAGACCCAAATGATCATGGCCCGTGTCGGTACGATTCTGATGGCGATCATCGTTGCATCCATCGCCTTGCTGAAGCTCGCCTTGATCGCCCAGCTTGTCGCAGCTGCATTCTCTCTCGCTGGATGCACGATCTTCCCGCTATTCCTGTTAGGCATCTGGTGGAGCGGTTCAAACCGAGCAGGTGCATGGGCAGGCGTTATTGTTGGCGGTGGTATTTCGCTCTTATCTATCGCCTATTTCATCGCAGCCAAGCAGGGCATCGCTCTTCCAGCGGCGGAATTCATGAATACCTACCTCAACCCATGGTACTTTGCATGGATCGGCGCCCCGCTAGCGATCATCGCAAACATCGTCGTATCCAAGATCACAGGATGCGATACGCCAATCGAGATCAAGAAATTCCTAGCTACTCAAGTGCACGGCGTAAAATTAGAAGATTCAAAACAGGAGAAAGCGGAGTTGGTTTAAGGCATCCCGCGATTTTCAAACAGTCCGGCGCTTGTTGTCGGGCTGTTCAATAGTGCCGCCCTCAAGCCAAAAAATTCGTCTAGAACAACAATCAGCCATATTTCCGTACAGATGAGAATAATAACGAAAACGTACAAGACCGTATCAAGCCTATTGGCCGTAGGCGCTGTTGCGCTCGTGCCAATGAAAAATGCTAGCGCCGCGACCGATGAGGAGTTCGAAGAACTGCGAGAATTGGTGCTTACGCTGGTCAAAGAAGTTGATACGCTAAAACAGCAGCTCGCCGAAAAAGAAGCGAAGAGAGATGTCATCGAGCCCACTAAGCTCGAAAAGGATTCGGTAGTGCGCCAACCCGTACAAAAACCCTCTGTAGCTGGCGTGTCCTCCAAATACGGACTGAGTTTCTATGGGTACTTCAAGCTGGATTCCCTGTACGACAGCGGATTGACGTCCCATCAGGAAATCCCGTTCTGGGTGCGTCCGGAGACTGCGACCAACAGCGGCAACTTCGATATGACTGCGAAGGAAACGCGGCTTGGCATGAACTTCGCCGGCCCCGAAGTCGCCGGAGGCAAAGTGACCGGCAAGCTGGAGATGGACTTCTACGGAAACATAAACACGCCTACCAGTCTCTCTACCAATCACGCCTTCGAGCCACGTACTCGCCACGCCTTTCTGAATTGGGATTTCGGCGACTGGTCGCTGCTAGCAGGCCAAACATGGGAACCGTATATCATCGAAATTCCTCAAACCCTCAACTTCAGTTACTACAATTTCATGGGCCAACTCGGGCTGCGTAAAACGCAGCTTCGCGTTACGAAAAAAGTGGGCGAAGACCTGGAATTGATCGGCGCGATTCTCGAGCCGGTCGGAGGCGTACACGGGGCCGACATCGATGGCGATCTCCAGGATGACGCGGTTGACGCGGAATTTCCCGTGCTTTCCGGCAAGCTCCTCCAGAGGATCCCATCCTTCACCGAAAAGTCTGGCAGACTCGGCCTGTCATTTGTCTATGGGAAGGAGAACATCGACCAGCCACCCGTTGGCAGCCCTCGAGAATACGATGCCTGGGCAGTCACTGGAGCGTTCGACTTGCCGATTACCGATTGGCTGAGCTGGAAGACCAGCGTCTATACTGGAGCTAACCTAGATAGCTTCTGGGGCAATATTGGCCAGGGAATCAACCTCCTCTCCCAAACCGAAATCTCAGGAGAAGGCGGCTGGTCCCAATTTCAGCTAAAGCCGACCGACAAAATGAACCTTAATATCGGCTACTCGGTCGACAATCCTGATGACAATGACCTTGCTGCAGGAGGTCGAACCTCCAACGAATCGTTCCTGATCAACTACTACTACAGCTTCCACCCCTCGTTGCTCTGGGGATTGGAGTACATGAATCAGAAAACCGGATACAAGGGTTCGGAAACCGCTGAAAACGATCACATTCAGAGCTCGCTGATCTACAAGTTCTAGCTCTGCTTTGTTGGAATGAAACCGTAGGGCCGGCGCTCATGACTCGGCGTAGTTCGAAGAACAAAGACGGTTGCCGCCGGGCCCATCGAAGATTTTGAGCTTGCCGAAAGATGGAGAATAGAGCTTGCAATGAGGACGCGGTCCCGCCCTGCGGGATCCGCGTTACATTGCACGACATTCATTTATGACAGAGACAGAGCAGACGGCAAAGGACAATGACCTGCTACGCGAGGCGTATGCGGCGTTCAACTCCCGAGACATTGATGCGGCGCTCGCCTGCATGACGCCGGACGTCAAATGGCCAAGAGCCTTCAAAGGCGGCTTTGTCTGCGGTCCGACTGAGATACGCGCATACTGGACCGAGCAGTGGAGCGAAATAGATCCGACTGTCAATCCGGTTTCCTTTCGCCACGAAAGCGACTCGCGCATACTGGTTGAAGTTCGTCAAGTCGTTCGCGACCTAGGCGGAGAGCTTGTTTCCGATGATGTTGTAGGGCACCGCTTCACATTCAAAGACAGACTGATCGACAAGATGGAAATCTGCGAGCTTCCTAAGGCAGACAGCGCGAACTGAACAACTGAGCCCTACCTGGACAACGTTTGAATCGCACCCGAGGCCTCACCGTGCCTTAGGATTCTTGTTGAGCGTTTGCTTCCAGGGCCTCATAGAAGCTGCCATTCGTTTTTAATGCCGAATGTTATGAAAATCGTAGTTCTGGATGGTTACACGCTCAACCCTGGCGATCTCAGCTGGGACGCATTTGAAAAGCTGGGCTCTTTGACGGTCCACGAACGCAGCTCGCCTGCGGAGGTCCTGCAGCGGGCCAAGGAGTGCGACATTCTGCTTACGAACAAGGCAATCGTATCCGCCGAGACGATACGATCCTGTCCGAACTTGAAGTACATCGGCGTCTTGGCCACCGGCGTCAATATTGTCGACCTGGATGCGGCGCGGGAGAAGGGGATCCCGGTGCGCAACGTCGCGGGATACAGTACTGAATCCGTAGCTCAGCTGGTATTCGCCCATATCTTGAACTTCACGCATCGGGTGGGCGATCATGCGAATGATGTGAGCGGTGGAGGCTGGGCGGGCAGCAAGGACTTTTGCTATTGGCTGACTCCGCTGATCGAACTCAAGGACCTGACCTTGGGTATCGTGGGCTTGGGCGAGATTGGCCGAGCCGTCGCGCGCATCGGGATGGTCTATGGCATGCGAATCGTCGCCACGACGCGCAACCCAAACCGCCCCGCTCCGGAAGGCGTTTCCTGGAGGAGTATGGACGAGCTTTTTGCCGAGAGCGATTTCATCTCCCTGCATTGCCCCTTGACGCCGGAGACCGAGGGTTTGGTTAACGCCTCTCGTATCCAAAAAATGAAGCCAAGCGCCTTTCTGGTGAATACGGGCCGTGGCCCCTTGGTCAACGAAGCGGATCTCGCGGCGGCTCTGAATGCCGGCCGTATCGCGGGGGCGGGCCTGGACGTGCTTTCGGCGGAACCGCCGGGCCAGGACAACCCGCTGCTGAACGCCTCGAACTGCTTCATCACGCCCCACATTGCCTGGGCCTCCACTGCGGCTCGCAAGCGCTTGATGAAAATGGCCGCCGAAAATCTCGAGTCATTCCTCCAGGGATAGGCGAGAAGCCGCGTGACCTGACGCTTCGCTTGCGAAAAGTAGAGGTCTCGCTAGATCGCCATACACGTGGTCGGAATTGGCCAAGGGCGGGCGAGCGATCTTGTCGCTATTCTGTCCAGTGCCGTTGTACGGCGTCGCGCATGGCGTGTTCGCTTGGATACATGGTTTCCGGCTGTATCCGGGTTATGCTGACGAAATCCCATATGGACCACGGGTAGCAGGCGACTGTGTAAACAGCTTCAGGATCGGGCGTTTTGAGGGGATCCGCGTAGAAAAGCAATATTCGCTCGTTCTCGTCGGGAGGATAGGTGTGGGCCGCCATTTTTTTCTGGGCATGTTGCAATTGAGCTCCACTCAGTTCGAATAGAACCACCCTGTAATCGTAGTAGCCTCGAAGAGCATCTTCGAGACGGCTTTCTTCAGGGGCGTAAACGAGCTCCGTTGGTTTCGATCTTTCGCTTACTAGCGCGCAGTCCGCGTCAGAGGCTCGCATGATCGCCTCTGCTTCTCTTTTCGCATATCCATTTGCAGTAACGCTCTCTCGGTTTCGAAGTATTGGAGAATCGGCGTATCCGTCTTCCCATTGCCAACGGGCGTCAAAGCAACGACGGGCAACCACAGTACGATTCTCTGCCAGAAAGAAATCGGGAGTGGCGTAGTCATATTGCTGCATCTGCAAAAGCGGCGCGTTCGGTTCGTAAAATTCCTTGTTATGGGAAGCTACCCAGAACATCAGCCGTTGAGGCGCTAGCGGGTTGTAGTGAAGCAAGCTGAAGGCTCTTTGCCTAAACGACCATGCTACTCCGTCTTTGCAAACCACTTGATCGCCATCGAGGCGAACAGGCAGCTTGTCCGACAATCGAGCGACGAGCAAATTTTCATCGGGCGTGCCTAGAAGGTAGAGATTGTAGCTTTCGATATCTTCATCAGTCACTTCGCTATCAGCTTTGACTGGGATGCGTCCAAAGAGCATGGGCATCATGGGGCCCCAATTGTTGAAGAGATCTGCCTTAGCCCAGTTTGGGTTTGGGCTGGCGGCGATGATATTGGCGATCTTCTTCTGTTGAGCCGTCATCTTTGGATTTCCCTGAGTTCCATAGACAATTAGGAATGGTTCGCCATGATACATCGCCTGCGCTCCTCCTGGGAAATGTAGCCGTGCGGCGGGCGGCTCGGGCTCTACTGCTGAGCCTTTGACCGGATTCTCCGAAAAGGTCAGGTGGTAGCTGTCGGGCAAAGGAGCTGGAACAGTAAACTGAAACAGACTGCTACTGTAAATATTCAGAGGTAGGCTGGGATCGACCGGGGCGGAAGTTAGATCCAGCTTGAGAACGCGACAATTCTCGACCTGCATATGCAGATCGTTCCGGGCTGTGAGCTTTAGGTTGAAGGATGCAGGCAGGTGGCTTCCTCCCCATTCCTCGACAGACGCCCAGTAGGCTTTGCGTCCTATTTGATCATGGGCGATATAGCTAACTCGCCGAGGTTTTCGTATCCTTTGGTGGCTTTGCGCCCAGAGTTGAGATGCCTTTATCTCCTGACGAGCATTGCTTACTTGGTGTCCTACTCCGTTTGGCTCGCTGGAGAAAGCTATTCCTCCTAGCTTGTTGAGTCGGGCGGTGCCATAGCGGCTTGCAATAATTGGCACCTTGTCGTCATCGATGCTGTGCACAGTTACAAGAGGAACGTTCAGCAGGTTCTCCAGTTTCGTCGAAAACGCGTAACCGCACAGAGGTCGAACTGATGCGAAAAGGTCTGGGTGACGAGAGCCCAGAATGAAGGTTCCGCCACCGCCCATGCTTGTCCCGGAAAGATGAACGCGATCTTCATCTACGTTCCAGTGCTTTTTGACGAACGCTATGGCATCGAGAACATCCACTTCTGCGAGCCCGTTATAGCCGTTGCCTCTGGCGCGACCCATTACGCTAAGCCCTATCGCATCGGATGAAAGGGGTTTTCGCGCCATATGAGTTCCGCTTTTCCCATGCAAATGGACGGCGAGCATGTGGCTTTTCGATGGATCGTAGTTATCCGGAATTTCGATACGGAAGGGCTGTCCGCTGTCATCGACGTCTGAGGGGTATGCCCATTCGAATGTCCCCCTTTTTTCCTTGATACGGTAGGGATCGCTGCCTGATGCCCTAAGAAGATGGGTTATAATTCCGAGCTGCTTTTGGATATCGAAATCTTCGCCTTTGGCGATTGCCGCTCGGTACCTGAAGAGATGATATCGTGTCCAGCCTCGGTAGAATTCAGCATCGTTTTCCGAAATCCATGCGTCGAGAGCATCTTCTAACAGAGATATGCGTTTTCCCTGATCCTCTTCGATAACGATTACGCTTTGCCCTCTCAAAAGCTGTCCATCTGGCGAAGTCGCGCGAGCAGATACTTTAAATGCTCCAGGTTCGAGATCGACGTCGATCTCTTCGCGCATGTCGATTTCTTTGGAAAAGACGATGTCCCCACTGAGATCGGCTATCGCTAGTTCGACTTCTTCGATCTCAGGCAGTTTCAGGTCGGAAGGGTTGGGAGTTACTCGAATTTTAGCGTTGCGGGTCTCTTTTACATCGAAGGCCAGTCGTTGAGACGAGTCTCTCCATCGTATCTCTCCAGCATACGCCGATAGGACGGGTTCGTCTCCGAGCAACAAGCGTGGATTCAGTCGCTCGCCATCGATAGTAACCAGGCGACGGTAGCGTACCCAGGATCCGTTCGATGGCTCTGCTACCTCGTCTGAAAAATGGATTAGACTCTGATCATCTTCTAGCTTGAGGCGTTTGCCTACCGCAGACGGGTGCCCGAAATATTCGACTATCAACTGTCGTTCCATTAGCCATTCGGGCTTCCACAGCAATAGTTGTTGCGGGCTGGGCTGCTCGGCTAGCTCAAGGAAATGCATGGCTGTTTTATTGTCCTTGTCTTTCTGAGGGTAGAATGTGGCCAGGGTGGTTCTGTTGTCGTCGTCTTTGTCGTTGGCGTAGATCTGAAAGCCAATCCGTTCGCCCATTTCTGGTTTGGATCCTAAATTCGTCCAAGGCAGAAAGAGCTCCATGACATATTTTGAACCCATGATTTTACTGTGAACATCCACCTCGATATCGACTGTCTTTGCGTCCTCGTTTCGAAAGTCGTAGGCTTTGTATCTCGGTTTTCCGTCGGGATCGCCGTATCCTGGCGTTGCGATAATCTGATAACACGTTTTGGACTCAGGCTCTGCTGAGATAATAATCTCAACCGCATCGCCGTTCCACAACCTGTTGACGTTCAAGCCCTCATTCGGTTCGTCATCCTCGCCTTCAATGAGCAAGTACAGTCCCGCCTCGTCCCATAGGACAGAAGCGGCGAGATTGAAGTCGGCGAGCGGCTGATGGTAGATATCGCTTTCCGAGTGCCAAACCCCTACGCGGAACGCTTCCTTTGGCCAGTCATCAAGCTTGCCGTCCAAAACGATGTCTTGGGCCGGAGATATGCGGAAAATTTCTGCGAGCGCAGCGTTCGGACCAGCCAACAGCTGCGCAAGGGATAGGCATAAAAATAGGAGGATTGTTTTTTTCATGGCTCTGCGGAGTTGGAAACATTGCGCGGCTTGTCTGTTTTCCGAGGATCATCATCTGACCATCAGTTTACTGTAATATCGAAGGCGCTACCTAAGTCGAGTTTTCAGCGACATGCGAGCGAGCTAGGCGCGCCAATAGATGGCTGTCTAATACCACATGCAAAAAGGTTTGATAAGGTGGTGCTGAACGCCTCGAACTGCTTCATCACGCCCCATGTTGCCTGGGCCTCCACTGCGTCCCACTGTACACGCGTATGCGTTCCCGACTTCGGTCGGGACCGCACCACCCTCTGAAAATGCGACTGAACAGACGAAAAATGCTCTATCACCTACGAGCTCAATAGCCTACAGGTCGTCGTCGATTTGCGGAAACCTTCATGCCGAGACGCAAGAACTTGCCTTTACTGCGAAAACGAGGGTTCCCAAATTGGCGGCCGCGTAGCGTTTGCGAGAGCTGGAGGGCTGGAAGCAACAAGAGTATCGTAAAGCGCCCCCGACCTGATTAAGGTCGAGGGCGCTGTTTGTTGCTGGTCTAATAAACGAGAAAATCGATCTCCTGGAGCAAGCTGAGCGCTTACCAGTTGGATGGATTGACTTCGTTGTAGGAAGTGCCTACGCGAAAGTGGTCCATCCAGGTCTTCTTTTCGCTTTGCGAGCTGGAACCCTTGCTGTTCTTCCATCCAGGGATATAGATTCCCGCCTTGAAAGCCATCGGCTGCGTGTAAGGGAAGGTGTTGGCTCCGGTGCGGTCGAAGTATTTCGTGCCGTTGATCCAGACCTTCATCACGCCGTCGGAACCGCTGCTCCACTTGGCTTGATATATGACGCGCACCCAGGAGTTCTTGATAATGGAGCGGAGATTGCCTGGATTTCCTGTACCGTTGTTTCCGCAGGGGTTACCTGTGTAGTAGATGCGCTTGAAGTTGCTGCCGCGGGCGCCGAAGAAGAAGGTGGGCTCGAACTCGTCTTGAGAACCAGAGCAGTTGCCGTTGTAGTTGGCGATGTTCTGACAGAAATAGGAGTCCCGATCGTTCATGTTCTCCCAGTTGGCGGGCAGGCGAAGGGCGAAGCCGTAGAAGCGCGTGTTGCCGCGCTGTCCGAGATTCGAACTAGCGTTCTTTTGTTTCTCGGCGCGATAGGCGGGGTAGGTACAGATGACACGCAGGCTTTTGGAGCCTTTGTATTTAACGTTGGTGACTTCGGTGATGGACTTGGCTCCGCTTCCGCCGAAGCTGTTGCTGTTCCAGCCGGCGTTGACGCCGGTGTTCTGGAAGTAGACGGTGGCCTGAGCGGATGAGGCGAGCAGAACCAAGGAGGTGGCGGCGATTAGGGCTAATTTTTTCATTTTCATGCGTTTGCGATATACATGCGTTTGCGATACATATATATGTATATATATTTGACGTTTTGGGTTTTGAAGCTCGGAAAGAGCTTCTAGATGGGGTGGCGCTCCAGGGGGTGGAGGCGAAAGGGGTAGTTTATGTCTGGGCTGACGAGCTCTCAGTTTGAGGCCAGGTCTCGCGAGGTATGTCAGTTACTTTAGCAAGCTGAGGAAGTTTTCCTAGCGTCTTGCAGTTTTATCTAATCGACGATTTTCAGGTTGACATTACATTTAATGGATCGCATTACGATTCGGCATGCCCCGTGACCCCAGGGATTTCCGTTTGAAAGCGGCTGATCGGCGTCGCCTTCGTTCCTTTTTGAAGGACGAGACGAAGCCGCAGGCCTTGTCGCTGCGCTGCCGCATCCTCTTGGAGCTCGATCGTCTCGGTTCGGTTCGCGAGGTGGCGCGCGGTTTGGATGTATCTAGAAACACGATACATATCTGGAAAAAGGCCTACCTGGAAAAAGGCTTGGGCGGCTTGGCTTTGGACAAGGCTCGGCCCAAGTCTTACGAGCGTAGCGAAAACGCTTTGGCCCTAGCGGTGAGCGTGGCGACCTTGCGGGGGTTTTATTTGGGCAAGCCGCCGAGCGCGAAGGACTTGGCGAAGCGTTTCAAGGCGTCTGAGGCGAAAATCAAGTCGGCGTGGAAGCGCTTGGGCTTAGAGAGGGAGGAGGGGAGCGACTGCCCTTTGGCTCCAGCTTTGGCCGGCATGGAAAGCCCTGAGACGAGGGATGGACGGTCCGTTTCGGCGCAGCCGAAGGAAGGGGATTCCAAGCGGGTGAGGATCAAGGATCTAGCGGCGAGCTTGGGACTCTCGCCATCGACGGTTTCCTATGCTTTGAAGGGGGATTCCAGGCTCAAGCTGTCAACCTTGCAGCGAGTGCGGGAAGCGGCGAACGAAGCGGGCTATAAATCGGATCCTTCCCTGAGCGCCTTGGTGAATCTGCGGTGGGGGAATGCTCCGAGGGATGCGACGATCGCTTATATAAAAAAGTCTAGGGACGCTTTTCGTGTTGTCGATAGGGGCTTTTTGCAAGGGATCCGTCTTCGATCGGAAAAGCTAGGCTATCGGGTGGAGGAGCATTTCTTGGAGGACTATCCTTCGGCGGAATCGCTTTGCCGGGTTTTGCATCATCGCGGGGTGGCAGGGGTGGTCCTGGGCTTCATCAAGAGGCAGGATCAGGACTTGATTGACGATTTGCAGGCGAGCGTGGCCGAGCGAGCCTTGCCTCTGGTGAGCTGCACGCCTGCGGCGCGGAATGTATTCAGATATCGTTTTCCCACTTTGTGGATTATAGATCACAGCTGGTTCTTGATTGCGAATGCCAAGTTGAAGAGGATTGGGGTCGTGCTCGAGGAAGGCTCGCCCGTATTGGAGAGCGGATTCAGATTTTTGGGCCGCGATAGCCGCTACACCGCGTCGCGCTCGTCGGCTGCGCGGACCTTCATTTTCAATGAGAGCGAGGGGCGAGAGGCTTTCGTGAAATGGGCGACTGACAATCGCGTGGATTTGGTGATTGGCCATGACCGGCATTATCCTTGGCTGCGGTCTTTGAAGAAGCGGCCGCGTTTCATGAGCCAGCGCAAGAGCGACCGGGAGGATCGCGAGATCGCCGGTTGGGATCTAGGGTTCGATTCGTATGGGGATATAGCGATGCGCTATTTGGATACGCAGATCAGGGGGCGGGAGAGCGGTTTTTTGGAGCGGCCTCCGGACGTGGAGTTTCTGCCGCTGTGGCTTTCGGGAAAGAGCTTTCCGGTCGACGTTAATACGAAAATCGTTATGCGGCGCAGGGAGGACCGGTAGGGCGCTTTCCAGAACACGCCTAGACTGTTCGCGCTTTTCTCCGCGGACGACGAGCTTGCCGATAAGCTTCGACTTAGGGCTTGGAGCCTCAGCGCTCTCTACCAAAGAAGGCGAAAAAATGGACCTGAGACACAGGGCAGGACTGTTTCATAAACCGCAGAGTTCGCGGAGGACGCGGAGATCGAATGAAGTCCTGCTCTGCGTTCTCAGCAGAACTCTGCGGTTAGAGAAATCATCTTCATTCAGAAACTCACGTGAAGTTGAGCCTATGCGCTAAGCGAGATCGGCGGCCCTTCGAGACCTCCTTTTCAAGAACCGCCTCGGGCCCGCTCCCATGAAGCGGCGAAAGCATCGATGGAATTGCGGGTAGCTGCCAAAGCCGGCCTCGAAGGCCGCTTCGGTCACGTTCCACCTTTCGCCCTTTCCATAGATTTCCAGAAACCGCTCGATCGCCAAACGCTGCCGATAGGTCGTGATGGGCATGCCCATCTGCTCCTTGAAGAGGGCGCTCAAGTTCCAGCGGTTCAGGCCACTGGCTGCCGCAATCTCGCTCAAGCTCTTGATCTCGGGATTGGACTGGAGAAAGCGAGCGGCTTTCTCCACCGCCGGGTGAACCCTTTCGAAAGCGTCCATTTCTCTGGCGTCCAAGGTTTCCAGCCATAGGCGGCCCAGCAGGAAACTGAGCCCGTCGTTGAACCAAGAAAGGCAATGTTGTCGCCCATATAGATATTCCAGTAGATCGAGCGAAGAGTCGTTGCTCTTTTTCGAAAGAAATCGCGTGATGGGCTGCTCGTTGCGCTTTGCGGTCAGGCCTTTCTTTTTTAGGGAACGCCCGACGCGGGCGACCAGCTTGGGCTTGAAAACGCCGATCCACATGCGAAACGCCGATTCCCTCTCCACCAAAACATGCTGCTCTTCAGGGAAAAGCCAAAGGATTTGCCCCTCCCGCAGCGGAACGAGAACGCCGTCTATCAGATAGACCGCCTTCCCGTTGATGACCAGGTTCATCTCTAGCTCGTCATGCGAGTGGAGCTTGAGCCGGCGGGCGCTCGCATCGTGCCGCCAAAGTTTTCCCCAGTAAGCGGAAGGATAGTGAAGCGTTTCTCGAGACATGCCAAAATATGATCACTTATGGCAAAGCGATGAAAGGAAAATTCCCGCCCGAGCTGCTACATTGATTCGAATCAAGTGATGTGAAGCGTCTTAGAGGGTGTCCAACGAGTTCTGAATCAGGGTCTTTGAGATGTAGGGTCGGTGCATGCGCCGCACCGCGTTGCAGGAAAAGCCCTGGCAGACGCGGCGTGCCGCAAGCGGCAGCCCTACAAAATCGATTTATTGGACACTCTCTGCCTATCGCTGAGCAATATGGAGCAAAGAAATGGAATGACGCTATGAGACTAAAAGGAAAAGCGATCGCGATCATCGGCGGCACGACCGGCATGGGCCTTTCGGCTGCCCGGGCGATGCGCCGCGAAGGCGCGAAGCTCTTGCTGGTGGGCCGCAGCGCGGACTCGATCGATCGGGCTCGAGCGGAGCTGGGAGACGGGGTGGAAACGCTTGCCGGGGACGCGACGCACTCGGAAACGGCGGACCAGGCGGTGGCCCTCGCGGTCGAACGTTTCGGCAAGCTGGATGGCCTTTATCATGTTGCCGGCGGAAGCGGACGGCGCTTCGGCGATGGCCCTTTGCACGAGCTGACGGACGAAGGCTGGCGAAAGACCTGTGACTTGAATCTCTCGTCCTTGATCTGGTCGAACCGGGCCGCGGCGCGACAGTTTCTGGCTCAAGGTACGGGCGGCGCTTTCGCTCGAATGCGATGCAGGGGCCCTCGAAGTCGATGTGGCGCTTTTGCAGGAGCGCCTGCGCGAAATGGGCGTCCCGCTTCAGATGCCCGAAGCCCTGGCCTGCGTCGAGCCGGACGGATGGAAAGCCAACCGAGGGGTTTAGAACCTATCCCGAAAGTTTAAAAAAATGAAAAAGACCAGCGAATCGAATATGACGATAGGAACGAATCAGTATCGATTTTTCCAATACTTCAAGGAAAAGGGCGAAGAGCTCGCCGATCATATGCACGAAGCGATGGCTATGGCGCGCGAGGCAGGGCTTGAGGCTTGGGAGCCTGTCGTTTCAGAGCTGGGACAAGTCGAAGCGCTGGCGAAGAGCTTGGAAGGCGCGGGCTTGCGGTGTCGTTCCTTCTATACTCTTGCCAAGCTACTGGATGAAAACTGGCGGGACGAGGTGGCTCGGATCGTCCGTCTTGCCGAGGAAATGAAAGGGCTGGGAGCCCGAAATTGCATTGCGAATCCGGCCGCGATTTACGACGGCCGCAAGTCCGAGCAGCAGCTTGCCTTTCAGCTCGAAGGCCTGCGCGAACTGACCCTGCGCTTGCGAGAAATCGGCGTCTCGCTGGACTACCACATGCATGCGCCGGAGTTTGCCGAAGGCGCCCGCGATTTCATCTCGATGATGCAGGGAACGCGGGATGTCGGCATGGGCTGGTGCCTCGATGCTCACTGGCTGTTTCGTGGCGTGGGCCACAGCCAGATGGCCTACGAGAGCTATCTGGCCTTGTTCGCCGAGCGGATATCGAGCCTCCATCTGCGGCAGTCTCGCGATCAGGTCTGGTGGAACGTCCTGGGGGAGGGAGATCTGGATTACGGATCGCTGGCTCGCTTCGTCAAAGAGACGGACTTCGCTGGACCCGTGACCATCGAGCTGGCCCACGAGGAGGGAACCCCGCGCGACCTGGACATCGTAGAGATGCATCGATCGAGCGCGGCCTGGGTAAAGGAGTCGTTTCCTGGTGGAGGATGAGGGCCCACAGATGACACAGATGCCCGCAGATTTTTTGCAGAAAAATTTTATATAATCTGTGTTCATCTGTGCTATCTGTGGGCAAGAAAACAAATAAATAACCCCATATCATAACGATGGAAAAAAGGACCTGGAAGTTTGTCGGTATTCATTTCGCTCACATGCACATGGGGGATCTCTTGCGTCAGGCGAGCGAACATCCCAACGCGGAAATCGTCGGCATCTTCGATCCGGATCGCGAGGCGATGCAGGGAGCCATCGATGCTCTGGGAATTCCCGAGGAGCGTGCGTTTACCGATTTCGAGGCCTGCATGGCGGCTTCGCAGGCCGATGTGGCGATCCTGTGCTCCCCGACGGCGGAGCATGCGGATTGGGTAGAGCGTATCGCCGCTTTCGATACGCACATCTTGGTCGAAAAACCTTTCGCCTCGAATCTAGCGGAAGCGGACCGGATGGTCCGGGCCATGGATGGCGGGTCTAAGACCTTGATGATCAACTGGCCCTTGCGTTGGTACCCTTCGCATGTCACGGCGAAGCGCTTGACGGACGAGGGCCTGATTGGCGAGGTGAAGCAAGTCCACTACTACGATGGAAACCGCGGGCCTCTCTATCACGGAGCGGATAAGATCGAGCTCGAGCCGACCGCCGCTCGCAAGGCCAGCAGCTGGTTCTACCAGAAACGGCATGGCGGGGGTTCGCTGTTGGACTATCTTGGATACGGTTCGACTTTGGGCACGTGGTTTCATGGAGGGAGGGCTCCGATCGAGGTGTGCGCCATGACGGACTTGCCCGAGGGGATCGAGGTCGACGAGCACAGCGTGACGGTCGCCCGCTACGCGACGGGACTCTCCAAGTTCGAAACCCGCTGGGGAACCTTTACCGATCCTTGGACCCATCAGCCCCAGCCCAAGTGCGGATTCGTGATCGTCGGTAGCGAGGGAACGATTTCCAGCTACGATTTCGAGCCGATCGTGAGGGTGCAAACGGCGGCGAAGCCCGAAGGCGAAGACATCGCTGTCGACGTGCTCGAAGGGGCCGACGCGAATCCGATCGCCTACTTGATCGGACGCTTGGAGAAAGGCTTGGCTCCAGATGGCCCGCTGGGCGCGGAAATGGCCCGAATCGGTCAGCAAATAGTGGATACCGCTCTGCGAAGCGCTCAAGAGAAGCGGACGCTTCCGCTGGTGGATTGAAGAGAGGTGACATGAGGAATAGATGTGAAGAATTGAGCAAATTGCAGCAGCTGTTCCGCGCTCGAAATTGTTGCCTAGGTAGGGCTCGATCGCCGAGCGAGCCGCGGTGGTTCGGTTTCTATAAGGCTCTGCGGACCGCTCGGCGATCGGTCCCTACCTTCGCCGCGCATCATTTTCGATTTATTGGACACTCTATGAGGTGTATCTAGCAGACTTGACTTTATTGATTTAATTTACGGGAGAATATATATTATGAAAAAGAAGGACAACTACGATTTGAAGGGGGAGGCGGCGATTCGCGAAGTCGAGCTGTCGCAGCTGGACTACAGCCCCCAGCTGCCCAAGAACTATCGCCCTCGCATCGGCCTCATTGGCTGTGGCGGCATTACGAAACACCATTTGAAGGCCTACCGGCAAGATGGCTTGGATGTGGTGGCGCTTTGCGATCTGGACAGGAGTTCCGCCCAGGCGCGGAAGGACGAGTTCTATCCCGCGGCGGATTTATATACGGACTATCATGATATGCTGGCTCGGGAGGATATTGACGTGGTGGATATCGCCCTGCATCCCGAACCTCGGGTAACGGCGATAGAGGCGGCGCTGAAGGCGGGCAAGCACGTTCTTAGTCAAAAGCCCTTCGTCCTGGATCTAGATGTGGGCGAGCGATTGGCGGCTCTCGCTAGAGAGAAGGGCGTGAAGCTTGCGGTAAACCAAAACGGCCGCTGGGCTCCTTATGTCCGCTACGTGACGCAGCTCATCAGGTCTGGAATGATTGGCAAGGTGCAGTCGGTCAATATTCGCATGAATTGGGACCATAGCTGGATTAAGGGAACTTCGTTCGAGAAGATTCATCATGTGGTGCTGTACGACTTCGCGATTCACTGGGTGGACATGGTTCGGCTCTATTTTGGCGAGGACAGGGCCTTGAACGTCTTTGGCGCCTTGCGTTCGGCCTTGAATCAGGCAGTCGCCGCGCCCTTGCTCGCCTCGGCGACATTCGTATTCGAGAATGGCATAGGAAGCCTCCAGTTCGATGCCGCAAGCCGTAAGGACTATATGGAGGAAAGCTCTATCATTGTCGGTTCCGAAGGCGTAATAAGGGTAGCGGGGCCGAATTGCTCCGCTAATGAGGTCTCGGTTGAGACTGCGGGAAAGAAAGGCTCGATTCGGCTGGAAGGCAGCTGGTTTCCGGACGGTTTCAGGGGGACGATGGGAGAGCTGCTCTGCGCGATCGAAGAGGATCGCGAGCCGGAAAACGCGGCGGAGGGCAACTTGAAGTCCCTAGAGCTGGCTTTTGCTGCGATCCAGTCCGCGGATACCGGAGCAGCGGTGATTCCCGGCGAAGCGAGAGAACTGGGCGATAGCTGCAAGGTGATGGGGTAGTGAGGAGGTTATTTTTGCCCACAGATTGCACAGATGTGCACAGATCAAGAATTCGAATATTCATCTATATAATTTATAGACATCACAATGCTTAAGCTTATCAGCTTCATAAACTTTGCTCTAAAACAGTTAAGAACCAATTGCTTTTTGGAACCGCGAATGGACGCGAATAGACACGAATTCAATAAATGAAATAGGCCATTCGTGTCAATTCGCGTCCATTCGAGGTTCTCGAAACGCTGATTTATGAAACTTTTGGACAAAATATTTGTGTAAATCTGCGTCATCTGCGGGCAAAAAATCTAAGCCTATGGCTTTTATACGAACTGTACTAGGCGATCTCGAGACGCGTGAGCTTGGGGTGTGCTACGCTCACGAGCATATCATTATCGATCGAGGTTTCGCGAGCGACGCGAACGGGGATTTTCTCCTCGATTCGGTGGATAAGGCGGTGGTCGAGCTGAAGCGCTTCCATGAGGATGGGGGAAGGTCGGTAGTCGACAGCATGCCTTGCGATTGCGGACGAAATATTCTGAAGCTTGCTCAGGTTTCGCGCGAAAGTGGAGTTCATATATTGGCTCCCACTGGCTTGCATCTCGCCAAGTACTACGATTCCGGACATTGGGGAAATCATTATAGCGAGGAGGAACTGGCGTCCTTGTTTGCGAAGCGGATCTCGCGGCGGCTCTGAATGCCGGCCGTATCGCGGGGGCGGGCTTGGACGTGCTTTCGGCGGAACCGCCGCGCCAGGACAACCCGCTGCTGAACGCCTCGAACTGCTTCATCACGCCCCACATTGCCTGGGCCTCCACTGCGGCTCGCAAGCGCTTGATGGAAATGGCCGCCGAAAATCTCGAGTCATTCCTCCAGGGATAGGCGAGAAGCCGCGTGAACTGAAAATGAAGTGGAGCGTCGCGCTAGTGTAGCGTCCTGCCTGCAACGTAGTGCGGAGCTTCGGTCCGCGTTCGTATCGTGATATTCCGCGTTCTCACGAACGCGGCTACGGTGCTACGCGGACGCGGGCTGAAGCTCCGCGCTACTCTTCGCGACATTGCATCCGTGGCGCGACTTTCGGTTTTGGAGAGTCGGGGTGGGTTAGGCGAGGCTTCGCCGGCGCCGCGCGCTGGGGACGTGGAGCGTGTCTTTGGCGCGGTTGAGTTCGACGGTCAGCTTGAAGATGGAGCCGCCGCCGGGGCGGTCCGTCAGGCTTAGCTCCCCGCCTACGAGCTTGGCGAGGTTCTTGCAGATGGCGAGGCCTAGGCCGGTACCTTCGAACTCGCGCGTGTTCGAGAAATCGGCCTGCATGAAGGGTTCGAAGACTTTCTGCTTTTGGTCGTCGGGCACTCCGATGCCTGTGTCGGCGACTTCGAACTGGAGTCGGCATGATTCCTCTTGGGATTCGAGGGGCTTCACGTCGAGGCGGACCCAGCCTTGGGCAGTGAACTTGATGGCGTTGTTTAGAAGGTTGCTTAGGATCTGCCGCAGGTGCTTGCGGTTTCCGTTCACCCATCTGGGGATGTCTTCGGAGATCTGGAGCTCGAGCGAGATGCCTTTGCCGTCCGCTATCTGGCGGAGCGAATCCACGGTGTCGTTGAGCATGGCGCCGAGATCGAAGATCTCGCTGGTCGCGGTGAGTGCCCCGGATTCGGACGACGAGAAGTCGAGGATGTCGGTGATAATGTCCACGAGGTGGTGAGCGTTGGAGGATATGAGTTCGAGCAGCTCTCTTTGCTCCTCGTCCATTTCTTCGCCGAGGAGGATGTCGGTGAAGCCGATCACGGCGTTCATGGGCGTGCGCAGCTCGTGGCTCATGACTGCTAGGAACTGGCTCTTGGCTTCGCTCGCGGCCATGGCGTTTTTGGCGAGATGCTCGGCGTTTTCGGTGGTTTGCTGCAGCGCGATGGTTCGCTCGCTGACAAGGTCTTCCAGGCGAGCGTTGATGCGGGCGAGCTTTCGGGCGGACACGATGGCTATGGCGCCCAGCAGGATGATCAGGATGACGACGACGAGGACGGTGGTCTTGAACCAGCCCTGTTCTTGCAGTGGAATGGGAAGGATAGAGAGGGCCATTTTGGTGGGAGTCGGGTCGATTTCTCCGCCTTTGTCCATGGCTCTGATTTCGAATGTGTGGGGACCTGGCTTGAGTCGGGAGATGTCGATGCCGCCTGTGGGGAGCGGGGCGAAGGGGGTCCACTCCTCTTCTCCGAAGCGCCAGGAGTAGATGAAGTTGTTTTGCTGGCCGATGGGCATGTAGCGCTCTCGGCCTTCCGCGCTGAGATGCAGGGGGGCGTCTCTGCGCAGGCTTTCTGGAAAATTGGTGACGAGGGTTTCGGGTTCGATCCCGTCGCTGCGGAAGCGCACGGTTTTCTCGTTGGAGTTGAATCTTCCTAAGGTCGCCCACAGGTCGCCTTCCGGCATGCGCAGGAGCGCCTTGGCTCGGAGGTTTTCGTCTAGCGGGATGCGGCCGATGGTGGACAGGTCGTCGAGTGAGAGGAGTTCGAGTCCATCTTTGACGGCGAAGTAGATCGCTGTTTCTTCGTGGACGAGATGGCAGAAGCTTGTGTCGAGGTTGGCGTATCCGTGGACTGGCGTTTGGGAGTGACTTGGCTTGTATTGGATGAGGGGGAGCTCACGCGTCGTCCACTGTCCGCCCCGGTATAGAGCGACTCGGTTTCTTTCCGTCGAGCTGGCGACGATGGGAAATATCATTCCGTCCCCGACTCGGATCCCCTTGCCGATGAGATCGCCGCGAATCTCCTCTACCCGCGTCCACTCGAGGGTGGCGGAATCCATGCGGTAGAGGCCGTTTCTGCCGCTTAGCCAGAGATCGCCTTGGTGGTCCAAGCTTAGCTGCGGCACGGAGGCGTTGAGTCCTTCGTAGCGCAGCCTGGTCTTTGCCGCGATGCTGCCGTCTGGGGCGAGTTTGACGATACGCAGCTTGTCGAAGTGCCGCTCGTCGATGAATTTGAGCCAGAGGCTGGAGTCTTCGGAAGCGTCGACGCTGAGTAGGCGCAGCTCCTGGTATTCGTCGAGCCTAGCGGCTTGCCAGTTTTTGGAATCGTAACGAGTGACGACGGGAATGCCGGATTTGTCGGTGCCGAAGAAGATGGGTTGACCGTCGGCCCCGTCGGCGTATCCAGCTACATCGTACAGGCCTGTCTCTTCGTGGGTGAAAATCGTTTCGGTCTCCTCCCATAGCCGTATCCGGTTTTCCTCTACCGAAGCGGTTTCGAGCTGTACCCCCGGAGGTCGATCCCAGCCCCAGGCGCGGCCTTGCGGATCGATCTCGACCCAGCCGTCGAAGGTGGGATGGAAGTGGAAACGTCCGTTTTCCTTGTAGACGGTGGGGCTGTCGAAGCTTCCGAGAAACCAGAGCCTGCCTTGGGCGTCGATGCCTTTCGCGAAGCCAAGCTTTAGGAAGTTGGCGAATTCGCTGGCTTGGTTTTGAAACCTGTAGATGGCGGTCTCGGTCGATATCCAGATGGAGCTGTCGCTGGCCTGCGCTATTCTCGTGGCATCGCTCTCCTTTTTCGGCCTCGTATCTTGCCCTCGCGAGCCCATGCCGTCTATTCGGTCTGAGATGCGTTGCCAGCCGTTTTCAGCCCTCAGGAGAAGATAGGCGTTTCCGTCGTTTTCACCCACCGCTATGATCGAGCCGTCGTTCAAGGCGGAGAGCGATCGCGGGTGGATTCTGTATCCGATTTCCTGATGCGTTTCGCGTGTCCACGCCTCGCCTTTTCGGTAGTAGATGGCTTTCGAGTCGGAGAAGAAAGTCCCGAAGAGGCTGGATTCGTCCATCTTCCAAATCTCGTCCTTCTGTAGGCTGTAGAGATCGAACTCCGAGGTGATCGGCCCCCATTTCCCGTTCTCGAACACGGCGATGCCCTGGTTGGCGATGGCGTATTGTCCTCCTGCGGAATCCTGGAAGAAGGAGAAGATGTGGTCGCTGGGCAAGCCGTCTTCCTGGCGGTATATCTCGAACTTTCCGTCGGCGAACTTCGTGAGTCCGCCTGGCACGTTGGTCCATGGCCAGAGATCGCTGCAAAACCAGAGCGCTCCGTTTCGATCTTCTATGATGCGGCGGATGTTGGGACCTGCCAGGTTGCGCGCGATACGGGTGAGGTTGAACTGTCCGTTTTCGAAGATGCCCGGTCCTTGGTCGGTGCCGATCCATGTCTCTCCGGATCGCGTGAAGGCGATGCAGCGCAGGAAGTTGCTGGGGAAGCCGGCCGACTTGTCGTAGTGCGTCGTGCGGAATCCGTCGTAGATGTAGAGGCCTCCCCAGCTCGCGACCCACACCTTGCCTTCGGCGTCGATCGAGAAGTCGCTTATGCGCTGGTTGCTCAAGCCCATGCTCTCGGTGAGGTTCTCGACCTTCCTGTCGAGCTCGTGCGTCATCTGCCCGTCGTACGGTTGGAAGCCGTCGATCGCGAAAAACGCCTGCCCAACCGACAGCGCTATCCCCAGCAAAGCTGGCAGGCGACTGCGGGTTCGGCGTGGCGTCGAGCTCATGGCTGAAGAGGGCTTCGTCGAGAAATGCTAAGGGCGACTCAAAGGTCCGTGGAGCTCGATTCTGGCGCTGAGCCGGCGCTCGCTGCGCAGCGAAACTGAGAAACGGGTGGCCTATGGTCGGAGGTCGTCGCGTGGTTCATCCTTGGAATGGGAGTCCCATCGGCCGCCGTGCCAGCTTTCGGCATGGACTCGCCTGACGGGACTTCTACTCTCGACCGAGAGCGGTTCGGATACAACGCAGTTTGTCTCAAGGTGGCCTTCTGCTGCTCTTTTTTACATTCGCTAGACAGTTCCTACGCGAAAGGCTGAAGGGATTTAGGCTGAAGCCTGAAGGTGGATTCAGCGGCCTTCAGTCCTCGGGGATGCGACTAAGTCTACTTTGTTGGATTGTCATCTGCAGGGCCGGCGCTTGTCGCCGTGCCGCAGAGAACAGATCGAACCTACACGGTACGTCGCTCCATCCGTCGCTCTTTCGAGCTATGGAAGACTGGCGAAGCGACGACCCTACATTCGAGATGGGTCCAGAGATTTAACAAAGTAGACCTAAAAGCGTGTTCTCTGATGGTCAGAGGTAGAACCCCGTCGTCGAGCGGGCCACAGCGCAGGATCTTACAGCGCGGATCCCGCAGTCGGCGGGACGATCGGACCCTACTAGGATAGCGTTTTAGTCGTAGCTATGGGTCAGTGGGACGGGGGACACCGCTTGTACCAGGTAGCTGAACTTGCAAGTACCGAGGCCCAAAGGGCAACAGAGCAGCCATTTGGTCCTCTGCCCTGTCATCCGAATGGCTCCGGCGTTTAATTCTCTAACGTTGGAGAATTAAATGTCGTGGGGCGCTGGCGGTTTTGTCTACAAGCTGTCGGACTTGAGAACGATCAGCTTTTCTTCGGTCATGTCGCGCATGGTATGTGGGATGCCGCCGGTGCCGAGGCCGGAGGTTTTGTGGCCGGCGAAGGGCATCCAGTCGACGCGGAAGGCGGTGTGGTCGTTTACCATGACGGCGGCCGCGTCCAGTCGCTTGGCGGCGTACAGGGCTTGGTCGATATTTCGAGTGAAGACGGAGGCCTGGAAGGAAACGGGCAGGCTATTGGCTTGGGCGATGGCTTGATCGACTTCGTCGTATCCATAAATGCATGTCACGGGTCCGAAGACCTCCTGGGTGGAGACGCGGGCTTTCTTGTCGGGTTCGAGCAACACGGTGGGGGCGTAGCAGGAGTCGGAGATCTTGCGGGCTCCGCAGAGGACTTCTGCTTCGCCTTCAATGGCTTCTTCGACCCATTCGGCGACTCGGTCGGTTTCGCGGGGCAGGATGAGCGGTCCGACTTCGGTTTCCTCTAGAGTGGGGTCTCCCACACGCAGCTTTTCGACTGCAGCGGCGAAGGCTTGGGCGAAGGCGGCTTTGATGTCGTTGTGCACGAATATCCGCTGCACGGATACGCAGACTTGACCGGCATGGTAGTAACCTCCTTTAACGAGAGGGGGCACGATAGCGCCGAGGTCGACGTCGGGTCCCACAACCACTGGAGCCACGCCGCCGTGTTCCAGTGCGCAGCGAGCTCCGGGAGCAAGTTTCGAGCGAAGAAACCAACCGACTTTCGCGGAACCAATGAAGGAGAAGAAGGCGACTCTGGGATCGGTGACCAGGGCCTCGGCACCTTGGTTGTCGAGCAGGGCGACTTGGCACCACTCTTTTGGCAGGCCGGCGGCGTGCAGCATCTCGACGAGCTTGAGGCAGGAGAGCGGCGTCGTGGGGGCGGGCTTGACGATGACGGGGCATCCTACCGCGACTGCTGGAATGACCTGGTGCACGATGAGGTTGAAGGGGTGGTTGAAGGCGCTGACGGCGACGACAGTTCCGATGGGCTCGCGGGTGGTGAAGGCGAGGCGGTTCTCGGAGCTGGGGGTATGTCCCATCGGTATCTCCTGGCCGGCCTGGCCGTTGAGGGTCTCGATGGCGTTGCGGATGCCCTGGGCCCCGCGTTGGGCTTCCACGATTGCATCGGTCAAGGGCTTGCCGCCTTCCCGGGCTATAGTGAGGGCAATCTCCTGGATGGATTGGGAAGTTTGGTTGGCGACTTTCTCCAGAATGGCGATACGCTGATGTTTCTTCAGTGGAGTTTTCGCGGCGCGAGCCGCGTTTTCGAAGAGACTGTCGACGACGGAGGCTGGACTCATCTCGAGAGTCTCGATGAGCGATTGGTCGTAGGGGGATCGGACTTCTAGGGGGTTCATAGGTGGGTAGGCTGAAGGCTGAGGGTTGAAGGGGGAGATTGGGTGGGACTTGGACTTCTAACCCTTCGGTCTTCAGTCTTCAGCCTAACCCCCTGTCTCCTAAAGGAGACAAGTCTTTGCTTTCAGTTCGTCGATGAGTTCCTTTTCGTTTTCGCTGTAGTCGACTGGGAGTTCGATCAGGGTGACGCCTTTGTCATCGAGGGCTTTTTGCAAGGTGGGCAGGAGGCTTTCGCTGCTTTCGATGCGAATGCCCTTGGCTCCGTAGGATTGGGCGTATGCGACGAAATCGGGATTGCCGTAGTCGAGACCGAAGGTATCGAAGCCCATGCCGGTTTGTTTCCACTTGATCATGCCGTAGGCGTTGTCGCGCAGGACTACTACGACGAGGTCGAGGCCGAGCCGTACGGCGGTCTCGAGTTCCTGGGAGTTCATCATGAAGCCGCCGTCGCCGCATACGGTCATAACCTTGCGCTCCGGATGGACGATCTTGGCGGCGATGGCGGAGGGGAGGCCGGCTCCCATGGTGGCGAGCGCGTTGTCGAGCAGCAGGGTGTTTGGCTCGCGGGCCTTGTAGTTGCGGGCGTACCAGACTTTGTAGATTCCGTTGTCGAGGGTGAGAATGCCGTCGGAGGGCATGGCGCGACGGGTGTCTGCGACGAAGCGCTGAGGCAGGACTGGATAACGGGGGTCGTCGTCCTTCTCGGTAAGGTGCTTTTCGACATCGTCCTTTACACGGCGGAAATAGTCGTTGTCCCAGGTGGGTGGACTGTCGCCGACCGCTTCGGCGAGTCGCTCGAGAGAGGTGGCGATGTCGCCGACGACTTCGACTTGAGGGAAGTAGACGTCGTCGACCTGGGCGCTGAGAAAGTTGACGTGGATGACTTGCTTGCCGCCTTCCTCCATGAAGAAGGGCGGCTTTTCGACTACGTCGTGGCCCACGTTGATAATAAGGTCGGAGCGGTCGATGGCGCAGTGCACGTAGTCGTCGCTGGATAGGGCGGCGGTGCCGAGGAAGCGCGGGTGGCCTTCGTCTACGACGCCCAGTCCCATTTGCGTACCGAAAAAGTAGATACCGGTCTTTTCGATGAAGGCTTCGGTGGCGGCGCGTACGCGTTTTCGATTGGCGGCGGAAGCGATGAGGAGCAGTGGGCGCTTGGCGTTGCGAATACGCTCGGCGGCGAGGGCGATGCTGCTGTTGTCGGCGCTGGGTCGGCAGGCGTTGCTTGGGGTAAAGAGCGGCGTGTCCGCTTCTTCGGCCGCAATGTCTTCGGGCAGTTCTAGGTAGACGGCTCCGGGGCGTTCTTCTTCGCTGGATCGGAAGGCTTCGCGGACGAGGCTGGGGATGTTGTTTCCGTTGACGATCTGGCGGGACATCTTGGTGAGGGGTCGCATCAGGTCGACGACGTCGACTATCTGGAAGCGGCCTTGCTTGCTCTTCTTGATAGGCTTCTGTCCCGCGATCATGATCATGGGCATTCCGCCGAGCTGGGCGTAGGCTGCGGAGGTGACGAAGTTGGTGGCTCCGGGGCCGAGAGTGGAGAGGCAGACGCCAGCTTTGCCGGTGAGCCGACCGAGGGTAGCGGCCATGAAGCCGGCGGCTTGCTCGTGGCGGGTGAGCACGAGCTTGATCTGGGTGGAGTCTTTGAGGGAGTTGAGAAAGTCGAGGTTCTCTTCTCCGGGGATGCCGAATATGTACTCGACGCCTTCGTTTTCGAGGGCTTTAACGAACAGGTCGGATGCTTTCATTGCGTTGAAGTAAGAAGTAAGAAGGTAGAATTAAGAAAAGTGTATAGCGAGTTGTTGGATATGTTTTGGGCACCTATCTTCTTCTGCTTCTACTTCTTCATCTTCTTCTATTTTCGTATGAGCGATGAGAAGGGGATGAAGAAGTAGAAGCAGAAGAAGATGGTGATGAGGCCGATGCTCCGAGGTTGGTTTCTTTTTTTGGTTGGGTGTTGCGTTCTCGCTTTCTAGGACGATTGGCAGGCGCGGCTGCACGCAGAAGGTGGGCGAAAGCGGAGCGTATTTGCAGGATCCCTACAGTCTAAACAGCTACTGCCTATCAGGCTCTCTACAATCAGCCTTTTTCCGACTCCTTGAGGGCGTGGCTGATGAAGGGGAGGTCCATGCGACGGATGTAGAGCACGATGGCGCAGCTTGCGAGGACGACAAGGGCGAGGATGCCGAGTTCGCCTCGTTCGCCGTCCCAACCGATTTGGGTGAAGTGGCCGACGACGGCTCCGGCCATGGTGCCGAGGCCAAGCAAAGCTCCGTAGTGGGCTGAGCTGCTGCGCAGGAGGAGCAGGCAGGCGATAAGCTCGATGACTCCGATGAGAATGCGCCCGTAGGGCTCCATGCCGATGTCGGTGAAGATGGCGACGGAGGCGGGATGGGCAGTGAACTTGAAGTAGAGGGACTGGCCCATGATGACGACCGCGACAAGTTGAGCGATCCAAGAGATGATGATGGATGGTTTCATGTTTCGAATTGGGTGCTTGGGTTCTGGGTAATGGATGAGAAACAATCTTCTTCTGCTTCTACTTCTTCATCTCCTTCTCACGCGAAAATAGATGAAGATGAAGATGAAGAAGTAGATGAAGATTGGGGGGGCATTGCGCCTAGGTTGGCACCGACGGGGACGAAAAGGTGATCGTAGGAGAGTTCGCGAGTGGAACGGCATCCGGCGGCGGATAGCAGTTCTTCGAGATCGTGCTCGAGGTTGTCGACGTAGTTGACCACTCGGGTGGACTTGACGGCGATGTCTAGGCCGCGCTGCAGTTCGGGATCGTGGGTGGTGATGCCGATGGGGCAGGTGTTGTTGCCGCACTGGAGGGCTTGGATGCAGCCGAGAGCGAGCATGAAGCCGCGGGCGCTGTAGATGGCATCGGCTCCGAGGCAGAGCGCGACCATCTGCTTTTCGGGCGAGATGAGCTTGCCGGAGGCCAGCAGCTTGAGCCGATCGCGGACGCCGTGCTTGGTCAGGATGTCGTTGACCAGCTTGAGGGCCGGGTAGAGGGGCATTCCGACGCCGTCGATGAAGGCTTTGGGAGCTGCTCCGGTGCCGCCTTCGGCGCCGTCGACGGTGATCCAGTCGGGGAAGATGTTCTGTGTCAGCATTTCAACTACGAGCTCCTCGAATTGGGCGGGCCGGCCGAGGCAGAGCTTGATGCCGACGGGGAGCTTGGTGAGGTCCTGCACGCGTTTGATGAAGGAGACTGTGTTTTGCGGGCCGACGCATTCGGGGTGGAAGGGTGGGGAGAGCACGTCCTTGTCCTTGGATACGCCGCGCAGTTCGGCGATCTCGTCGGTGATCTTCTCCTTGGGTAGAAGGCCTCCTTTGCCGGGCTTGGCGCCTTGGGAGAGCTTGATTTCGACCATCTTGATGGAGTCCTGGCTGGCGAGGGCGGCGAGTTTGGAGTCGTCGAGAGTGCCGTCTTCGTTGCGGGCTCCGAACTTGGCGGTGCCGAGCTGGAAGATGAGGTCGCAGCCTTCCATCAGGTGGTACTTGGGGTGGCCGCCTTCGCCGGTGTTCATGGGGATGCCGGCTTGCCTGGCGCCGCGGGCCAGGGCTCTCACGGCGTGTTCGCCGAGGGCTCCGTAGCTCATGGCGCTGATGATGAAGGGCCGCTTGACGGTGTAGGCGTTTTCGATGCCGCGTTCCTCGCCGAAGGTGAGGGAGAAGGGGACCTGCTCGCTGTGGAGCACGGGGTACATCGAGTGGCGGATTTTGATTTCGGTTTCGTCGAATTCGTTTTGGGAGCCGAAAGAGGCGGCGGAGTCGATGTTCTTGGCCTTGCGGTAGACTTCGGAGCGGGCGTTGCGATCGAAGGGGCGCTCTTCGGTGTCGTTGGCGAAGAAGTACTGGCGGAGTTCGGGGCCGATGCTTTCCATCATGTAGCGGGCCTGGCCCATGATGCCGAAGTTTCTCAAGAGCGTATGCCCTGACTGGATACGCGTGTAAAAGAGATTGAGAAGGGTGAGGAGGATGAAGGTTACGGTGCCGAAGTGGAAGTAGAAGGAGAGCTTCCAGCCGGCCAGGAAGAAGAGGACGGCGAGGGTGGGAATCGCGATGTTTACGGTTTTCGCGAGCTTGTGCAGATCGATGGCAATTTTGGCGGACATTGTTTTGAAGTAAGAAGGAAGAAGTAGGATTGCAGAAGTGGGAGAGGCTGGCGCTAGGTGGCTGGCTTGGCGGCGGCTGTTTGACAGAGTTCGACGGCCGTTTCGGCGGCTTCCTCGATCGGCCAGGCGGCTTCGAGGTTGCGCGATTCGGTGGTCGCTCCGGAATAGAGCAGGAAGAGAGCATTGCCGAGGCGGCGGGCTTCCGAGCCGCTGGTAAACGGGCGGGCGAGCTCGAGAAAGAAGTCGCGTTGGAAGATCTTGTGCTCGGTGACCTTCTCTCGGATGAGAGGGCGGCTGCCGGTGTCGTTGGCGACGGTGTTCGAATAAGGGCAGCCACTGAACTGATTGTTTCTCATCCAGTCTTTTAGAGCGAGAAAGTAGTCGCGAACTTTCTTAAGCGGCTGGTCTGGCTCCTGGATCAGATTGTCGTGATAGATCTCGGAGCGCTGGTGGGTTTCCTCGAGCCAGGCGGCGCAGAGCGCCTCCTTGCTGGGGAAGTGGTTGTAGAAGGTAGCCTTGGCCGTCTCCGACTTCTCGATGATTTCGTTGATGCCGACCGACGCGTAACCGCGTTCAGAGAAGAGTTTCGAAGCGGTGTCGAGAATGCGGCGGCGCGCGTTTGGTTTTTTCATTCTTGAGGGATTTAGGATGCAGCGGAATAGGCTGTAGGGTTTGCTGGAGTTTGGCTTAGAGGTCGCTGCCGCCCCAGAGTACGGCGAATTTCTCGCAGTAGACGAGAAGGCTCTTCAAGTCGGTTAGGTCGAGATCGCTGGGGAGAGAGTAGGTCTGGCCGCCTTTGGGGTTTTTGAGTTCGGCTAGCAGTATACTGCCATGGGTGGCGTTCTTGCCGCTGGTGTCCTTGAAGCTCTTCGGGGAGAAGAAGATCTTCAAGTCCGGTCCCTTTTTCGCCTTGAAGTTCTCGGAGATTTTCAGGGTTCGGAGACCGTTTTCGGATTCGATCGTCCAGCTTCCGCTGATGGATTTTTCTTTTTCGGAGAACTTTCCGCTGGCGATGGTCTCGGAGTAGGCTCCTGAGGAGAGGGCGAGGGCAGAGAGGAGGAATAGAAGGCGTGCTACGTTTTTCATCTTTCGGATTGTGGTTGCTTGTTTTTCAGAAGTTTGAATCTGAAAGTAAAAGAACAGACAAGTCTGTCTAAAACAAGGGAAAATGATTCTTCTTGGGATTTTTTTTCGATGCAGCTCGTTTAAGTGTTGATGGTAAGGATCTTAAACAAGCTTTTTGGTAAGGTTGCCAAAAGGTTTGTATAAAAGCTAGGGCAGCCGTTGAGAGCTGACGAGTTGGGGCGCTTTTGGGTTAAGGCAAAGGAGGATTGGCGTCGTAGGGGCGATCGGGCTAGCGGCGTTTTTCATATAGAAAGTCGCATATGGGTGGGTCGGTCCCGATCTGAACTCGGATCACCATGCGGCTTGAGGTAGGGCCCGATCGTCCCGCAAATGTGCATTGGCGTCAACTTAACGGAGGAAGCATCCTTTGGAGGGCAACGCTCCGTCGTTGCCGCGCCGGTTCCGTCGTTGCCGCGCCGGTTATTCCCTCTGTAGGCTCTGCGGCAATGACGGAGCATTGCCCTCCAGCCCACCGCCTTTTGGCTTAAGTTAACGCCAATGCGCAGGGCGGGACCGCGTCCGCGTCGTTTCTTGTCCTCATCATCTTCTTCATCCTCATCTTTATCCTAGGATGAGGATGAAGATGAGGAGGGGGATGATGAGGGCAGATCGCGGGTGCGGTCCCGCCCTGCGGGATCCGCGCTAAGTTGGTCAGCTCTTCGCTTTGTCTTTGGCGTAGATCGAGACCTTCGGCGTTTGGCCACCTAGGATCTGTTTGGCTCGCTTGAGGGCTTTGGCGGTGGAGAGAGTCGGGTTGCTTTCCTCGTCTTCGAAGAGGTTGACGGGGTTGATGACTTCGGTGAGGCCAGAATTGCGGAAGATGCGCATCGTGTCTGGCCGCACCTCGCTGACGAGCAGTATGCGGTCGCGTTCGTTCATGTACTTGATAAGCTCCTCGAGAGCCATGCAGCTCGTTGCGTCGAGGTTGTGGGCGTTGCGTAGCTTCATGACCACCACCTTGAGGTTGGCATCGTCGCTCACCCGCCTCATCTGGTCGCGGAAGAGCTCTGCGGCGCCGAAGAAAAGCTCTCCTTCCACATGCACGATGGAGACCTCCGGATCGGTTCGCTGGGTCTTCTCGCGCAATTGCCCGAGTCGCCCCTCTTCGTCGAAGGCATACTCCACGATTTCCGGGCTGGCGACCTTCTTGAGAAACAGGGCGATGGAGCAGCCAGCCCCGATGTATATCGCGAAGTCCAAGGCGAAGAACAGCCCGGTGAGGAAGGTGACGTAGAAGGTGATCGTATCCGAGCGGGTCGTTTGGGTGACCAGGCGCAGCTGGTGCTTGTTGATCAGGGAGATGCCGATCGATATGACTACGACCGCTAGCGAGGCGGTGGGGATGTACTGGATGAAGTCTGCTAGGGCGAAGGCTCCGGCTAGCAGGATGAGTGCTGAGTAGAGGCTGGACAGCGGGGTGGCGGCTCCGGATTTGACGTTGAGTTGGGAACGGGTGAGGGAACCAGAGGCTGCCATGCCGGAGAACAGGGCGCAGCCGATGTTGGCCATGCCTGCGGCGAACATCTCCTGGTTGCTGTCGATGCGGGCGCCGTCGCGCGCGGCGAGCGACTTGCCGATTGAGTTGCCCTCGAGCGTGCAGATCAGGGCGACGGCGATCGCAGGGGATACGAGAGAGCGGATGGCGTCGGGATCGACGCGCGGCAAGGTGAGGCCCCACTGGCTGGCATCGAGACCGGGCAGCAGATCCACCGAGAAACCATCGAGGTAGAGACGGGCGAAATAGGCGAGGAAGGAGGAGATGACCAGCGTGATGGCGACGTTTGGCAACTTCCTGAAAAACTTGTTGAGGAAAATGAACAGGGCTGCGGTGGCGACGCTTAGGGCGAGTGTGGGCCAGTGGGTTTCCGTCAGGTGCTGGTAGGTCAGGTAGAGGACTTCGAAGAAGGTCGAGGCTTCCGCCTTTTCGTCCGGAGTGAAGTCGAAGCCCAGGGTCTTGCGGATCTGATTGGCGATGATGAGCGAAGCTGCGGCTGTGATGTATCCGGTGATGACGGTGCGCGAGACGTACTGCACGAGGCTGGCCACGCGCAGTATCGAGCCGAGGGTCAACACGATGCCGACGAGTATGAGCAGCAGCGAAATATGGGAAACGACCGCTTGCTCGGATACGATGCCGATCATGGAGAAGGCGCTCAGCACCATGACGGAAGTGGCGTTGGTCGGGCCTAGCGTGATGTATTTTCCTCCCGCGAAGAAGGCGCCTGCGATGGAGGCTATGACGCTGCCGAAGATGCCGTAGCGCAACGGCAGGCCTGCGATGGCTGCGTAGGCCATGCCTTGGGGAAACGCGAGCAAGGCTACGTTGAGAGCGGCTCTGGAGTCGCTGGTGAAGGCGGTTTTGTCGTAGCCTCGAGTCGTTGTGAACAGGGGGGCTAGCTGGATGCCCAGGCCCTTGTGGTTGGATTCTTTCGGTGTTGCGCTTTTTTGAGAGGAGGAGTCTGACATGGCGTTTGTTGGCTTTCGCAGCCTAGGTTCTTCCGGTTTTCAGGGCGCCTTGCTTGACGAGCCGGGCAGTCAAGCGAGTCGGGCTTTCCATTTCCAGCATCTTTCTTTCGTTGCGGCCAGTTGCAGGGGCGTTTCACTCTGCGCGCTATGCATGAGTCGCTGGTCTGCTTGTTTCTGGACAGTTGCCAAATAGTCGCGAAAGGGTCTTCTCCCGAGCCTTTTGCGGCGGGTCCGAACGCGGAATCGGAGGCCGAGCGCATCCTGGGGCGGCATGGCCTGTCAGCCCCGCTGCTGCCCGTAGCGGAAACGCCGGGACGCCGACTGTTTTTCGCGAATCTGGGGGAAATGAAACTGCCTGACTCGCTGGCGGCGCAAGGCTGGCGAGCAATGCCGTTGCTCGATTTCTACGCGGCGACCGAATTGGAAGAGGGCTGGCAGGAGCTCATCCGAGCGGAGTCGATTCGCATTCCCTACCTGTACGCCAAGCCAAACGATTACATCTACCGCTTCCGGGCGGAGAGCGAACGCAACCGCAACGTCTACCAGACGGACGAGCGTTCCGTTGCCCTGTACCAGAGCTCGCTTTGCGAGGCGATAAAAGCCGTCAAGCGAACCAAGGAACGCTCTGCGACTTCGCCTGCCATGCTCGATTTCGGGGCTGTGCAGTTTCTTCTGCCCAGCCACTTCGGATTCTGCCTTGGAGTGCAGAACGCTATCGAGCGGGCCTACGAGTCTCTCGCTGCCAATCCCGGCCGCCGGGTCTTCATGCTCAGCGAGCTCATCCACAACCCCTTCGTCAACGAGGACCTCAGGCAGCGCGGCCTGCGCTATCTTCAGACCGACAAGGGCGTGCCGCTGGTCGATGAAGCGACGGGAGCCTTTTTCTGGGATACGCTCGGCCCGGAGGACATCGTCATCATCCCCGCCTTTGGCGCCCGCGACGAAGACAAGTTGCGGCTGATCGAACGCGGCCTGCCGATTCGGCAGCATGACGCGACATGCATGTTGGTGGAAAAGGTCTGGAAAGCGGCCCGTCGGTATGGAGAAAAGGGATACACCGTGATCATCCACGGCAAGGCGGAGCACGAGGAAACAAAGGCCACCTTTTCCAACAGCGCAAAGTATGCGCCTTCGGTTGTAGTGCGCGACATGGAGGAGGCTTCCATTTTGGGGGACGTCATCCGGGCTGAGGATGCCGACGAGAAGCGTCGCTTGTTCGCCCGCCTGGTAGGCCAGGCCTCGGCGGACTTCGATCCGACGCGCGATCTGGAACGACTGGCTCTGGTCAACCAGACCACGCTGCTGCGTAACGAGACCTTGAAGATCATCGCCTTTCTCGAGCAGACGCTGGTAGACAAGTTTGGCCGCTCTCACGTGGAGGAGCATCTGGCGATGAGCAGCAAGGGAGACACGCTTTGCTACGCCACGCAGGTCAACCAAGACGCTCTGACCAAGGCGCTCGACGCCTCCATTGACGTAGCCATCGTAGTGGGGGGGCGCAACAGCTCGAACACCTTCCAGCTCTTTCGCCTCTGCCAGGAGCGTTTTGGCGCTCGGGCCTTCTATATCCAGTCCGAGGCGAACATCCTCTCAAAAAATCGCGTGCAGCACTTCGTCTTTCCCTACGACCCGAGCGACCCGAAGCAAGGCGTGCTCGAGGAGCGCGACTTCCTGCCGGAAAAGAGAGGTATCCGGATATTGGTGACAGGGGGCGCGTCCTGTCCTGATGGGATCCTGCAGCAGATCATCTGCCGCATAAACAGCTTCTATCCTACCGAGAGTATCCGTCCGATCGAGGCGGTGCTCGAGGATTTTGAGTAGCCGCTCCTACTCCTACTCTTGCTCCTAATCATAATCCCTTTTTCGATTAAGATTAAGATTAAGATTAGGAGTAAGAGCAGGAGTAGGAGTAGGAGTTTCGCAGGGCCTTACCAGGCTTTTTGCCAGCCGATGGTGGCGCTGTAGTCGGTTTCGAGCTGGAGGCCGTTCAGGTCTTGCCAGACGGGGATGGCGAATTCGATGGCGAAGCGATGGTTGGCGAAGGGACCTCTCTTGGGGTACAGATTGACTCCCGCCGAAAGCTCGAGCTTCTGTCCGCCGTAGTTTTCCGCGAAGGCCGTAGTGACGGTGCGACGCGATGGGGCGAAGGGTGGGTTGAAGGCGATGTCGCTTTGCTGTCCGTGCATCTCGCCAGTGTATTGGTAGTTGGCTCGGAGAGAGAAGCTGGCTGACTCGCCGGCCTTCATCGCGGTCCAGCCGGTCGCTGCAAGTTGGTGACCCAAGCGGTATCCGTGGTGGTTGTCTTCGGTTCGCAGCCTTCCGCTTGCCTGGGCGCCGTAGGACCAGCCCTCCTCTTGCCCGACGAAAGTGATCGAGGGGAGGAGATCAATGGTGCCGCTGCCGAGCTGCATGGGAGCGGGCATCTGGCGGGCGATGCGTCCGCCGGGACCGGGGATGAGGTCCTGCTCTCCGATCGAGCCGGTGGGCAGGCTGAGCCCGATTCCGTATTGGGCTTTTTGGTTCTCGGATTCCCAGAAAGGGATGAGGGCGGAGATCTTCACGTCTCCCCATCCGCTGCTGCTTGTGGTGAAGTTTCGACTGCCGTCATTGAGGGCGATGAGAGGAGCTGCCATCCCGAAGATGAGATGGTCCATTTCGGTCTCGATGTAGGGCGCCATGAGCATGAGGGTTACTTTGTCCGAAGGGGCGTGCATGATGCCGAACATAGTCATGTCCATAGTCATGCGAGTGGGCGTGACGGTGTAGTTGGCGGCGAATACCTGTTCTGAGCTAAGCGAATCGGTTCCCGAGCGCATGCCGTCCATCTCCATGCGCATCTGGCGTACGGAGAGCATCCACTCGCCTTTGGAGTGAGCGTGGTCGGCCATCACCATGATCGGGGCATGGCTGTCAGGGCGAGAGGTCAGGTATTCGTGGGAATAGGCCAGCTGAGTGGCTAGGGCCGTGGCTGCGGCGAGTTTTACTAGTTTCGTGAAATTCATTTTGAGTATTCTGTTCGGTTTTTTGGATACGGGGTTGGCATTGGGGGCACTGGCGGCGATGCCGCATGGCGGAGCGTTGTCTGCCTTTCGAGCAGGTCTTCCAGAAGTTGCGGGCGAGCCGCCCGCGTTCCCAGGTGATTCTATGGGAGGCGGCGCTAGGCGCCGACCGCTCTTGGCGGCGGTACGCTTGTATCCAGAATTGCCTTTGGAAACGGTTTCGCCTCGCTTGTCAGCCGCTGCCACCTGCGCGGTGGATATAGGGCGAGTGTCGTGGAGATGGCCACGAGCAGCAGGAGGAGATTGGCGTGCCAATAGAGGGGCGTCGTGTCGCTGGATTCAGCTTGTCGGTCGTCGACGTAAATGCAGATGCCGCAGAGGTCCTTGGTCTTCATGGCCTTTTGCAGGGCTCCGGCGAAGCTCGGCGTTTCTCCGTCCTGCCAGGCCATTCGCGCCCAGGCGAATCCTTGCAGCAGTGGCAGGTGCAGGCCGCTGGCTAGGATGACGGTGGCGAGCGCCATAACGCTCCAGGCTCTTTTGTAGCGTGGCATCGATTTGGAAGTCTCGCTACGAAACGGGCGGCGGCGGTTATGTCAATGACCTTGCAGACTGGTTGTCGTACCCTAGAGAGTGTGCGGAGATGAGTGTCTTGGAAAGCGTGTTTGGAAACGAGCTGATTTCGTTGTTCGTCGTGGTGGGGGCCGGCCTTTTGCTTGGCAGCATCACTGTTAAGGGGATCAATTTGGGGAGTTCCGGGGTGCTTTTTTCCGCCTTGCTGGCTGGCCATCTCGGTTTGGAGGTGCCGGGTGGGGTGGGCAGTTTGGGACTGGCCTTGTTCGTGTATTGCGTGGGTATCGGGGCGGGACCGCGTTTCTTTCCAGCGCTGGCTCGCGAGGGAGGCGGATTGGCTAAGTTGGGCTTCGTCATCGTGGGAGTCGGGGCCTTGACGGCTTGGGGTTTGGGTAGGCTTTTCGAACTGCCGGCCGATCTGATGGCGGGTTTGTTTGCGGGGGCGCTGACCAGCACGCCGGCCCTGGCGGCCGCTTCCGAGGGGGCTGGAGCGGCAAGCCGCGGCGTGGCAATTGGCTACGGGATTGCCTACCCTTTTGGAGTGATCGGGGTGGTTTTGTTCGTCCAGGTGATTCCCCGGATTCTGAGGAGCGAGGATGAGGCTTCGGTCGAGGATCAGGCTGGCGAGGGCGATGTCGTCAGGCGGGTTTTGGTGGAAGTGGCTAATCCGAGTCTGGCGGGACAGAATATTGGCGAAGCGAATCTCGCGGGCTTCGCTTGCCAGATTTCTCGCGTGATGCGCGACGGCCGCTTGGTTCCGCTCACGAGCGAGGACGCGTTCGAGTTGGGCCAATGTCTGCTGCTGGTGGGCCGGAGCAAGGACATGGACCTGGCGATCGGCTACCTTGGTCGGCGCAGCGAGAAGCCGGTGGCGATCGATTCGGAAAACGAGCGTCGTCGCCTGGTGGTGACTTCGAAGGCGATTGCCGGGCAGGCGCTGCAGGAGATCGCTCCGTTGCGCAGCTTCGGCGTGGTTGTGACGCGGGTGAGCCGCTTGGGGCACACCTTCGTGCCAAGCGGAGATACAAGGATCGAGAGCTACGACGTCCTGACGGTGGCTGGACCCGAGGAGGGTCTGGACGAGTTTGCCAAGAAGATTGGCCATCGCCCGCAAGCATTCGACCAGACGGATCTCATTTCGTTGGCGCTGGGGTTGAGTTTGGGGATCTTCATAGGCATGGTCCCGATCGGCTTGCCGGGTGGGGAGCCGATGACGCTGGGCCTGGCGGGTGGGCCGCTTTTTGTGGCTCTGGCGTTGGGTTTCTTTGGGCGAGTTGGCCGTATTGTCGGTCATATTCCCAGGCCGACCCGTACGCTTCTGCAGGAGCTGGGGCTGGTGCTTTTTTTGGCCAGCGCAGGTGTCAAAGGCGGTTCAAGTTTGGCGGAGACGGTCGCTCAGTATGGGGCCACGGTTTTTCTGGCAGGCGGTCTGATTACTTTGGCGCCTCTTATGGTGGCCTACCCGTTTGCTCGAAAACTGATGGGACTCAGCCAAGCCCAGACGCTCGGCGGTATCTGCGGTGGCATGACTAGCACGCCAGCTTTGGGGGCTCTGACCGCTTCGAGCGATTCGCAGCAGCCCATCGTGTCGTATGCCACTGCCTATCCAGTTGCCCTGATTATGATGACCGTGCTCGCCAAGATCCTGTTGCAGGCTCTCGGTATCTAGCATAATACGCTGCAAATAAACGACTAGCCGCTTAAAAAGACAACCTTGCCTTTTAAAATGGCAAGGGGCGCGTGGCGGAGTGTGTTTCAACGAAAGTGTCGCTCTTCGAGTAGCGCCACTGTGCCAAACTCTTTCGAGTTCGGCTACTTCGCCTATGCAAAGCTTGCTTTGGTAGCCGAACTCGAAAGAGTTTGGCACGCCCAGACGACACCTAAAAACATGCCCGTGTGACGGTGTGATTCACTTCGCGGTTGATTTTTTTTCGCGGGGCCTTTCATGAAAACGGCATGCCGATCTACGAGTTCTATTGCCCGGAAAACAACACGGTTTATTCCTTTTTGGCCAAGTCGCTTGCTTACCAGGACAAGACGCCTCGCTGTCCGACGGATCCTGCTCTGCCGATGCGCAAGCAGGTGACGGGCTTTGCCTTTATTGGGAAAGCGAAGGAGCCATCGGCTGGTGGCGGCTTGGACGATTTGGACGATGCGAAAATGGACCAGGTCATGGCTGAGCTGGAACGCGACATGGCGGGCTTTGACGAGGACAATCCCGACCCGCGGCAGATGGCTCACCTGATGCGCAAGATGTCTTCGCTGACGGGGGAGAAGCTTCCGGGCGAAATGGAAGAGATGGTGCGTCGCCTGGAATCGGGAGAGGATCCGGAAGCGTTGGAGGAGGAATTTGGAGATGCGCTGGACGACGACGGCCTGGACGATGGCGATCTGGAGGATGGCGCCGAGGAGAGTGCAGGCGCTCGTCTTCTGAGATTGCGTCGCCGTATCATGGGGCCGAAGCGTGATCCGAATCTGTACGAGATGTCTGAATACTGCGACTGAGGGAGTGACTGGGAACGCGGGCGGCTCGCTCGCAATCAGTCTGACTTTGCATGCTGCGGGCGGGCCGCCCGCGTTCCCAGTTAATTTGCCTTGATTTCACGAGACGCTGGTCCAGCTTTCGCGAATCGCTATGAGAAATTCAGCCACAGCTTTTTCCGTGTTCTCCACTGCTGCGTCGTTGGACGGGATGGCTTGGTGGCTTCGTTTGCGGGTTCGACGATGGCGAAGCTGAACTAGCTTCCTTTCGATTTCTTCTGTCGAACCTGACCCTCCCTGAGCGAGCGTCAGGTTTTTTTGCGTCCCAAAACAATCTGCAAACGAAATTTCCATGAAACCATTTCTCTCATCGTATCAAGGCGTCTCCTTTTTCGGACGCCCCTATCAGGAACTGCTTCGCTGCTTCGGGCTCGTCGAACCGGAGCTCAGGGGCAAGACTGTGCTGGAGTGCCCCTCCGGGCCGTCGTCCTTCGTGGCGGAAGCGAGCCGACGTGGCATCGAATGCGTTGGCGTCGATCCGCTGTTCTATCGTTGCCCACAAGCTCTCGGCAAACTGGCGTTTTCCGACTTTGCGGAGATGTTTGCCATGATACGCGAAAAAGCGGATCGCTTCGCCCAGGGCACCTATTCGAGTATCGAGGAGGCGGAGCGTGTCAGACGCGCCGGGCTGATGACGTTTCTGGATGACTATGCTTCGGGCATAGCCGCTGGCCGTTATCGGCAGGGCAGCCTGCCGAATCTGGGATTCGCGGACCGTTCTTTCGACGTAGCGCTCTGCGCCCACTTGCTTTTCGTGTATTCCGAGAGCCTCGATCTGGATTTCCATCTGCAGGCGGTTGCGGAACTGTGTCGCGTGGCTCGCCAGGAGGTGCGTATCCATCCGATCGTTGACGGCTCGAATCGTCGCTGCTCTTTTCTCGAGCAGGTGATTGAGCGGGCCGAGTTTGCGGGATTTTCAGCTCGAATCATCGCGGTGGACCACGAGTTTTTCCGCGGCACGAGCGAGACGCTTCTGCTCAGGAGGTCGGAAGCTTAGGTCCACCTACTAGGGAGTTCACGAAGGCATGGCGAAGAAAGTTAGAACTTTTGTGAAACTTGGAACGGCCTTTTTGCGAATCTGATAGAGGAGCATCGATTCGCTTTGCGGGTCGGTCCCGAGGCTTCGCCTGGAAGAACGAAAACTTTTTCATATTTTCCCACAATCGATTTCGTAGTCGGCTCGTTCTTCCCGGCAGCAAGACAGTTTTATAAGCTTTTTCTGGTGTGGATTTGAGGAACCCAGAAAAACTAGAGGAGGGCCCGGGCGGATGGGGATCTGCCCGGGTTTCTTGCGTCTAGCCCCTGCTCATCTTCTTCTGCTTCTACTTCTTCATCTTCTTCTAGCCCTTGTTGGGGGGGAGTGGATGAGGATGAGGATGAGGAAGTAGATGAAGATTAATGGCGATGTTTGTCGGCTTGCGGTCGCTCTTAACTTGCTCGGCTCTTGGTTTGCGGTCTTTTTATGCGGTTTTCCAATGCCCTCTGCCTACTCGCAAATCGTTAAACCGGAGCTGCTGCTCCAGCCTGTCTATCAACCGGGCAAGCCCATCGATGATGTTGCCCGCGAGCTTGGACTCGATCCGACGGGCATCCTCAAACTGGCTTCCAACGAAAACCCGCTAGGCGCCTCGCCTCGCGCGATCGCGGCGGGCAAGGCGGCGCTGGATCAAGTGGCGCTGTATCCGGATGGTGGTTGCTACGAGCTCAAGCGGGCTCTGTCCGAAGTTCATGGTTTGGACCCGGAGCAGTTCATTGTGGGCAACGGTTCGAATGAGGTTCTGGAGATCGTGGCTCACGCCTTCCTCGGCGCTGGCGACGAGGCGGTCATGGGCAAGGGGGCCTTTATCGTGTACAAGCTCGTGACTCTGCTTTTGGGGGCGACTCCGGTTGAAGTGCCGATGGTCGATTTCAGACACGATCTGCCGGCCATGGCGGCGGCGGTCACCGAACGCGCGAAGGTCGTCTTTCTGCCAAGTCCCGATAACCCTAGCGGCACGGCGAAAACTGCAGCGGAGATTCGCTCCTTCGTTGAATCGCTGCCGGATCATCTGCTTTTCGTGCTCGACGAAGCCTATGCCGAGTACCTGGAGGACGGTCCGGACTTGCGGGATCTCCTCTTGGCGGGGCGAAAGGTCTTCTGTACCCGGACCTTTTCCAAGATTTACGGTCTGGCGGGCCTGAGGATCGGCTACGGTTATGGGGATGCCGAATTGGTGGGCCTGCTCAACCGGGCTCGCGAGCCGTTCAACGCGAACGCCGTGGCTCAGGCTGCCGCCATCGCCGCGTTGCAGGACCAGGACTTCGTGCAGCAGTGCCGATTGGCGAACTTGGCTGGCCGGCGCCAGCTGGAGCAAGGCTTTGCGTCACTGGATCTTGAATACATCCCAAGCTCTGCGAATTTCGTCTCGGCGAAAGTCGGCGATGGCGTCGCCTGTTTCCAGGCTTTGCAGAAGCAGGGGGTGATCGTGCGCCCGCTGGCGCCTTATGGCATGCCTGCTTGGGTGAGGGTCAGTATCGGTCTGCCCGAGGAAAACGAGCGGGTCTTAGCCTCCTTGAATTCGTACTTGAACTCCTAAGCTCGGGCGAGGCATGGTAGCCTTCCTCCAGGGGCGTTCTTCGCCTTTCGAGTTCCTAACAATCAGCAGTGAACGTTTTCACATCCTTCGAACTCATCGTCTACGGTGTTCTCGCCGCCTTTCTTCTCACGCTCAACGCGATTTTCGTCGGCGCTGAGTTCAGCCTGGTAAAGCTCCGCTTCACCCGCTTCGGCACCGTGAAGATGAAGGAAGCGAAGCAGGCTCCTCGCATCGCCGCTCTGCTGGACGACATGAGTGGCAGCATCAAGGTCCTGCGCCTAGGGATTTCCATATGTACGCTGGCCAGCGCCTTTCTGCTCGTGCCGCTTTCCTTCGTCCTGACCCACCACCTTGGCTGGGCTCCCGGCTGGGAGTTGCGCTTTTCGATTCTAGTGAGCCTGCTTGTGGCGGTGTGCTTGCATTTCGTGCTCGGAGAGGTCGTGCCGCGAGCGATCGCCTTCCAGTATCCGGTCCCTACCGTTCGCTGGGCTTTGCCGGTGGTTTCGCTGTTTCGTTTTCTGGCCGCTCCACTCTCTGCGCTGCTCAACGGAGCCTCCGATCTGCTGCTCAAGGCCTTGCGGCTGAACCCGAGCCTCGACATGAATCTGCTCGATGTGGAGGCCCAGATTCGCTCTATGGTCGACGAGGGCGATGCTTTGCCGTCGGTGGCGGAAGGCATTGTGAGCAATGCTCTTGAGCTGGGCAAGCGGGTTGCCCACGACATCATGATCCCCCGCAATCAGCTCCAGTACATCGACCTGGAGGACACGATCGAGGAAAACCTGGAGCTTGTCCGCAAGACAGGCCACACCCGCTTTCCGCTTTGCGAGGGGGACCTCGACCACTGCATTGGCATCATTCACATAAAAGACGTCTTTCGGCGGGGCCAGGAGGAACGCCGCATCGAATGGACCGAACTCAGGCGGCCCATGATCCGCTTCTCCATGGACGAGCCGCTGGAGATCGTGCTGCAACGCTTTCTCAAGACCCGCAAGCACTTCGCCCTGCTTACCGACGAGTTTGGCGGTACGGTAGGGGCCATAACGCTGGAGGACGTGCTCGAAGAGCTAGTCGGCGAAATCCAGGACGAGTTCGACCGCGACGAGGAGCTGATAAGCGAGACGGAGGAAGGCGTCTACCAGGTCGATGGACTCACTCCGCTGCACGACCTGGCAGAGCTGATCGGCATCGAGATCGAAGCCGAAGAGGTGTCCACGTTTGGTGGATACATCACCTACAGCCTGGGTCGCATGCCGCGTGTCGGCGAAACCATGATTCTGGGAGGCTTGGAAATCGCGGTCACCGAAGTGGACGAACGCCGCGTTCTGCGAGCGAATGCCCGAGTGGTCTCCTCCGAAGAGGAAGAGGAAGCGACAGATGAGGAAGCGGCTTCGCAAGAAGAGAGGTAGCGCAAGGTAGCGCAAGGTAGGGCTGGACCGCCGGGCCGGCCGTAGAGAATGGATCCTGCAACGCGGCCGGCCTGGCGGTCCAGCCCTACCCTGCGCTACTGGCAGGCTGCTCGTCTCAGTCGGTCGTTGACCGCCAGTCCCAGCCCAAGTTCTGGAGCCTCTTCAGCCAGGATTCTTTCGAATCCCGCCTCGTCGATTTCCCGCAGCGTGGCGAAAAGGCGAGCGGCTATCTCTTCAAGCCGACCGCCTTCGGAGAGCCAGAAAACGTTCTTACCGTCGGTCTTGCTTGGTCGGGCAAGGAGCAGGATCGCGGTAGATTCGGGGGCATTCGAGATCTCGTCGGGGCCGAGTCCGCGTCGCAACTCCAGTGACGTGCGGGGGCTGTAGTGCTTTGCCAGGCTGCCAGGCGCGACCTGAGCCTGGCCTTCGCTCTCGACTTGGGGTTTGGGTCGTTCGATGGAGTGACCTAGTTCCAATTCGACTTCCTCGGCGGGCAAGGCGCCGTAGCGCAGGATGCGGGGAGCGTCTTCGTCGCGCAGGTCGAGAATCGTCGACTCGATCCCCAGAGGACAGGGCCCTCCATCAAGGATGAAGGCGATCTTGCTGCCCAGGCTGGCTTCGACGTGTTGGGCTGTGGTCGGGCTAATGTAGGCGAAAGGGTTGGCGCTTGGAGCGGCCAGGGGGAATTCGCAGCGTTCTACCAGCTTGTGCAGAGCGGGATGGGCCGAGCAGCGTACTGCGACCGAATCGAGTCCCGCTGTCACGATATCCGGTATGCGTTCGGTTTTCGGTAGGACGAAGGTGATCGGGCCAGGCCAGAAGCGATTGGCCAGCCTGAAGGCGAGGGCGTTCGGTCGGCAGATTTCCTCTAGGGCATCGGTGCCGGCCACGTGGCAGATGAGTGGATCTTGGGCCGGTCGGCCCTTGGTCTCGAAAATCCTGGCGCAAGCCTCGGGATCGAAGGCGTTGGCGGCCAGGCCGTAGACCGTCTCGGTCGGGACGCCAGCTAGGCCTCCGAAAAGCAAAAACTTGCGAAGGTCTCTCAAGTTTTCATCGGTGGGCTGGAGGATGGATGCCATGGGCGGAAGGCGAATCGCAGGCCAACCCGGTCCTGCGTCGCTCGCTGGCGGAGCGAGGCTCCGACTACATCATCAGGCGCATGTTGCGGGCCCGACGGATGGCCTTCTTGACCTTCCTCTGCTGCTTCGAGTTGATGCGGTTCATCTTGGCGGGGATGATCTTGCCAGTTTCGGTCACGTAGCGGGCGAGGATGTGAGCGTGGGTGAAATCCAGCTCTTGAGGCGTAAGGCTCTGGGTTTTTGCTTCGGTGCTCATAATTGGAACGGCGAAAAGTAGAGTCGACCCCTCCCGTGTCAATAGCGGAAACGAGGGAAAATGGACGGTTGGGTGCGGCTAAAAGTGTCGCCGTCCGAGTTGCACCGCCGTACAAAACTCTGTCGAGTTCGGCTACTGAAGCAAGCTTTGCACAGTCGAGGTAGCCGAACTCGACAGAGTGGAGCGACATCGCGAAGCCCAAGAGCTTGGTAGGCCCAGGTGACACTTTGAAACACGCCCGTCGAATTGCTCGTTTACAGCAAACGCTTTACAGCCGCCCGCCTCTTCTTAAGAAATCAGCCTCATCGGCCGGCTCGCTGCCGATCCTGCTCTGGGGCCATAGTTCAACGGATAGAACAAGGGTTTCCTAAACCTTAGATCTGGGTTCGATTCCCGGTGGCCCTAGCGGGGGATCTCGCTGGTTTTCAGGACGAAAGCGAGATAAGCGGCTTTCGAATCGACGAGGCTCTTGTAGAGCGAGCTTTGCGTGGTGACGGCGAAGTCCTTCGCGTATGGCTGGAGCGGTTTCCAGATCGTCTGTTCGATATGGGCGATCCGATGATCGGAAGCGACCTCCAGAGCCGCGATGGTCTCGGCAGTGAGATCCGCGGTTTCGACGAGAAGGCTGTCGCTGGACGAGATGGCGCCCTCGCATCGCTCGATGTTGTGTCGCGAGGTTTGGCGTCGGTAGACGAAATCGGCCCAAATGAAGATCCCGCCGGGTCGCAGGACGCGAAGGGCTTCGTCCAGGTAACGCTTCTTGTCGATTATACAGTGGGAGACCTCGATGCTGATCACGAGATCGAAGGAGGCGTCCTCGAATGGCAGCGCCAGGGCGTTCGCCTTTTCGAACCGAATGCCTGCTTTGCCGAATCGTCTCTTGCAGTTGCGGATGATTTGGCCGGCGAAGTCCACACCGACCGCCTTATCGAGGCGCTTCCATCGGTTTACGAAGTCGAGCCCTCCTCCCAGTCCGCAGCCGATCTCCAGGAGACGATCTCCGTCTTTCAGGTAAGGCTCGAGGAGTTTCCAATAGAGCTGGCAGCTCCACCTGTCATTCTCGTTGAGCAGCAGGTTTTCCGGAAAGCCGTTCAGGTCTTCGCCGACATACCCGCAATTGAGGGTGGATTTCAGCGTCTTCCGTTGGGCTATCGCCAAGGTCTCATAGAAGAGCCGCTTGACCCAAGGCCTTCTCCAAAGAAATCGCCATCGGAGTAAACTGGAAGAGGGTAAGGACACGTACTTGTAAAGTCCTGTTTTGGACCGTCTGGCAATCTTGGATACGGGTCGGTGAAACCAGGAACTGATGGGGCGGGATCAGCCTTGGACTGCTCTTGCCGTCAGTTTGCCGGAGCGCATTGCTCCCTGGATGGAGCTGGAGTGGCGGTGGTCGCCGCAGATCCAGAGGCCTTCGGGCGTGGCTTGGATGGAGGCTTCGAAGGGGCAGTCGCCGGGGCGCTGGCGTGGCAAGGACTGGGGGATATGGTAGGACTTGAGAAAGCGGAAGTCCTCGGGCGCGGCGTTGAACCATGGGGCGAACTCCGCTCTCAGGTCGCGCTCTTCTATTTTCGTGTCAGAGTCTATGGATACGCAGAACAGATTCTGCCCTTCAGGGGCGTAGCTTGGGCTGGCGGCGCTGGGCGTGGCGATGTTGGTGATGGGGCCGTTTCCGCTGGCGTTGAGTAGGATGAACGCGTTGGTGGAGACCGAATTATCGGCTGCGAAGTAGTAGCAACGCGTCTGCTGCCAACCCTTGTCTTCCGTGCCTGCGGAGAGTTTTGCCGCTTCGCTCATCTCGGTCGCGATGAGGATGGTCTCGGCTCGTATCGTTTCTCCGCTTTCGAGGGTGACTTCGTTTCGATTTGCCGAAATGACTCGTGCGTCGAGCTTGATCGCCTCTGCGGGCAATGCTGCGACAAGCTGCTGGGGGATTGCTGCCATGCCTTCGGCGGGCAGAGCTGCGTAGCCTTGTCCGAACATTTTGAATACGAAGTCGAACATGCGGCTGGTAGTGCTTAGCTCGTTTTCGAGGAAAATCCCTCGGAAGAAGGGTCGCAGGAAACCTTCGATCATGTAGGGCGAAAAGCCGAGTTCCTTGAGATGGTCGATCGTCTGGCGATCCGAAGATTCGTAGATTTCCGTATTCGAGCGTCGGCCGAGTCTCGTCTTGAGCGAACCGATGCGAAGCTTGTCGAGCAGTCCGCCGATAGGGCTGAGAGCGGTGCGGAAGGCGAGACGTGGCTGGCGCAGGGGATCGGCGATGCAGATTCGTTGGCTTCCTGTCCAGATCTCGGCTCCCGGATTGAAGTGGCCGAGGCGAAGGGCGTCATAGTCGAGCTCTTCCTGGCATTCCGGGTAGGCGGTGAGCAAAACCTGGAAACCGTGGTCGAGCAGGAAGCCGTCGTGCCGGTCCGTGCGCAGCCGCCCTCCGATGCGATCGCTTGCTTCGAGAACGAGGGGCTTGCGACCCAGCCGTTGCAGTTCGCGGGCGCAGCTCAACCCGGCGAGACCGGCTCCGATGATGATGGCGTCGGGCGTCATAGAGCGGACGCCGGAGTGGAGACGGCGAAAATGGAGGGATAGAGGGCAGGATTCGGCATGGCAGGTGTGGCGTGTTGGATATGAAAGCAGCGCGATCTTTCAGACCGCGCCGTTTCCTTCCAAGACTTACTGGATGCCGAGGAGGTTGCAATTCATATGGCCGATAGGCCGAAGGCGTGGCTGAACGCAGCGGGATCGTAGTACTCTCTGAACAGGGCGATCTTTCCCTTTTCCACGTGAAAGAGTCCGCCGTAGGTCTGCAGATACTTCCTCCCGGTGGGAATCACCTCGACGTCGCCGCGCCACTCGGCGAAGACGAGCTGGGGGTCTTGCGTGGGGTAGATTACGAGGTGGGATGTGAAGTCTGCCCTGCCGCTGATTTCTGGCCAGTTAGCGTAGTGCCGTACTAGGTTTTCCCTCCCGCTGACTCGCTTGGGAAATCCTTCTGGAGAGTAGGGCATGTCTTGCACGGCGTCCTCTGCCCACAGGTTCTCGAAACGTTCCATGTCCTTGGCTTCGAGCGATTCGAGAAAGCTTCGTACGGCAGCGACGCTTTTCTGGCGTTCGATATAGGGAGCGGGATTCCGTTTCGCGTTAGCGGTCGCGGGGCCGAAGACGTCCCGCGTCCCTTGTTCCGCCTCGACAACGAATTGATGGTATGCGATGCGCCAGCTATCGTCGTTTTCCAAGCGGTAGTGGTAGCGTCCGCTTACCTGCCAATGAAGATCCTCCACCCAGTGATCGGCGACGATTTGGGCGCTGGCTTCGGCGCTTCGCCCGGATAGAGAGACCTCTATATCCAAAATTTGGTGACGGGTGCGGTCGAAGCCAGGCAGGACGTTGGCCCACTCGGTCATGAGCTTGGAGGCGCTTTTCAGTTCGGGTTGGCCGCCCACGAGGGAAGTGTAGTCTACGAGGACTTCATCGGCGTAGAGCGTTTGCAGCGCGGTGAAGTTTCCCAGGTCCGCTAGAGTAGCGACCGCCTCGATCAGGGTGCGAATGGCTGCGGAGTCCTGGGTCTCGATGGATTCGAGGGAATCGAGGAACTTCGCGACCTCCGCTGTGGCCCTCTTGATAGTCGCTTCGTCGTCGTAGAATTCGAACTGCGTGGCGTTATCGAGCCACACCATCTTGCCGTTCGATCCCATTCGCTCGGAGAACTTGCGGGCCCCTTGCGGGATTGCGGCGGCTTGCGAGTGAACGAGTATGAGGGGCTTTTTGATGAGGCCTGCGGTTCGTATCGCATCGTAGGTCAGCCAAGGCTCCCAGGTTGCGATGTTGAACTGGTTGTCGTATTCTGGAATCAGTCCGCGGTTCGGATCCGTATAGTATGGAGCCTGTTGCATGATGGCGGAGGAGCCTTCGTCTCCAGCAGCGGGAACGGTGGTGAGTTCGCCTGTCTTTTCGAATCTATCGAGGGCCTCGCGGCTGGCCTGAACCAGTTGATCGATGGACTCTTGGCCTCCATATATCTCGTCCACGATTTCGGAATCGTGTAACCAGGGAGCAACTACGGCTACCGCAGCGATATGCTGGCTTTCAACCGCAGCATCGATCGCGTACCCGGCGCTGGCGCAGATGCCGAGAGCGGAGACGCGAGTCGGATCCGCTTCGGCTCGATCGGCTAGGAAGGCTGCCGCCGCGATGATGTCCTTGGTTTTAGCGACGGGATCCTCGACGTAGCGGAAGTCGCCGCCCGATTCGCCCCAGCCTCGGAAGTCGAAGGTGAGGGCGATGTAGCCTTTGGCGGCCAGCGCCTTGGCGTAGTTGGCTGGCATTTGCTCCTTTACGGAGGTCCAGGATCCAGTGACGACAACGGCTGGCCTAGCGGCGCCTTGGGCATTGCCTTCCGGCAGGTAGAGCTGTCCGACGATTTCCGTTCCTTCGCTTTGGAAGGCGACGCGCTCGACATGCGCGGCATTTATTTTCGCGCTGCCTAGAACGGCGGCGCCGAGAGCGATTCTTGTAAGCGTGTTCATTTCGGTAATCCTTTTCTTTTTCGGTTTTGAGTGATGTGGAACGCTGGCACTCTAGCCGAAATGCGTCGGCTTTTCTTGCAGCTGACTGCTTAGTTTTTGAAGAATCTTGCTCTGGCTCTGAAGCGCCGAGATTTTGCGGACGTCGGCTAGAGCATTTTTCAGATGGTTAGTCGCAAATCCCATTTGGAAAGCAGCTACTTCTAGGTGGAGCGGCTTCTCCGAAGACGCTTATGGCGTTGGCCTTGCAGAGAGTCGTCTTCGGAGAAGCCGACCCACCTTTTGCGACCTGTTAAAAGAAAAATGCTCTAGCGAGGCCGGGACCGCTTCCCTGGCTGCTTTTTCTCCAGGCTTTTGGCGTCTTTTCCGTCAGCTGCTTGAAGGTACGGGAAAAGTGGGCCTGGTCGGAAAATCCGCAGGAGAGCGCTATATCGATTAGAGTCTGCTCTGGATCGGCCAAGCGTTTCTTGGCTTGCTCGATACGGTAGCTGGTAACGAATTGGTGTGGCGTTTGGCCAATGGTCTTCTTGAACACGCGGGCGAAGTGAAAGGGGCTCAGTCCCGCTTGCTCCGCCAGGTTTTCGAGAGCAATTGTCTGTCCATAATTTTTGGATACGAACTCCAGAACTTTCTGATAGTGGGCGGCGGTGAAGCTCTGCGAAAACGCGAAATCGTCATCCGGCTCCACTCCGTAGCGTTGGATGAGCTTTACGAGGAACACTCGGGCAAGGGACTCGAATATCACTGCCGAACCGGCGCCTCCTGCGCGCAAGGCGTTGAGCAGCAGGACGCCGGCCTGGGTCAGATCGGGATCGACGAATTGGGGCACGTCCTGGAGCTGTGCGGCGGTCAACAGGATACCGGCTTCGCTCTGGGCGAATCGTTGCAGCTTTCCCGGTTCGAGCGTTACGACGATGACCTTCGACGTAGCGTGCCAGCGCCAGCCCGACTCGATGCCCGCTGGCGTGACGATCACTTCGTTTTCCTGATATATGAAGTCGCGATGCTCGCCTGCCCGCCAGTTTTCCACGCGGTGCGGGTTCGGATTCAAGTTCAGCAGGATATGATGCTGTTCGAACGCTTGCGTGGGCATGCTATCCGGCTCCGCTTCGAAATACTCGAGCGTCAGCAGCTCCGCCCCCAAGGCCCGGGCGACGTCAGAGCTGCGCAGCAGGGCATCGGAGGGATAGATGTCTTGGTAGCGTTTGCCTTTGTTTTCGGTCATCGCGTCGAAGGCAGGGAGAGCGCAAAGCGGATCTTGCTCCTGCCATCTCCGTATCGGCCTAGCAATCCTTCTTCGACCGGAATCGCCAGATGGCGGCCAGGGCGCTGCCGATGACCGAGTGCATGACGGCCGAGATGGCGCAGGGGATTGCGGTGAGCGGATTGGCGGCGAAGTGCTTGGTGGCCAGAGCGGTGGCGAGGCCGGAGTTCTGCATGCCGACTTCGATGGAGATGGTGCGGCGGATATCCTTGTCGTATCCGAAGAGCCGGGCGAAGACGTAGCCGGAGCCGAAGGCGGCGAGGTGCAGCAGGATGACGGCTCCTAGCAACTGAGGTCCGGACTCGAGAACGGCCTGCTGGCGAGCGCCGAGAATCGAGGCGCAGATCAGGGCGATTACGATCACGGATACGAGCGGCCCGACGGGCGTGACGGCTTTCACCAGCTTGGGAAAGATGTGGTGCAGGGCGACTCCCAGGGCCACGGGCGCGAGCACGATCTGCAGCATGGTCTGGAAGAGACCGGTGGCGTCCACCGGCACATACTGGCCTGCCAGCCAGGACGTCATCAATGGGGTGAGGGCGATGGCTGCAGTGGTGGAGCATAGGGTCATCAGCACGGAGAGGGCGACGTTGGCTCGGGCAATGTAGGCGACGACGTTGGATGCGGTTCCGCCGGGACAGCATGCCACGAGAATGAGACCTACCGCGAAGTCGGTAGGCAGGTGGAGAAGCTTGCCCAGGGTCCAGCCCCAGAAGGGCATGAGAAGGAACTGGGCTCCCACGCCAGCCATGACCGCCTTGGGCATCTTGGCGACTCGCCTGAAGTCCTCCAGGCTCAAGGTGATGCCCATGCCGAGCATGATGATAGACAGACCCCAAATGATTTTCGGTCGATCGTACCAGGCGATCCATTGCGGATCGATGAGAGCGTAGATGCAGGCGAGACCAACCCAAAGAGGGAAGAGGTTGGCGAGGAGATTGAGAAAACGTGGCATGAGTTCGCATATGGAGATCGGCGAGCCGCGTCACGCAAGCGCATATTGAGGGGGGATCGAGGTGGGAGCGTGCTCGTCACGCGAATGCAACCCGAGTTTTCTGCTCTTTTTTGAAGGCATTAGGGTAGCCTTTCACAAGAGTGACGAATCCTGCCCTGGTCACCAAAGGTCGCTCTCCCTTTCCTTGGGAACGCTGCAGAGAGAACCAGCGAAACCAGTCCTCCTCGATAATGATTTTGCCGTCCAATGATTTTGCAAAGCTACCGCAAAGGTCCGGCCAGAGTAGAGGAGCAAAATCATTGGACGGCAAAATCATTATTTCAAGAAAGACTGAAAATTTAGCCCATCAGTTTCATAAGTCGCAGAGGCTTTTGAACCACCGATTGCGCCGATGAACACCGATATTCTTGAAGTCGGGGCGCGGTCATAAAATGCATTGGCGTAAATCGGTGATATCGGTGGTTTGATTCTCTCTCATATAGATTGGAGCTTTATATCAATCGAAACCGTTGGACGGTTTTCTGCGATCTCCGCGTGCTCTGCGGTTTATGAAACGTTTGGGTAAGATCAGTTTTTGAAAGTAGGACTAGGGGTGATGTGGATCTCCTGCATCTTCGCGTGCGACAGTCTTCGCTCTTCGAGCTGCGCCCGTCAGGAGCACGCTCCCGCCTCGGTGCGCTATACGCTTTTCGCCATATAGTATTCGGAGTAGAACGCTCCATCGATGTAGAGGGCCTCGTTTTCTTCGCCGTATGTCGAAAAGCCCAAGCTTTTGTAGAATTCGAGGGCGGGTGTGTTGGAGGTTGTAACGGAGAGTCGGATACGCCGAAGGCCGGAAATTCTTTCGATATGCGATAGGGTATCTTTGAATATCGCTTTTCCGATCCCTGATCCGCGGTGTTCCGGCATCACGTACATGCCCCAGATGAAGCCTTTGTGTCGCGACTTTAGACCTAAGTCTCTGACGAATCCCACTGTGCCCACAAGCTCGTTGTTCTGGAATGCTCCGGTAACCCAGCGGTCCGGAGAGCGTTCGATCCTCTGCTCGAAGGATTCGATTGGCTTGTCTTTTTCCTGGGCATGAGAGGATCCAAACGCGGTCGGGCTTTCGAGCAATGCGAACAGGCGTATGCGTTTGAAGGCACTGGCGTCTGATTTTTCCAGTTGTCGTATGGTTAGCATCTTGTCGGGTTTGATTCGCTTTGGATTGAGAACCACTGATGACATTGATTCGCACTGATATGTTGAAATGGTTGGTAGGTTGGATGCTGTTGACTCGATCCTGCAGGAGTATAGTGGTGTAGGGCCTTCCCTTGCGAAGCGCTGTGGCAAGTAAGGTTCTATATCTGTTTGATTGAGAACCCATATGAATAATTTGAAACCGCGAATGAACACGAATAGACGCGAATTTTACTACAACTTGAAAACCATTCGCGTGAATTCGTGTCCATTCGCGGTTCCTAAAAACTCATTTTAAAACGTTTGGGTTTAGGCTCTAGACCATCAGTGAGGATCGGTGCTATCAGTGGTTAAAACAGCTCCGCGTACGGTGGTTCTACAGCTCGAACTTCATTCCTGCGGCGCCGGTCCATTCGCGGTAGCGGTATCCGTTTGGTCTCGATGGATCGCCCTCGTAGTTGTTGTAGGAAGTCGTGTTCGTGAGGTTTTTGAGATCCACGAAGAGGCGGACCTTGGGCTTGATGCGGTAGTTGAGATTGAGATCGATTTCAGTGTGAGGCTTGCGGTAGCGGTCCTCGTCGGCGATAGCCGCGATTTCGCGAATGGCGAGGTCTTGATAGGATTGCTTCAGCTGGACGAAGAAGCGTTCGCTTTCGTAGGTGAGGGTGAGCTTGAAGATCTGCTCAGGCTTGAAAGCGAGCGGCAGGATTTCCCCAAGCCTCTCTGGGTATTCGATTTCCGATGACTGGGTGGTGTAGTTTACGTTGAGTCGCAGGCCTTCTGGGATGCCGAAGCCTTTTAGCGATTGCTTCCATGTGATCGTCGCTCCTCGCGCCGTGGCGTTTGAGCTGTTCTCGTTGCGTTCCAGTTCGAAGCCGTCGTAGATGCCGCCGACTTGGATGCTTTTGCGTTCGAATATGAAGTCCTCCACGCTTTGCTCGAACAATTCTATGGAGAGCAGACCTTCGTTCGGCAGTTCGATATCTGCGGAGAGGTCCCAGTTGGCGTAGAGCGTCGGCCGCAGATCGGGGTTGCCCTCGTCGATAGAGCGGTCCTCGAGATTGACTCGCCGAAAGGGTACGACCGAACGGTAGTTAGGCCGTTTTATGGTGTTCGTATAAGAGCCGATGAAGGTGATGTTCTCGTTCCAGCGATAGCGGAAGTGAGCGTTGGGAAAGTCGTTGGCATACTTTGATTCGCCACGAGTAGCGTTGGTTTCGATATATATGGTATCGCCTGTTTCGTCTTCGCCGAGCACGACTTCGTTGCCCACGAAGGTCACAGTGGTCGCTTCGTGTCTCCAGCCGACTAGAGCGCGGAATTTTTCGCGCTCCCAGTTTATCATTCCGTAGATGGAATCGACTTGTTCTTCGGCTAAGTAGGTATTGGGATCGGACTGCTCGCGGGTGCGGCGCTCGTTAAGTTCGAAGCCGTCCAGGTCGTTGGCGATAAAGGCGCGGGCCGCGAAGACGTCTGGAAACGTGTCGAAGCTATAGCGGCCTTGGGAATGCTCTGGGAAGCTCTCCGTCGAAAGAGCGTCTTCGAGGGTGAAGGAGCCGTCGTAGCGATCGTAGATCTTGTCGCCGGAAAACTGGTCTCTCTCCCTGAGCCTGCTTTTGACCCCCGCCTTTAGGAAGACGTGTTTGCGATCGAAGGGCTCTAGCCATTTCAGGTTGAAGGCGCCGATTGCGTCGCTTTCCTGGACCTGCCAGAGTTGCGAGTTGACGTCTTCGAATGCAAAAGCCGACGCGTCTTCCAGGTCCTTGCCGTCGGTAGAGGCGAGTACCGGGTAGAGTGGCTCTTCCAGGGTGTAGCGCAGGTCGACATCCTCTTGTCGGAAGTCGATGACGAAGTAGTCGGGTTCTTCGTAGTCGTCCTCCTTGTACGTGAATTTGAAGTCGAGCTCTATCGATTCGTTTTGGAAGGCGCCGCCAATAGCGGTTTCCAGTTCGTCGTTCAGCCCTTCCCAGGCTCTGAGGCTACGTTGAACGAGGGAGCCTTCTATCAGGACTTCATCTTCGCCGATATTGATATACGTTCCATCGTCGATACGATGCCTTAGCTGTGGAAGTATGGTGAACGAATCGGTATTTTCGTACGAGGCTCTCCAAAAGAAGGAGAGGGACTCGCTTGCCTTGTAGTCCAAGAAGCCGTTTATCTCGCTCGAGGTCCTTTCTCTTTTGTATACTTCTACGCCGAATGTCTTGAGAACGAATTCGGACGCGTCGGCGTAATCGATGGTCTTCCAGTCGTGGAAAACACTCTCATTGCCGTCTACAGTTTCTCGGCGCCTGATCGCAAGGCGACCGCCCCAGGTGCGAGCTTTGTTGATCGGTCCGCCCATGGAGAAGCGGGAGTCGTATCCGAATTCTTCGAAGAGGGAGTGGTACGACGATTCCACGCTTCCCTGATAGTTGGGCTGCTCTTGTTCGTAGGCGGGTTTAGAGCGCAGGCTGATGGATCCGCCACGCGAGTCGGCATCCAGGTCGGGCGTGACTGCTTTCAGCACTTCGACTGAAGCGACCGAATTTGCGGATATGCTGTCCAGGGAGAGATTGGAATCCTCTCCATCTATGGTAACGTTTGAGAAGTCGAGGTCGGGTCGCCTCTGTATGGCTTCCCCGATTGACGAATCGTCGACCAGGTCGACGGCATCCTTCTCGCTGACGATCGCCTCGCCTTCGCTGGCAGGCGCAGGCGCGCCTGTCTGAGGATCCGGATCGAAGTCTTGACCGAGTAGGGGAGCGTTGCTTGCGAGAATTAGAAGGATAGATGTTCGTAACCGAAACGGCGCGAAGAAAGTTTTGTAAGGAGTCATTGTCTGGATTCGTTGAGAGGAGGTTTGTAGACGCAAAAAAAAACCGGAGCTCTGTTCGAGGTCTCCGGTCGGTGGATTAGCCTGGCTGGGCAGAAGCTAGGATTGGCGCGAAAGGAGACGCGGTTTGGCTGAATTGGATCGGGTGATCATGTGTAGAAGATAATTCATATCGCGTTTCTCTTTCTGGCTTTGGGTGAAAGGGGAAGGTTCGACCGATCTAGACGTGAGTCAACGCAAATTTCGATATTATTGAAAGAGTCGGGCACGTCTCGAAGTTATGTGGATTCGATTCAAGGAAGGGCCCGACCGCCGTGGAAGTTAGATCCTGCAACGCGGCCCGCCCGGCGGTCGGGCCCTACCTTATAAATAGGACAATGAGCTGCTTTCTGGACTCACATCAATTCAAGCGAGGAGTAGGTCTATGGTCTTTTTGAGTATGGTTATCAGTTCTGGCGCCATAAAACGATATTTGTCTGGGATGTTGAGGATTTCGGGCTTCTTGTATTGGAGAGCTTTCGGATGTTCGGCTCTGAGGCGTAGCGCGTGTTTGCGTTCCATTACGAAGATCCGGTCGGCCCACATTAGGTCATTGGCAGACACATGGCGTACGGCTCTTTTGCTGGTGCCTCGGGAACGAACCACTAGGCCTGGACGTTTACGGTAGATTGCTTCGGCTGTCGGGCTTCGCCATTGGTTACGGCTACAGACGAATAGTAGGTTCATAGGATAGTGGTTCTTCGTCCTCCCTTCTATCTACCCTGCTTCCATGGCTCGGTTGACGCCTTCGTTGCGGAATTGGTTGGTGTAGAGCTCATAGTAGTGGCCTCGGCGGGCGAGAAGCTCTTGGTGGGTGCCTTGCTCTTCGATTTCGCCTTGCTTGATGACGAGGATCTGGTCGGCGGAGCGGATAGTGGAGAGTCGATGGGCGATGACGAAACTGATGCGGCCTTCGAAGACGCGCTGCATGCCGTCTTGGATGAGCTTTTCGGTTTCGGTGTCGATGGAGGAGGTGGCTTCGTCCATGATGAAGATCTGCGGGTCTGCGAGGAGGGCGCGAGCGAATGATATAAGCTGTCGCTCGCCTGTGGAGAGCCGGGCTCCGCCTTCGCCTATCACCGTGTCGTATCCGTCTTCGAGATTCATGACGAAGTCGTGGGCGTTGACGAGGTTGGCCGCTTCGCGGATTTCCTCTGGAGTTGCGTCGAGCCGGCCGTAGCGAATGTTTTCCAGGACGGTGCCGTTGAAGAGGTGGGGCGTCTGCAATACGATGCCGAGCTGGCTTTGCAGCCAGGCCAGGCTGCGTTGCCGATAGTCGATGCCGTCGATGAGCACGCCGCCGCCGGTGGGTTCGTAGAATCTGGATACGAGACTGACTATGGTGCTTTTGCCGCCGCCGCTGGGGCCGACGAGGGCGATGGTCTGGCCGCGCTTCACCCGGAGGTTGAAGTTCTTCAGGACGGTCTCCTTTTGGTTGTAGGAGAAGGTGACGTCCTTGAACTGGATTTCGTCGATGCGGTTCGGGTGGCCGTCGTTCGCCAGCGTGGGCGCTGGCGAGAGGGGGTTAGGCTGCCCTTGCTTCGCCTCTGCGAGGCTGTGCAGGGTCCTGCGGATAGGTTGTTTAGACTGTAGGGCCTGGTGGTTGGCGATTTTCTCGAGGACTTCAGGGGAGTCGACGATCTCGGGCTTGGTGGCGAGCAGGCTCATTACGCGCTCGCCGGCCGCCTGGGCTCCTTGGATTTCGGCCAGGATCATCGCGATCTGGTTGATGGGCTGGAAGAGGTTTCCGGCGTAGCTGATGAAGGCGACTAGGGTGCCCAGGCTGATGGCCTCTTGGAGGAGGTTGACGCCGCCGTACCAGAGGGCGAGGCCGGAGCCGAGGCTGCCTACGAGCATGACAAGCGGCAGGTAGATGGCGCTGAGAAAGGCGCGGCGCACGGAGGCTTGGTACATGTCGGTGGACATGCCTTCGAATTCGCCGAGGTTCTCGACTTCGCGACCGAGGGTCTTGGTGGTCTTGACGCCAGCGATGCCCTCGCCGTAGGAGGCGGTGATGCGGGCGTTGTGCTTCCTGATCTGGCGGGAGGTGAAGAGCATCCGGCGCTGGAAGAAAAGGCTGAGGGCGACTAGGACCGGCAGGGTGGCGAGCACGATGAGAGCCAGTTTCCAGTTGAGGAGGAGCATGGCGACGCTCATGGCGAGCACGTAGAGGCAGCCCCAAAGCACGTCGAGAAAACCCCAGGCAAGGATGCGGGAGAGGCGGTCGCAGTCGGCGGTTAGTCTGGAGATGAGCCAGCCGGTGGGCTGCTTGTCGTAGAAGGCGAACTCGAGCTCCTGGAGCCGCTTGAAGCAGTCTCTTTTGATGTCGTGGGCGATGTGGTGGGAGATGCCGCCGGCGCAGTGGATGAATACGAATACGCAGAAGGCGAGCCCAGCAGAGAGGGAAAGATAGAAGACTCCGACGGGTATCAGATCTTTGATGACGCCGCTGCCTTGGATGACGTCGATCGCCCATTTCGTAGCTATGGGGAAGAAGGTGTCGATCACGGCGAGAACCGTGGCGGAAGCCGCGAGTGGGATGAGCAGTCGCTTGTGGCTGAGGGCGTAACGGAAGATGCGACCCCAGAGATCGAGGTCGATCTTGGATTTGATTTCGTCCTCTTGGATCATGGAGAAGTGAAAAGTTAAGAGTTAAGAGCGAAGAGTTTCTGTCTGCCTAAGCGCCTACAGTCTATTTGCCTCCTCTGGTTCCGCCAGAGCGGCTTCGAGTTGGGTTTGGATGTTCCAGAGGCGTTGGTAGAGGCCTTCCTCCTTGGTGAGGCTTTGGTGAGTGCCGTGCTGGGTGATGCGGCCGCCTTCGAGCACCACGATCTTGTCGGCGTGGGAGAGGGTGGAGAGGCGGTGGGCTATGACGATGGTGGTCTGCTTGCCGCGGCGGTCTTGCAGAGCCTTGATGATGGCGGACTCGGTCTCGTTGTCCACGGCGCTGAGAGCGTCGTCGAGCAGGAGGATGGGGGGCTCGCCGAGCAGGGCCCTGGAGATGGCGAGTCGCTGGCGCTGGCCTCCGGAGAGGGTGATGCCGCGTTCGCCGATCTCTGTCTCATAGCCTTCGGAGAAGTTCTGAATGGTTTCGTGGATACAGGCGACCCTGGCAGCGCGTTCGATGTCGGCTTCGCTCGCGGTGGAGGCGCCGAAGGCGATGTTGTGTCGGATGCTGCGCGAGAAGAGGAAGGGCTCTTGCAGGACGACTCCGAACTGGGCCCGCAGGTAGGCCCGGTCGAGCGAACAGATGTCTTGTCCGTCGAGCTCGATACGACCGGAGTCGCAGTCGTAGAAGCGCAGCAGCAGATGCATGAGGGTGGTCTTGCCTGCTCCGGATGGACCTAGGATGGCGAGGGTCTCGCCGGGTTCCACCTCCAGGCTTATGTCCTGCAAGGTGGGGGTGTCGGCATGAGAGAAGGTGACGTCTCGTACCGCGATGCGGCCGACGGCGGGCCGGTCGGGAGTGATCGACACCTCGTCGGCTTGCGTTTCGAAGGGCTGCGTAAGGATTTCGTTGATACGGCCTAGGGCTACGGTGGTCTTTCCGAGGTCGGTAAGGATGCGGCCGATCATGCGCACGGGCCAGAGCACGAGGTTGAGCAGGGCGAGAAAGGCGAAGAGGGTGCCCACCGAGATGCTTCCTTGCAGGGCTAGGTAGGCTCCTGCGAAGAGGGCGGCTCCGATTTGCACGAGGCAAGCGATATCCGAGATGGACCAGAACCAGGACATGAGCCTGATGAGGCGGATGCTTGTCTCGCGGTACTCGCGGTTTGGGGTGGAGAACTTCTCGATCTCGAAATCGTGGCGGTTGAAGGCCCGCACCACACGGATGCCGGTGATGTTCTCCTGCACGACTGCGGTGAGACGGCCCTCGGCTTCGTCGACCTCCGTGAAGACGTGCTTGACTTGCTTGATGTAGAAGTAGCTGTAGGCGACGATGAAGGGTATCAGCGCCATGGATACGGCAGTCAGGCCCACGTGCAGGGAAAGCATGATGGGCAGAGCGGCTATGACGAGGATGATCGAGCGGCCGATTTCCACGACATGCGCGGCGAGGAATATGCGCGTCGTCTCGATATCGGACGTGCAGCGCTGTACGAGATCGCCAGTCTGGGCCTGGTCGAGGTAGCGGTTGCTCAAGCGCTGGATGTGATCGTAGAGCTGGTCCTTGAGTCGCTTGCATATTCCGTCCGAGGCTTTGGCGGCGGATAGCTTCTGGCTGTAGTTGAAGAGCCCGCCGAGCGCAGCGAAAACAGCCATGGCGATGGCGGGGATCCAGAGATTGGCTCGCACGGTTTCCGGTCCGCCGAGGAAGTCTATGATCAGGGTGAGCAGCGGGCTTTGCTCAGTCTTCTCTGAGGTAAGGACGAAATCTATGGTGGCGCTGCCGATGAGCGGGATGAGAAATTGGAAGAGCGTGGTGAGAAAAAGGGCTCCGGCAGCCCATGCGTACAGGGCGCGAAATCCGTTGGTGAGGGGCCAGATGAGGGGTAGCCCGGAGCCTTTGGAAGCAGGCGTAGGTTTTTCTTGGAGCATGGGAGAGAAGAGTTTTCGCCTTCGCATCGGTCTTGGGCGAGTGCGATGGCGTTGCGTGAAAGAGTTTGGATTTCAAGAGTTGGGAGATGGATTTTCGCTGGTTCGAGCGACGAAAAAAGGCCCGCTGTTAAGCGGGCCATAGGGGGGGGAGGGAAAAATGCTTTGGCCCGCTGGAAAGTTTTCCGAGACGAGCCTTCTTCTTGTCGATCAGTTCCTTGTGAGCGGCTCGTCCTTTCGAGAAAGGTTAATGGTGTTGTATGCCATCATGAGCGTCATAGAAGCGGTCGATTCAGTTGGTAGTTTGATAGGTCGGTTTCGAAGAATGCCTAGCGAACTGGTTCGGGCAAGAAAAAGTTTGGAGAAATTTCGCGGCGGGCTTTGCTGGGGGCTTTCGGAGTTCGTTGCTCGAATGAAACAGGCAGACAGATCCTACATAGGCCGCCTTGCTCCCACGCCCACGGGCTTTATGCACTTGGGGCACGCCCGTACCTTTCTTGCTGCCCAGCGACGGGCTGAGGAAGCGGGAGGACGTTTGTTTATGCGTATCGAGGATCTGGATATGGCGCGTTGCAAGCCGGAGTTCGTGGCGGCCTTGGAGGAGGATCTCGCTTGGGCTGGACTGCGTTGGGAACCGGAGGTCTTTAGGCAGAGCGAGCGTTTGGAGGCGTTTCGAGCGGCTTGGCGAAAGTTGCGGGATGGAGGGTTCATCTTTCCGTGTTGGTGTTCGCGCAAGGATGTGGCGGAGGCGGCTCGGGCTCCGCATGCCGAGGGGGGAGAGGCGATCTATCCTGGGACGTGTCGGGAACGGGAGTGGGAGTTTGCGAGTGAGGCGGAGGCGCTAGAGGTGAATTGGCGGTTTCGGGTGCCGGACGGAGAACGAGTGGGTTTTGTGGACAGACGGCTGGGGGAGCAGGCGTTTGTCGCGGGACGAGACTTCGGGGATTTCTTGGTGTGGCGTAAAGATGGGATTCCGTCTTACGAGCTGGCGGTGGTGGCGGACGATGTGGCGCAGGGGGTTACCGAGGTGGTGCGGGGAGAGGACTTGCTGGTTTCGACAGCGAGGCAGTTGTTGATTTACCGGGCTTTGGGGGAGGTGGCACCGGCGTTTTTCCATTGTCCTTTAGTTTTGGATACGGATGGGCGGCGGCTGGCCAAAAGGGACAAGGCAATGGGGTTGAGAGAGCTGAGGGCGAGCGGAGTGGATCCTGCGAGGCTGGAGGAGATGGGTAGGATCGAATAGCGATTGTTTGCCCGCAGATTGCGCAGATCTTCACAGATGGGCTTCGTTATTCGCGTTCTCACGAACGCGACTACACGGAGACACAGCGAGTAGCTTCCGTCATTTTCATTCGCGCTCGCTTCGATCAGTACCGCAAATCGAAAGGCGACACTTTCGTTAAAACACACCCTCATTTCCTGGTTGGGCGATTGGATTATTGAGTTCCTTTATCGCCTGACTTTATATCGTTTCTCTTCTCGACTATATGCTTGCCGTTGTAACTTCGAATCAGCCTGTACAGATATAGCGGAAAGAAAAAGCCGTAGTTGAGAAGCCATGACAGGATAAATCCGGTCCAGCGAAGAGGCGTTAGTTTCACGCTGCCATCGACTCCGGAGCGGAAAAGCCAGCCGGTCCAGTAGATCTTCAAATAGGGCATGTACGGCGTATAGTGCCCTGTCGGGCATCCGCATTTTTCGCATATCCAGATTGGGGCTGATTCTGGATGCACGCAGTTCACGCATAGGGGATAGCGATCTGAGAAAATCTCTTCAATTTCTTCCGGTTCGAGGACTGATTCCCAAGGGGAGTGAAGTTGGTTTTGGGCAGCTTTTTTGCGTTCGTCAGTAAAGAGCTCGTCGTTGGCCCTCCAGGCTGTCCAAACTACGAGAATCACAGCGACTATGAAAAGGACGAGCATGGTCTTTTCTCTACGCAAAGCGGAAGCTTGGCAGCGCGGCTGCGGTGCGGACGATTTGCAGGGCCTGCTGCTCGGCTTGGCGCATTTGGGCGCGGTCGGATTCTTCGATGTCGTCGAAGCCGCAGAGGTGGAGGTATCCGTGGATCAGATACAGGGCGAGTTCTGGAGAAAATTCCTGACCTTGCTTCAGGGCGTAGTCGCGGGCGACTTGGGGGCAGACGCAGATCTCGCCGGCTAGTTCCAGTTCGGGGTCGCCAGGGAAGGTGATGACATCAGTGGGCGTGGGGTCTCCCATGAACTGGTCGTGCAGGCGGGCGATCTCCTCTTGATCGACGAAGGCGATGGAGAGTTCGCCGACGGGGGGATCGAAGGAGCCGTCGCGGTCAAGGACCTGGATGAGGCGCTGGATTTCGGCTTCGCTGTAGTCCAATTCTGGACACAGGCTATTTACCAACGTTAGCCTCAACGCGTTCGGCTGGCTTTTCATCGATCTTCTTGGCGGCCTTTTCCTCGGTCTTTTGGCCGGGGTAGGCGATGCGCGAGTGCAGGGAGTTGAGCAGGGTGAAGATGAAGCTTTCGCGGACCTTGGCGACTTCCGCGATGGTGAGCGGGCTGTCGTTTAGCTGGCCGTCGTCGATGTTGGAGGCGAATATGCGGTCGACGAGTTCCTCGATGTTCTGCGGAGTAACCTTGGGCAGGGAGCGGCTGGCGGCTTCGATGGAGTCGGCGAGCAGGATGACGGCAGCTTCCTTGCTCTGGGGCTTGGGGCCGTCGTAGCGGTAGGTGGACTCTTGTACTTGATCCGGGTTGTCGCTCTGCTGCTTGGCTTTGTGGAAGAAGAAGCGGATGAGGTTGGTGCCGTGGTGCTGGCGGATGGCGTCGATGATGGGACGGGGCAGCTTGTAGGTGAGGCCGAGATCGACGCCTTCCTTGACGTGGCTTTTGATGATAAGGGCGCTGAAGGAGGGGGACTTTTCGTCGTGGGGGTTGTAGCCTTCGAGCTGGTTTTCGGTGAAGTACTCGGGTTTTACGAGCTTGCCGATGTCGTGGAACATGCAGGCGACTCGGGCGAGCAGGCCGTTGGCTCCGATGGCGTTACAGCCGTTTTCGGCGAGGTTGGCGACCATGAGGGAGTGGTGCCAGGTGCCGGGGGCTTCGAGCTGCATGCGTCGCAGGAGGGGGTGGTTGTAGTCGCAGAGCTCGAGCAGAGTGATGTCGGTGGTGCGTTTGAAGAGGCCTTCGAGAATGGGTAGCAGGCCGACGATGACGACGCCTTCGGCGAGTCCGGTGAGCAGGCCGCCGACCATCTGGTAGATGATGGTGGGCCAGGGCAGGCCGTCGATGGAATTGAAGAGGAGGGTGAAGATGGCGATGCTGAGTCCTGCGAAGAAGCCTGCAGTGACGACGCGGCCGCGCTTGCGCAGATTGCGGCTGACGTAGATGCCGACGGCGGAGGCTAGGAAGGACATGACGAGCAGATCGAGCCGGTTGCCGAACATGACGGCGGTGAAGAGGCTGATCATGAGGGCCATGAGAAGCCCGGGTCCGGTGCCGATGAGGATGGCGACGATGATGGGGGCCAGCACGGTCGGCGTGACGTAGGGGAGGATGGCGGCCAGGTTGCTGTCGTAGAGGAAGGCTTCGAAGTTTCCGAGCTCGTAGCAGGTGCGGATGAGCAGGAGGTTTATGACTACGACGAGGGCGAGCAAGGCGAGCCGGCCGTTGGACTGCAGCGTCACCTTGTGCTCGAGCCGGATGTAGAAGGTGGCGGCGATGACCATGGCGAGCACGAGGAGAATCCGCCCGATGAGCTGGTTGTCGATGGCGCCGACGTCCTTGTCGGCGAGATGGCGTTGATAGGCGAGCAGTTGTTCATGCTGCTCGGGGGTGACGGGCTGGCCTAGCTCGATGATGCTGGCGCCTTCTCGGACAGTCACGATGACGGGCTCGAAGGAGGCCTTCATCTCCTCGCGCAGGCGTTCCATTTCTCTGACGCTTTTGCGGAGGTTTGGCTTGAGGGCGTCGCGAAAGAGACGGCTGACGGCTTCGGCGACGTCGGGCGAGATGTTGGCGGCGCCGAGGTTGATGCGCACGGAGCGGAGGGCGTCTTCGATGGATTCGACGCGTTTCTGGCCGATCTTGTCGTCCTGGTTGGCGATGTGGAAGATGGCGACGCTGTCTTTGCCGAAGGCGAAGGTGGGGTCGTTTTGGTCGTAGATGCCGAGCTTGTAGCTCTCGCGGATGGAGATCAGGCCGGTTTTGACGAGTTCCTCTATCGTATCGAGGTCGGCATGGTCGATGATGGCTTCGAGGTTGTCGGCGGAGAGTCGGTAGTCGCCCTTGGCGTTGAAGTCGCTAGTGATGCTTTCGATCTCCTGGCGGGCGCGGCTGGCGGAGAGGTCTTGCTCGACGGCGAGGAACCTTTCGATGGCGTCGAGCAGCTCGCCGACGTGCTTCTCGAAGGTGAGGTAGGGCTCCATGTCTATGCGGTAGACGTGGGGGACGGAGTCCAGGAGCTGCTGCTGCTTGCGTTCGCTGAGGATCTTACTGCGGTAGGAGAAGCTCTCGGCGGCGGCGATGCGGATGGAAGCGACTTGGTTGGGCAGGATCTGAAAGCCGCCGGGCTTGATGCCTACGAAGCTGGTGGTGACGATGGCGGCTACGGTGACGACGAAGACGAGGACCGCGACGACCCGATTCTCCTCCAGAAACTTGGGGAGGGAGGAGGGGGTCTCGGTGCGGCGTTTGCGCTTCTTGGCGAAGGCTTTGTTGAACCACGCCTTGAACTGCTCTGAGAACGGCATACGTAGATGGACTCGCGTGTATCGGAATGATTCAATCTAGAGCAAGCTATTCCTGCCCCTACTGGTGGGTGTCACGGTAGCGATCGTAGGCTTCGATGATGCGTTGCACGAGCTGGTGCCTTACGACATCAGTGTTGTCGAAGAAATGAAAGGCGACTCCTTTGATGCCTTTTAGTATGTTTTTGACCTCGAGCAGGCCGGAAATGCGGGCCTTGGGAATGTCGATTTGGGTGAGGTCGCCGGTGACGACCATCTGGCTGCCCTCGCCCAGGCGGGTGAGGAACATCATCATTTGCTCGGGCGTGGTGTTTTGGGCTTCGTCCAGGATGACGAAGGCGTTGCTGAGCGTGCGGCCGCGCATGTAGGCGAGGGGCGCTATCTCGATGATGCCGCGCTCGATGAGCTTTTCCACGTCGGTGGGGGACATCATGTCGTGCAGGGCGTCGTAGAGGGGACGAAGGTAGGGGAGGATCTTCTCCTGCAGGTCTCCGGGCAGGAAGCCGAGGGTCTCGCCAGCCTCTACGGCGGGACGGCTGAGGATGATGCGTTCGATGTCGCCGGAGAGCAGCTTGGACACGGCAGCGGCCATGGCGAGGTAGGTCTTGCCTGTGCCAGCGGGGCCTATCCCGAAGACGACGTCGTTGGCGAAGATTTCGGCGAGGTAGCTTTTTTGCCCGACGCTTTTCGGGACGATGCTCTTTCGCTTGGTCTTGATCACGGTGCCGCGTTCGTAGAGAGAGCGCAGCTCGTCCTGGCGACCGTTTGCCACGCCGTTCGCAACCTTCTGGAAATCGGCGTTCTTGATGTTGAGACCTTGTTCGCGGCCCTCCTGGAGGATGTTGAAGACTTCGGCTACGGCTTCGACTGCGTCGGGGGACGGGGCTTCGATCTGCACCCAGTTGTCGCGGCTGAGCACGGTCGCGTCGAAGGTCTGCTCGAGCAGTTCGAGGTTTTCCTCGCGACCGCAGTAGAGTTCGCCTAGCTGGCGCGGACTTTGGAAGTGTAGTTTGCGGGAAGGCAAAACGGAGTGAAAAGTTAAGAGTGAAGAGTTAAGAGTTGGGAGGTGGGTGCTGGACGGAAGAGCTACAGACTGAATAGCTGCCTATCGCAGCTCTGCTGCGATGGCGTGGAGCTTTTCCCAGAGGGCCTCTAGGGCTTGGGGGAGGACGCGGGTGGAGCCGAGTACGGGCATGAAGTTGGTGTCGCCTTTCCAGCGGGGGACGACGTGTTGGTGGAGATGGCGAGGGACGCCGGCTCCGGCGGCTTCGCCGATGTTGATGCCGATGTTAAAGCCGTCCGGTTTGAGGGCGGCTTGCAGGATGCGTTTGGCCTTGATGGTGGTTTGGGAGAAGCAGTGGAACTCTTCGGGAGTGAGGTCTTCGAGGTCGGGAACTTCGCGGTAGGGGAGAATCAACAGGTGACCGCCATTGTAGGGGTAGCGGTTCATCAGGATGAAGCTGTGCGTCTCGCGGCTGACGATAAGGGCGGCCTTGTCGTCGCCTAGCTTGGGAAGCTCGACGAAGGGGTGTCGCCGGTCTGGAGTAGTCTCCTGGACGACGTATTCCATTCTCCAGTATGCGTGCAAGTGGTCCATGGGAGAGTGAGGATTAGGGATGAGGCGCCGGGAATTTGGAAGAAGGAAATGGCTCGAGAGTTTTGGGTTCTGGGGCGCAGCTTTGCCAATCTTCATCTGCTTCTGCTTCTTCATCTTCTTCTTTCCAGGTTTTCTTGGTTTGGGAGGAAGAAGTAGAAGCAGATGAAGAAGTGGATGAAGATTGTTGAGGGCGCCCAGGCTTGCCTTGGGCTTGGGGCTCGGGTTTTGAAGGCAGCGGTGTTTATCTGGATCTACAGGCTTTTGTTCGCCCCGCTCGTTTTGCTGAGCCTCCCGCGCTACGTGTTGCATATGCGTCGTAGGGGCGGATATCGGGAGCGTTTCGGCACGCGCTTCGGCTTGGGGCTTAGGGTGCCGGAGAAGGCTCCTGGCAAGCGTCGAGTCTGGATACAGGCGGTGAGTCTGGGCGAGATGTTGGCTGTCGAGCCGCTTCTGCGGGAGTTGTCGAGCGACGAGCGTCTCGAGATCTACCTGACGACTACTACGAGTACGGGCTACGCCTTGGCGAAGAAGAACTACGGCGAGCTGGTGATTGGCGTATCCTATTTTCCGACCGATTTTTGGCCGTTTAGTCGAAGCGTCTGGCGGCAAATAGATCCTGACGTGGCCGTTTGCGCGGAGACCGAGCTTTGGCCAGAGCATATACGCCAAGCGAATCGAAGAGGGGTGCCGTTTTTGCTGGTGAATGGACGACTTTCGGATCGTTCGTTCCGCTCTATGAAGAAGCTGCGTTGGCTGGTGGGAGGGGTGTTGAGCAAGTTGACTCGGGTCTATGCGGGCTCGGAGCTGGATCGGGACCGATTCGTGAAGCTTGGTATCTCGCCGGAGAACGTGGAGAATACCGGCAACATCAAACTGGATTCGCAGGTAGGGCCTCTGCTCGGCCTGCAGGATCGAACCCTTCTCCGGACGGAGTTAGGCTTGGGAGAAGGATTCCTGCTCCTGGGTTCCTCAACCTGGCCGGGGGAAGAGGCGATGCTCCTGAAGGCGTTCGAAGAGCTGCGGGGATCGCGTCCAGATGCCCGGCTGCTTATCGTGCCGCGTCATGCGGAGCGTCGAGACGAGCTCGAGCGACTGATGGACGAGGAGGCGTCGCAGTGGCGTTGCCATTTCAAGTCGCGTGGCTTGCCGAGCGGAGATGTCGACATTCTGGTGGCTGACACGAGCGGCGAGCTGCGGATGTTGAGCCAATTGGCCGATCTAGCCTTTGTGGGAAAGTCATTGCCTCCCCACGCCGAGGGTCAGACTCCGGTGGAGTGCGGGGCTCTAGGAGTACCCATGGTTTTCGGCTTGGGGATGTCGAATTTCCGGGCGATTGCGGCCGGGCTTTTGCGTTCTGGAGCAGCCCGGCAGGTAGCCAGCGAAGAGGAGGCGATTCGAGCCATCTTGGATCTGGCGGATGACGAGAAGTCTCGTCGGGCTATGGGCGAAGCGGGTCTTCGTTGGCATGGTGAGAGTCGAGGAGCGGTTGCCCGCGTGGCTGCGGGGATTCGCGATTGGCTTGAATAGCCTGTCCTGACGCAAGTTAAGCCCTTCTAATACAGTGCGGTGGGATTCGCTTTAGCGCCTGCCGTACTGGTCCTCGCTTGACAGGCTGGGTGGGTTTTCAGTTTAAACGCGGGCTATGGCAGACAAAAACGATAAGTGGGCCGATAACGCGGAAGGCAAGTTTTACGTGGACGAGCAGTGCATCGACTGCGATCTGTGCCGAGAAACGGCTCCGGACTTCTTCACCCGGAACGACGGCGAGGCCTATTCCTACGTCTACAACCAGCCGAAGACCCAGGAAGACATCGACTTGTGTATGGAGGCTCTGGAAGGCTGCCCGGTTGAAGCCATCGGCGACGACGGCGATAGCTGATCTGGACGACCGATTGAATTGGCAAAGCCGCATTCCCCCGAGGGGCTTGCGGCTTTTTTGCGTCTCAAGACTGCCGTGGTCCTCTGCACTGCTTTCCGTTGCCTGCTGGGTAGGACTGCCGTTGTCCCAGAGCAGAGTTCTATAGTATAGCTTCGACCATGGACACGCGAAGGAAACTGGAGATTCTGGCCGATGCGGCGAAATACGACGCGTCTTGCTCCAGCAGTGGAGGAGTCCGTCGCCACAGCTTGGGCGCCAAAGACGCTATCGGCTCTACCACAGGCTCGGGTATCTGTCATAGTTATGCTCCGGATGGCCGCTGTATCTCGCTGCTGAAGATCCTCTTCACCAACGCTTGCATTTTCGACTGCCGCTACTGCGTCAATCGTCGCTCCAGCGATACTCCGCGGGCCTCCTTCACCGTCGCCGAGGTCGTTTCTCTCACTCTGGATTTCTACAAGCGAAACTATATAGAAGGTCTCTTTCTCAGCTCCGGGATTGCGCGAAACGCTGACCATACGATGGAGCAGATCAACCGCGTGGCCCAGACCCTGCGTTGCGAGCATGGGTTTCGGGGATACATTCACCTGAAGACCATCCCGGAGGCCTCGCCCGAGCTGATCGCTCAAGCCGGCAAGTACGCCGACCGGCTCAGCGTCAACATAGAGCTGCCCACTCAGCAAGGCCTCGAGCAACTCGCTCCCGAGAAAAACCTCCGCCGTATCCAAGGCAGCATGGCGGGCATCCGAGCCCGCCAGGACGATAGTCGGGATCGCCGCAAGTCCGCCAATACAACACGTCAACGCTCCGCCCTTGCCAGGGAACGCGTCTTTGCCCCCGCCGGCCAAAGCACGCAAATGATTGTCGGAGCCGACAAGGCGGGCGACCGCCAGATTCTCAAGCGCGCCGACTATCTCTACCGATCCTACCGTCTCAAGCGGGTCTACTACTCCGCCTACAGCCCTATTCCCCACGCCTCTGCTCTCCTGCCGCCCAAGTCGCCCCCGCTCGTCCGCGAAAACCGCCTCTATCAGGCCGATTGGCTCCTGCGCTTCTATGGCTTTCAGCTCGACGAGATCACGCCGGAAGGCGAGGGCGATCTCCCCCTCGATATCGATCCGAAAGCCGCCTGGGCCTTGCGCCACCGAGAGTTCTTTCCACTCGATATCAATGCCGCGCCCCGCGAGTCCCTGCTGCGTGTGCCCGGCTTTGGCGTGAAAACCGTGGAGTCCATTCTCGCGGCGCGCCGATACGGCAGCCTTGCCCTCGCCGACTTGGCTCGCATGCGCGCTCCAGTGAAAAAGGCTCTACCCTTCATCATCGCATCGGACCACCAGCCAAGCGGCTTGCAGCTCGACTCCTCCCGCCTCAAGCAACAGCTCGCCCAACCCGCCGAACAGCTTTTGCTGCCGCTGCAGCGAGGATAGATCTAACCAAAAGATGTTCATCCAACTGCATGCCAAGGACTTCGCATCCTGGCGGATCCAAGCCAGGGACATGCTCGCTCGCCAGATCCAGCCTGACTGTGTCCAGTGGATGGATACGCTAGCTTCGCAGCCCTCCCTCGCCCTTGAATACGATGCCGATTGCCGTTTGCCCGACCCGCCAGCGAAGCTCCGTCTAGCGGTTCCGAACCAATTCCTCGCTCTGGCCAAACGCGTGGCTTGCCACGCTTCGCCCGACAGATGGAACCCGCTCTACAGAACGCTGTGGCGCATCTCGGTCGAAGGCGACCGCTCTCTGCTCTCCAAGCCGAACGACCCCGATGTCAGCGCCCTCGCCCTTATGGACAAGGCCGTGCGCCGCGAGCGGCACAAGATGACCGCCTTCGTGCGCTTCCGTCGAGTCGAAGTTTCTCCTGCGCCCCCTGAAGGACGCGAGAGCTACGTAGCCTGGTACGAGCCCGTTCACGATGTGCTGCGACTGGCCGCTCCTTTTTTTCGCGACCGCTTCGCCTCTATGAATTGGTCGATTCTCACGCCTCGCGCCTCTGCCCACTGGGATGGCAGGGAGCTTCGCTACACCGAAGGCGTCGGCCGAGAATCCGCTCCTCGAGACGACGAACTGGAGACGTATTGGAAAAGTTATTACGCGAGCATCTTCAACCCAGCTCGTCTCAACATTCGCATGATGGAGCGCGAGATGCCCCGACGCTACTGGAAGAATCTCCCCGAAGCGGATCTGATCTCCGAGCTTGCCGGGGCCTCTTATGGCCGGGCTAGCAAGATGGTCGAGGAACTCGAAGTCCCGCGCTCGCGTCCCCGCCCGCGCGGCGCGCCAGACGGTTCCGAGCATCCAAGCTGCCAGAGTCCCGACCAAATCCGCTGGGTTGCCGAGGACAAGACTCTGGAGCAGCTGCGCGATCTAGCCTCCCGCTGCCAAGCCTGCCAGCTCTGCGAAGCCGCTACTCAAACGGTCTGGGGCGAAGGTCCGTCTGCCGCCAGCCTGTTTGTGGTAGGCGAGCAACCCGGTGATCAGGAAGACATCGTTGGCCAGCCTTTTGTCGGTCCCGCCGGTCAGCTGCTCAGCGAAGCCATGGAAAGCGTCGGGCTGGACCGTACCCAGATTTACCTGACGAACGCCGTGAAGCACTTCCGCTGGAAGCCTTCTGGCAAGCGCCGTCTGCACCAACGTCCTTCGCCCGTTCATGTCGCCTCTTGCCAACCCTGGCTTGCCGCCGAGCTCGGAGCCGTACGTCCCCGCGTCGTCCTCTGTCTGGGCGCGACTGCCGCGAGAGCGATCGCCGGTCGCGAGCTGTCCATCGAAAAATGCCGAGGCCCGTTCGACGATCCGGCGCTGCCCTACCGCATCGTATTCACCTACCACCCATCCTACCTGCTGCGCCTCGAGGATACCGAAAGACGCGCTCGCGTGTATCGGGAATTTTGCGACGACCTGAAGTTGGCCTCTGCCCTCGCTGAGCAGTAGTCGTAGACGTAGCGCGGATCCCGCAGAGCGCATAGGCGTCAACTTAAGCCTAAAAGCAGCGAGCTGGAGGGCAATGCTCCGTCATTGCCGCGGAGCCTACAGAGGGAACAACCGCTGCGGCAACGACAGAGCGTTGCCCTCCTAGATGAGGCTTCTTACGTTAAGGTGACGCCTATGCGCAGAGCGGGACCGCGTGCGCGTTGTTTCTTATCCTCATCACCTTCTTCATCCTCATCTTTATCCTGTGATGAGGATGAAGATGAGGAAGAGGATGATGAGGGCGAATCGCGGACGCGGTCCCGCTCTGCGGGATCCGCGCTACGTTGCGAATTGCGGGCGAGCCGCCCGCGATCCTAGCTGCTTTTTCGCTACGAAAAACGCTTCCAGAGCGAGGGCGAGAGGAGGGCGAGGATGGCGTAGAGCTCGAGGCGACCCATGATCATGAGCAGCGAGAGAAAGAGCTTGGTGTGGGGGTGCAGGAAGCCGAAGTTCTCCATGGGTCCGACTTCCGCGATCCCAGGACCGACGTTGAAGAAGCAGGCGTAGACGACGCTGAGATTGGTGTCGATCTTGTGGGTGGTTTCGAAGAGCGCGACGATGACGATGGAGATGGAGATGACGCCGCCGATCAGTATCAGGTAATTGGTGACATCGGCGACTGCGCGATCGCTGATAATGTTGCCGTTGATGCGGATCTGCCTGACCACGCGAGTGCGGAACGAACGCTCGATACTGAGTACGGAGAGGCGCGCCGCGATTAGCAGTCGGGTCACTTTTATGCCTCCAGACGTCGAGCCGGTGCAGCCGCCGATGACCATTAGCAGTAGCAGGGTTATTTGCGGCAAGGCGGTCCACTCGGTGAAGTCCTCGGTGGAGAAGCCAGTCGTAGTCATGATCGAGACGGCTTGGAAGGTTCCGGCCCGGACTGCTTCGGAGAGGTCTTCGAAGGTTTCGTCCCAGGTCAGCGTACTGCTGATCAGCGTGGCGGCCAGCAGCAGCAGGATGAAGTAGGCGGCGAATTCCGTGTTGCGTTTCAGGAAGTTGAGACGGCCCATGCAGAGCCGCAGAATGAGCAGGAAGTTCAGGCCGGCGAGGGACATGAAGACGATGGCCACCCACTCGATGGCCGGGTTTTCGAAGGCCCCGATGCTCTCGGACCGGGTGCTGAATCCGGCCGTCGAAACCGTGGTGAAGGTGTGGTTGATGGCGTCGAAGAGCGACATGCCCGCCAGCCAGTAGGATAGGCAACAGGCTGTTGAGAGTCCGAGGTAGACGTAGACGAGTCGGGCCACGGTGGTCTGGATGCGGCTTTCCTCGAACTCGCTCATCGAACCGGAGGCCTCGTTGGCGTAGAGCATCTTGGCGCCCACCCCTATGAAGCCCAGGATGGCGACGAAGAAGACTACGACCCCCATTCCGCCGATCCATTGACTCAAGGAACGCCAGAAAAGCAGGCTGGGCGGCAGGCGCTCGAGGTCGGAAAGCACGGAGGCTCCCGTGGTGGTGAGTCCGGAGGTACTCTCGAAGATGGCGCCGGAGAGGCCGGCTTCGGGCGTGAGAATGAGATAGGGGATCGATCCGACCAGGCTGGCGAGGAGCCAGCTTAGGCCGATGGTGCAGAGCGCTTCCTTGTGGAAGAACTTCCGGTTTTTTTCGCGTCCGACCCAGAAGAGCATCGCTGCGGCGAAGAGCGCTGTCCCTCCGGCTCCGATGAAGGCTCGCCGCGAGACGGGGTACTGATCGGGGTCCTCCATGCCGATCGCCACGCCGAGGCAGAGGGCGAAAGCGGCCGCCAGAACAAGCATGACTAGTCCTAGCAGTTTGGATACGAGAGAGAAGTTCACGGGGAGGAGGGCGCGGGTTGCGGCGGAGGGCTCACTTGGTGAGCTTGAGCAGCTCTTTTATGCGGCTGTTGCAGAGGACGGCGATGATGGAGTCTCCGGCTTGCAGGACGTCGTCGCCGGTAGGCGTCTTTGGTGTGTAGTTGTGCTCGTGGCCGACGATGACGCACTCCTTTGGCCACTCGATATCTCGTATCCGTTTACCTGCGACGATCGACTTGGGAGCTATATCCAGTTCTATGATGCAATTGGCTCCGGTGGCGTCCAGGTGCTCGCCCTCGAGTTCGATGAAGGGCTTTTTGCCGATGTAGCGCAGGACTTCGTTGGTGGCGGCGATGCGGGGCGATACGGCGAGGTCGACGCCGAGCGAGGTGTTCAGCTTTTCCAGGATCTCGATGTAGTCGGCCCGGTTGATTGCGAGCATGGTGTGCTTGGCACCGAGTTTGAAGGCCTGCAGACAGGTCATGATATTGTCCTCGTCGTCCTTGCGGCAGGCCACGAAGAAGTCGCTGTAGCCGACCTCCTCCTCCTCAAGCACGCGCAGAGAGGTGCCGTCGCCGTGGATCATAGTCACGCTCGGCAGGCGTTCGGCCAGAGAGTGGCAGAGCTTGAGGTCCTTCTCGATGATGCGGATCTGGAAGCGGGGATTCGAGAGCAGGCGGGCTAGGGAGATCGAGATCTCGGATCCGCTGAGCAGAGTGACGGAGATCTTTGCGGAGTCCTTGGAGGAGGGGTCGAAGAGCCCCTTTGCTTCGAAGAGGGCGTCGGGATGGCCGAAGATAGCGACCTGGTCGCCGGCGGCGAGAACGGTGTTGGCGTTGGCTACGATGTTCTGGCCGCCTCGCCCGACCAGCCCGATGCGGATGTTGCCAGGCAGTCGTAGCTCCTTGAGGGGGATGTCGATCACCTGAGCTCCTGGCTGTATTTCGATGGATTTGACTTCGATCTGCCCTCGGCCGAAGTCCTCGACTGCTACGCGGCCGGGATTGCGGATGCGTTTGGCCAGCTCGACGGCGGCCAGGGCTTCTGGATTGACGAGGTGGTCGATGCCGAAGTGGCGTTGGTGGTTGATCAGGGAATTGTCGCGGTAGGTGGCGTCGTGGGCTCGGGCGAAAGTTTTCCTGGCTCCGAGGGCTTTGGCCAGGGAGGAGGAGACCAGGTTGGTCTCGTCGCTGCTGGTCATGGCGAGGAAGAAATCGCATTTGTTGGTTCCCGCCTTGAGCAGGGTGGAGGCGGAGCTGCCATTGCCTTTCACGACTCGGATGTCGAGCGTGTCAGCCAGGGTTTTGGCCAGGGTCTCGTCGCGCTCGATGACCGTCACGTCGTGGTCCGCGACGCTCAAGGTCTCGCTCAGGTGGGTGCCGACTTCGCCGGCCCCTACGATTACGATCTTCATTGGCAAAAGCGTCTAGGAGATACCGTAAGGGGGAGCAAGGCTAGCTTTGCCGGGCGGGCTTCGGCGGGCGCGTTTCAAACGTTGTCCGGGCGTTCCAAACTCTTTCGAGTTCGGCTACCTCGACTGCACTGAACTAACCTTCAGTAGCCGAACTCGAAAGAGTTTGGAACGCTCGGGCAAATTGAAAGACGACTCTTTCATTGAGACATACCCGGATGCGGCAAGCAGGAGCGGGTCTTTGCCGGGCGCTTATTTTCGCTCATCGAGGAAAATCGACCAGTCGCTCAAAGTTGCTCGGGACCGATGGATGGCGGTTATCGATGAAATGAAATATTTTCATAAAACGATTTTATAACAAAAAAATCAGTGATGCGAAAAAGCGGCCGAGAATTTTACTAAGTCCTTGTTCCGTAGAAGGAAGGATTGCTTCAGTCGTCGACTTTCCGGTCCCTGTGGCGCGGATTTGTTCTCGATTCGATCCGTTTTGGCATGTGGGTGGCTAAAGGGGACGGGTCTTTCGGAAAACCACGGTTTCTCGAAAATTCTTGTATTAATCATCCAACTACGAGCTCGGGCAAAGCGAGCGCCAACAGACTCCAATCAAGCAAATAACTCATTATGAGACTAAAGACGAAACTCTCAATCGCTAGCGCAGCCCTCGCGCTGTGCTCGCTTCAAGCCGAGCTGCTCGACCTTGAAAAGGACGAGCTCAAGTTCGGATTCATCAAGCTCACGGATTGCGCTCCGATCGTAATCGCTAAGGAAAAGGGCTTCTTCGAAGACGAAGGCCTGCAGGTCGAAGTCATCGCCCAGCCGAACTGGAAGCAGTTGCTCGACAACGTCATCAATGGCGAGCTCGACGGGGCTCACATGCTCTCTGGCCAGCCCATCGCGGCGACCATCGGCTTCGGTACGGAGGCTCATATCGTCACCGCCTACACGCTCGACCTGAACGGCAATGGCATCACGGTTTCCAACGCGATCTGGGAGCAGATGCAGGAAAACGATCCAGCGCTCGATACGGATACGCCTGAGCATCCTATCACTGCGGACGCCCTGAAGCCGATCGTCGAGGAAACGCTTGAGGAAGGCAGCAAGCTTCAGATGGGAATGGTCTTTCCGGTATCCACGCACAATTACGAGATCCGCTACTGGCTCGCCGCTGCCGGCATCCACCCCGGCTTCTATACTTCCGAGGACAAGAAGGGCTTCACCAATGCTCAGGTGGAGCTCTCCGTAACGCCTCCGCCTCAGATGCCTGCGACGCTCGAGGCTGGCATCATTAGCGGCTACTGCGTGGGCGAGCCGTGGAACCAGCAGGCCGTAGCCAAAGGCATTGGCGTGCCCGTCACCACCAACTACGACATCTGGAAGAACAATCCGGAGAAGGTTTTTGGCGTCAACGCCAGATGGGCCGAAGAGAACCCCAACACGCACATAGCTGTAGTTAAGGCTCTGATACGCGCTGGAAAGTGGCTCGACGAGACGAAGGAGGACGGTTCCTTCGTCAACCGCGAGGAAGCCGCCCGTATCCTCTCCCAGCCCAACTACGTGGGAGCGGACTACGACGTGATCAAGAATTCCATGACTGGCTTCTTCTACTTCCAGAAGACCGACAAGCGCGAGATGCCCGACTTCAACGTTTTTTTCAAGTACCACAGCACGTATCCATGGTACAGTGACGGCATCTGGTTCCTCACGCAGATGCGTCGCTGGGGCCAGATTACCGAGCCCAAGCCTGCCGAGTGGTACGCCGAGGTTGCCAAGAAGGTCTACCAGCCGGCCGTCTACCTCGCCGCTGCCGAACACCTTTTGGAGGAAGGCCATATCGAGGAGGCCGACGTCCCTTGGGATACCGACGGCTACAAGCCAGCCACTGACGAATTCATCGACGGCATTCTCTACGATGCCAGAGACCCGATCGGCTACCTGAATTCCCATGCCATCGGCAACAAGGACTGATCTGAGACGTTGACGCTATCGGAGGCGACGGAGCGACGCGGCTCGTGTCGCCTCCGGTTATTTTACACCCACTTTCAAACCACCAAAACCAGATGACGGAGTCAAAGAAGGACGTAATCAAGTTCAAGATGCTCAAGGCGATAGACCTGAGCGGTTTCACCGTTTTCGATCCGGTCCTGCGCCTGGCATTCGGCGAGGATCCGAAGAAGCAGTTCGGAAGCATCGTGAAGTACATATTCATCCCGATCGTCTTCGTGCTGACCTGTTTGTGGCTTTGGTCCTGGATCGCACCGCACCACAAGACGAAGTCCGGCGAAGTGCCGACGCCCAGGGACGTGCTCAACTCCGTCTCGGTCAACGACACCATTGCGGACCGCGAGGCCATCAAGAGCCAGGACTTCCTGCTCAGCGGCGAGAAACGGCAAGCCAGGCTCTCCGAAGTGAAGGCTCAGCACGCTGCCCTGAAGGCCGAGGTAGACCGTCTGCAGGCAATCGTGCAGACGCGCGAAAAGGAGAAGGCGGATCGCGAAGCTGCTATCATCGCTCCGCTTTCCGAGCGCTACGAGGCACTGAGATCCGAATACCGGGAGGCGGGCAAGGAACGCGACAGGCTTATCGCCGAGCTTTCCGAAGACTTGGCCGCCGGTCGTATCCAAAAAATGGAGCTGACTGCCGCGATTAGAGAGGATGGGGAGATCTCCGATGTAGAACGCGAGGAACTGAACGCCCTGAAGTCCGAGATCGACGAAGTTCGCTCCCAGAAGTACAGGCCGCTTGAAATCGCTCGCAAGGAGTACGACAGCATGGCGGACAAGCTGTTTTTCCTCGGAACCCGACTGGAGTTTCTCGAAGATCGGAATCTCAACGTCAGGCTCGACGAAGCAAGGTCTCGACTCGACGGATACATGGCCGATCTAGCGGCTGCCGAATCCGCTAAGGACGCTCTCAGACTCGCCAAGCGAGCCGTCAGGGCCGAGGAGAGCGTCGATCGACTTGAGGGCCAAGAGTACGCTTCGGCGGTCACTATCTACCACCAGACCAAGCGCTCGATCTTCACCGTTTTCATCGGATTTTTCATGGCCGCCTTCGTTGCCATTCCCGTTGGCATCATGTGTGGACTGAACAAGATTTTCATGGCCTGCATGACGCCGATCATCTCGGTCTTCAAACCGGTTTCGCCGGTCGTCTGGCTGCTCATCTTCCAGATCGTGGTCGGCGCGTTCTTTCCGGATCCGGAGACGCATCCCCTGTTCGTGACGCTCGGCAGTATTCCGTTCATCAGCTCGCTTGACGTGAATCCCGCTCTCATCTTTTCCGCCTGTACTGTGGCGATGTGCGCCGTGTGGCCTGCTCTGGTCAACACTGCTCTCGGGGTGGCTTCCATCGACCCGGACCACGTCAATGTGGCTCGCGTGCTGCGACTCGGCTTCTGGAACCGGCTCTTCAAGATCGTCATCCCTTCCGCTCTGCCGCTGGTATTCGCGGGCCTGCGTATCTCGCTTGGCGTCGGTTGGATGGTTCTTATCGCAGCCGAGGCTCTGTCCTCCTCCGACGGTTTGGGCAAGTTCGTCTGGGACGAATACCAGAACGGTTCTTCGCTCACCTTCGCCAACATCATCATGGTCTGTTTCGTAGTCGGTATCATCGGCTTCTTTCTCGACCGCATGATGATCATCCTGCAACGCCTCGTCTCCTTCGATGGAAAGGGAGCCTCTGTATAGAAATTTCAATTACACAACGTAGCCGCGTTCGTGAGAACGCGAAAAAGGAACGCGTTCTCACGAACGCGGCTATGAGAATCTAGATACGCAACCTTCGAAAATAATGGCCTACTTGGAACTAGACAATGTATCGATCGGCTTCGGTCCGCCGGACAACCGTGTGGATGTCCTCAAGGATGTCTCGCTTTCCGTCGAGGAAAACGAATTCGTGGCGATCATCGGTTTTTCCGGCAGCGGCAAGAGCACCTTGATGTCGCTGCTTGCCGGCCTGCAAAAGCCGGACACGGGTGAAGTGCGTATTCATGGCAACGTGATTACCGAGCCTGGTCCGCAGCTTGGCATCATGTTTCAAAACTACTCGTTGCTGCCTTGGCTCACCGTTTTCGGCAACATCGAGCTGGCTGTCCACCAAGTCTTTCCCGAACTCTCCAAGGCCGCCCTCAAGGAGCATGTCGAGCATTACGTCGAGATGGTCAGTCTCACGCCCGCTCTCGCTAAACGTCCGAGCGAGCTTTCCGGCGGTATGCGGCAACGCGTTTCCTTGGCCCGTACCTTGGCCATGCGGCCGGAAATCCTGCTGCTCGACGAGCCGCTCAGCGCCCTCGACGCTCTCACGCGTGCCGTCCTGCAGGACGAGATCATCCGCATCTGGGAAGAGGACAAGCGCACCGTGCTCATGATCACCAACGACGTGGACGAAGCCACTCTGATGGCCGACCGCATCGTGCCGCTCACGTTAGGACCGTCCGCTACCTTGGCTGAGGAGTTCGCCGTGACTCTGGACCGTCCTCGCGATCGGGCGAATCTCAACAAGAACCCCGAATTTATGAAGCTGAAAAACGCCGTCACCCAATTCATGGTCGGCATGAACACCGAAGCTCGCGAAACGAAGGTGGCCCCGACCATCAGCATGCCCGACGTCAAGCCGATGGACTTCAGCGCCGCGTAACGAAAACCCGAATACATCAAGCAAGATCATGCGCGAAGACAGATACGTAGAGCTCTTTGAAGTCGTCAAAGCCTATCCGAATCCCTTTGGCCAGGCCATCAAGGTAGTGGACGGCTTTGACCTCACCATGACCCAGGGCGAATTCATCAGCGTGATCGGCCACTCCGGCTGCGGCAAGTCGACCGTGCTTACCATGATCGCCGGGCTCAATGAGATAACCTCCGGCGGTATAGTCGTGGCCGGCCGCGAAGTAGTTGGTCCTGGCCCGGATCGCGCCGTAGTCTTTCAAGCCCCCTGTCTCCTGCCTTGGATGACTGCCTTCGACAATGTCGCTCTCGGCGTCAATCAGGTCTACCCCCACGCAAGCAAGGCTGATCGGGCCCAGATCGTGGAGTATTCGCTCAACGTGGTCGGCCTGGCCGATTCGATGCAGAAGTATCCGCGCGAGATGTCGGGCGGCATGCAGCAACGCGTCGGGATCGCCCGAGCCATCGCTCTCAAGCCGAAGATGCTGCTGCTCGACGAGCCCTTTGGCCGACTCGATTCCCTTACCCGCATGGAGCTGCAGGACGTGATTCTCAACATCCTCAACTTCGAGAAGATCACCACTATGATGATCACCCACGATCCTGACGAGGCGGTCTACATGTCCGACCGCATCTGCATGATGACCAACGGTCCGGGGGCCAAGGTGGGGGAGGTCATGGAGATCGGTTTCGAGCGTCCGCGCAACCGTGCCGAAATCATGAATACGGCGGAGTTCTACGAATACCGCCGTAGACTCCTCCAGTTCCTCGACGAATGCGAACACGAGAAGGTCGAGCGGGCGAAGAAGGCCGCAGGCTGATCGGCTGGGAACGCGGGCGGCCCGCCCGCAGCTTTCCGAAGGGATGAATGCAGGCGAGCCGCCCGCGTTTCTGGATTTATGAATGAAATTCAACAAACACTGAAAAACTTCGAGCGGAATTAATTTGATCAACTCCCCCCTTTGGCGCGCCCGACGCTAGGGTAGCCACCAGAAACGCGACTCGCCATGAGCGATCTTATCGAACTGACAGACAAGACCTTGATCGACCTGCTGCTGGAGGAGCAACAGGAGATCGACACGCCGGTCGGTCGTCTGGCGGAGTCGGCGAAACAGGCCGAAGCCCGGTCCGCCGGCACTGGCGCTCAATCCTACCAGAGTCTGATCCCGCTCTCCGCGCCCGGTCTGGGTCAGCAGCTCGCTTTCGAGGTGAATCTCGACAAGTGCTCTGGCTGCAAAGGTTGCGTGACGGCCTGCCACAGTCTCAACGGCCTGGATGAAAACGAGACCTGGCGCGACGCTGGTCTGCTGGTCGGCGGGACGGTGGCCCATCCCTTTCAGCAGACGGTGACCACCGCTTGCCACCACTGCGTCGAGCCCGCCTGCCTCATTGGCTGCCCAGTCAAAGCCTACGAAAAGGATCCTGTATCCGGAATTGTGATGCACCTGGACGACCAGTGCATCGGTTGCCAGTACTGCGTGCTGAAATGCCCGTATGACGTTCCCAAATACAGCGAAAGTCGCGGCATCGTGCGCAAGTGCGACATGTGCCAGTCCCGCCTTTCCGTCGGCGAGGCTCCTGCCTGTGTGCAAGCCTGCCCGCACGAGGCCATCGCCATCGTCACGGTGGAAAAGAGCGAGAGCGAAGCCGCTGCCGCTGCTGGCGAGTTTCTGCCTGGCGCTCCGGAGCCGAGCTACACGGTGCCGACTACCCGCTATGTTTCGAAAAATCCATTGCCGTCCGAGCTTGAGGCCGGCGATGCTAACGCTTTGCGCCCGCAGCCCTTGCACGGACCGTTGGTGGCGATGCTGACGCTTTCCCAGTTCGGCGTTGGCGGGTTTCTGGCGGCTGCGTTTTTCGGGGAAGCCGCGAGCCTCAGTCTGCTCGGAGCTTCCTGGCTGCTCCTGCATGTCGGCTTGGCTGCCAGCGTGCTGCATCTGGGCCAGCCACTGAAAGCGTGGCGAATTTTCCTTGGTCTTCGGACCTCTTGGCTGAGTCGCGAAGCGGTAGTCTTTGGCGTCTGCTCGCCGATAGCCACTGCAACAGTCCTGGCTGGCGTCTACGAAGTTTGGATACGCGAGACGATTTTCGCAACCTTGGCTCTAGGCCTGATCGGAGTGCTAACTTCGGTGTTCATCTACTCCGACACCCGTCGCAGCTTCTGGCGGTTTCCCTACGCGGCTGCCAGATTTTTCGGAAGCGTCTTGGCGGGCGGCTTGGCTTTGGCGGCCTGTTTTCAAGTCGACGCGACGGCATCTCTCGGCTTGCTGGCGGTCGGTGTGGCCAAGCTTGGCAGCGAGCTGGTTGCGATGCGTGAAAACGAGACCACGCGGCGTCTGCTCGCCGGTCCGTTGTCTCGGCTCTGGATCGCTCGGCTTGTGTCGGGGGTCGTTGGATACGTTGTCCTTCCGATCCTGCTCGTCCTCTCTCCCTCCCTCGCTCTGGCGGTAGCGACCCTCCTCGCGGTGATGGGCGGCGAGGTTCTAGAGCGAGCCTTGTTTTTCCGCGCCGTCAACGCGGCGAAAATGCCGGGAGGTCTTTCGCTATGACATCGAGTTCCATAGTCGAGTGCCTTGCAAGGGCTGGCGAGGCGCGATTTTCGGGGAGCGCACGCGTCTCGCGTGCCGACTTGGGCGTCTCGCCCAAGTCTCTCATCCGTCTGCAATTCGTCCTGGGCGAGACGCCCAGGACTGCCCGCGAGACGCGGGCGCTCCCCGGATATTATCGCTATGAGTAATCTCGTTCCAAATCGCCCCGAAAAGAACACCCTGTTGCGCGAGTGGACAGGACCGCAGACCAAGGACCTGGTTCTCAATCCTGGCGGCTTCGGCCTCGGGAAAGTGCCAGCCCAGACTCGCCCGGACGCCACGGTGGATTCGGTTTGCGGATACTGCGCCACCGGCTGTTCGCTCAAGGTTCACTTGCGTGACGGCGAAGGCGTCAATCTCAGCGGGACCTCCGAATATCCCGTGAATCTAGGCATGGCCTGTCCGAAGGGCTGGGAGGCCTTGAGCGTCTTGGATTCCTCGGATCGGGCTACTCAGCCGCTACTCAGAGGAGCCGATGGTCAGCTTGCTCCAGTTGGCTGGGACGTCGCGGCCAGGGAATTCGTCAATCGTTTTAAAGCGGTAAAGGAGACCTATGGAGGCGAAAGCCTCGCCTGGCTTGGCACGGGGCAGATCACGGTTGAGGAGCTTGCCTACCTCGGCGCTCTCGGACGATTTGGCATGGGCTTCCGTCATGGCGACGGCAATACGCGGCAGTGCATGGCCACGGCGGTGGCTGCCTACAAGCAGTCCTTCGGCTTCGATGCCCCGCCGTACACGTATCAGGATTTCGAGGAGTCCGACGTGCTGGTATTCGTCGGGGCGAATCCCTGCATTACGCACCCAATCATGTGGCAGCGCGTCATGCGAAATCCTCACCAGCCGCAGATAGTCGTCATCGATCCTCGGAAGACGGAAACGGCGATGGCGGGTACGCAGCACTACGCCCTCTCTCCGAAGTCCGACCTCATTCTCTTCTACGGCATCGCCCGTCTGCTCATCGAAAACGGCTGCATCGACGAAGCCTTTCTGGAGGGCAGCGTTACGGGCTTCGCGGAATTCAAGAGCTTCGTCGACCAGTTCTCGCTGGGATATGTATCCGATGTTTCAGGACTGACGGTGGAGGATGTCAAGTTGCTGGCGAAAACCATCGGGGAGGGGAAACGCGTTTCCCTGTGGTGGACCATGGGCGTCAATCAGAGCCACGAGGGTACGCGGCTTGCTCAGGCGATTATAAACATCGCTCTGCTCACCGGGAATATAGGTCGGCCAGGCACCGGAGCGAACTCCATCACCGGGCAGTGCAATGCCATGGGTTCGCGGCTCTTCTCCAACACGTCCGGCCTGATCGGCGGCCACGATTTCGTCAACGCGGAGCACCGCAGCAAGGTAGCGGCCGAGCTAGGCATCGACGAGTCGGTCATTCCGGATTCGCCCGGGTATGCTTACGACCAGATAGTAGCCGGCATCGAGACGGGCGAGATCAAGGGGCTTTGGATAGTGGCAACCAATTCCTCCCATTCCTGGATCGGTCAGGACCGTTTCAAAGAGGCTATTGGCAAGCTCGAATTCCTCGTGGTGCAAGACATGTATAGCAACACGGAGACGGCGATCGAAGCGGATCTCGTTCTGCCTGCCGCTGGCTGGGGGGAAAAGGAAGGTTCCTTCATCAATTCCGAGCGCCGTATTGGCCGCACCCGAAAGGTTCGTCGAGCGCCGGGCCAGGCTCTGTCCGACTTCAATATCTTCCGACTGCTGGCAGGGGCGTGGGGTTGCGGGGATGTCTTCGCCGACTGGGATACTCCGGAGAACGTATTCAAGAAGTTGGGTCAGCTCACTGCGGGTAGACCCTGCGATATTTCCGGCATTGCCGACTATGCTGAGCTGGAGAGAGCTGGCGGCATCCAGTGGCCGTTTGCCCGACAGCAGGAAGATCGTTCCCAGCAGCGGCGTCTCTTTGCCGACGGCGTCTTCTACCATGCGGATGGCAAGGCTAAGCTGATCTTCGAGACGCCTCGCTCCGTGGCCGAGACCACGAGTCGAGACTACCCTTTCGTATTGCTGACCGGTCGCGGCACCTCTTCCCAATGGCATACGCAGACGCGTACCGGCAAATCCGACGTGCTGCGCAAGCTGTACCCTGAAAGCAACTACGTGGAGATCAATCCTATCGATGCGGGCGTTCTCGGCATCGCCAAGGGCGACCTTGTGGAAGTCGCCTCCGAGCGAGCCTCCATTCGCGTTTCGGCCTACGTCACGCCTACCGTCAAAAGCGGTCAGCTTTTCGTGCCCATGCACTACCAGGACACGAATCGGCTGACCAATCCCTCGTTCGACCCCTACTCACGTCAACCTTCCTACAAGCACTGCGCGGTCGCGGTGCGCAAACTGCCATGAACGAAAGCAAGCCATTCACACCGGAACAGAAGGAATACCTGGCTGGTTTTTTCGCCGGGGCTGGCCAACGCTCTTTCAACCCATTTCTTGGGAAGCTTCCCGATGGACGCTTCACTGGCGACGCCGCTGCCAGCGACGAAGTCGAGACCGTCTACGGCACTCCTGTCGAAGACCTTTGCAAGGAAGAGCGTATCAAGCTGGAGAAAAACGGCTTGGACTGCTACGAGGAAATCCGACGCTCTGCCGAGACGGGCGAACTGCCGCAAGGCGCCGACATCTTTCGCTTCAAGTTCTACGGTCTGTTCAACGTATCTCCCGCCCAGGAAAGCCTTATGCTGCGCTGCCGCATTGCAGGCGGCATCATGAGGGATTATCAGATGGAAGGCCTTGCCGAGATGGCGGAGTCATGGGCAGGTGGATACAGCCACATAACGACCCGAGCGAATCTTCAGCTGCGCGAGATCCAGCCGGAAAACGCCATCAAGGTCCTGGAGAAGCTGGTCGATCTCGGCCTGACCTCCCGTGGCGCGGGGGCGGACAACCTGCGCAATATCACGGGCTCGCCGACGGCTGGCATCGACCCGGATGAGATTTTCGACGTGCGTCCTTTGACTAAGGCGATGCATCACCTGATCTTGAATACGCGCGAGTTCTACGGCTTGCCGCGCAAGTTCAACATCTCCTTCGATGGTGGCGGAGCGATCAGCGTTTGCGCCGATACCAACGACATTGCGTTCTATGCGGTGAGAGTGGGCGAGGGCAAGGAAGTCGAGCCTGGCGTCTACTTCCGCGTGCAGTTGGCGGGCATCACCGGGCATAGGCAGTTCGCCAAGGACTGCGGTATTCTTATCAAGCCGGAGCAATGCCTACCCGTGGCTGCCGCCATGATTCGCGTGTATGTGGAGAATGGTGACAGAACGAACCGCAGCAAAGCCCGACTCAAGTACCTGATCGACAAGTGGGGCGACGAGAAGTTTGTCGAAGAAGCGGCGAAACTGCTGAACTTCGAACTGGCGTCCGTTGCGCTGGAGGATTGCGTAGGCCGTCGCCCGATTAGGCGCCACGGCCATCTTGGAGCCCATGCTCAAGCTCAGGAAGGCCTGAGCTACGTAGGCTTGAGAATCCCTGTCGGCAAGATGCTGCCCGATCAGATGCGCGAAGTGGCCAAGTTTGCTCGGCGTTATGGCAGCGGAGAAATTCGCCTGACGGTTTGGCAGAACCTGCTGATTCCTCATGTACGTAACGAAGATGTCGATACGCTTAAGGCTGAAGCTTCGAAGATCGGATTCGCTTGCGATCCCGATCATATTCGCGGCGGCTTGGTGGCCTGCACAGGCAGCTTCGGCTGCAAGTACGCGGCGGCGGATACCAAGTCGAATGCCGTCGAGTTGGGCGACTTCCTGAGCGAAAGTCTCGAACTTGACCAGCCGATCAACATTCACTTGACCGGCTGTCCTCACTCCTGCGCTCAGCACTATGTGGGCGATATCGGCTTGCAGGCGGTCAAGGTCAAGGTCGATGGCGAGAGCGTCGATGGCTACAACATCGTATTGGGCGGCGGTGTAGACGATGAGCAAGGCATCGCCAAGACGGTGTTCAAGAGCGTGCCGTTTTTCGAAGCGAAGCCGCTGCTGCTGGGAGTCCTGCAACGCTACCAAGCCGAAAGGCGGGAGGGCGAGAGTTTCGTCGAATTCAATCGCCGCCACGACGAAAGCCAGCTTGTCGAACTGTATAGCGGAGAGAGCATTCCTGCGTAACGAGAGAATAATTACGAAGCGTCATGAGTAACTTAGCGAATCCTCCTTTCATACCTGAAAACGCTCCGTTTTCCATAGAGCAACGCGCTTGGCTAAACGGCTTTCTGGCCGGCATGTTCTCCGGCCAAGACGCTGAAGCGGCTCCCGTCGAGACGAAGCCGATAACTATTCTATGGGGCTCGCAGACCGGCAATTCCGAGGGATTGGCTCGGCAGACGAGCAAGGCTTTGGGCGCGAAGGGCTTTGCCCCGACGGTGTATGATATGGGTGAATACGATACGGCCAAGTTGAAGGACGAGGAGCGTCTGCTGATCATCACCTCGACTTACGGCGATGGCGAACCTCCAGACAATGCTGTGGCTTTGCACGGCTTTCTGGGCAACGGGGAAGCTCCCAAGCTGGATGGCGTGCTGTACTCGGTCCTGGCTTTGGGCGATACGAACTATCCCGATTTCTGCAAGTGCGGCATCGAGTTCGACGAGCGTTTGGCGGCTCTTGGGGCGACTCGCCTGACTCCGCGGGTCGACTGCGATGTGGATTACGAGGAGCCCTTTTCCGGCTGGCTTGCTGCGGTAGAAGAAGCGGCAGGAGCAAGTTCTTCGAGTTCCGATGAAGAGGAAGCTCCGTCATCGGAACCTGAATACGGAAAGAAAAATCCTTTCCCTGCCAAGATCCTCGTCAATCGCAACCTCAACGCGGAAGGCTCGGCCAAGGAGACTCGGCACGTGGAGATTTCGCTGGCTGGCTCGGGACTCTCCTACGAGCCGGGCGACGCGGTGGCGATCGTTCCGGAAAACGATGCTGCTTATGTGGCGGATTTGCTGAAGGCGGCTGGTTTAGAGGCTGACGCCGCGTCGGTGGAGGAGCTACGACTGCGCTTCGATGTGACGAATCTGACCCTGAAGAATCTGAAAGCCTACGCCGCTTTGACTGGGAGCGAGGAGCTTGCTAAGCTAGCTGACGACAGGGAAGCCTTCAAGGCCTACGCCGAGGGTCGCCAGTTTATCGATCTGCTGCTCGAGCATCCTTATGCCTTTGCCGATGTCGAAGAGCTGACTGGCCTGCTCTCGCCGCTGGCCCCGCGCTTGTATTCGATTTCCTCGAGTCCGAAGGCCCATCCGGACGAGGTGCATGTGACGGTGGGTGTCGTGCGCTACGATGCTCATGGTCGAGCTCGCAAGGGAGTCTGCTCCAATTTTCTGGCGGAACACGATGGCGAAAGCCCGGCCCGTATCTACTTTCACCCTACGAAGAGCTTCAGGCTGCCGGAGAATCCGGACGTGCCGGTCATCATGGTTGGACCGGGCACGGGCATCGCTCCGTTTCGCGCCTTTCTGGAAGAGCGGGCTGCTACGGGAGCCTCTGGCAAAAACTGGCTCTTCTTTGGAGACCAACACGAAGCCAGCGACTTTCTTTACGAGGAGGAGTTGCGCGGCTTTCTGGAAAGTGGCGTATTGACCAAGCTGGATACGGCTTTCTCCCGCGATCAGGAGCGAAAGGTCTACGTGCAGGATCGTATGGTAGAGCGGGGGAAAGAGCTATATGATTGGCTGGAAGAGGGCGGTAGTTTCTACGTTTGCGGCGATGCCTCTCGCATGGCGAAGGATGTCGACGCGGCCTTGCATCGAATCGTGGCAGAAGAAGGCGGAATGTCTGCGGATCAAGCAGTTAGCTACGTTGATGGCCTGAAAAAGCAGAAACGTTACTTGCGAGATGTCTATTAACCATTAAAATTTTTCACGTTTGTCTAGAATCATTAGCTAGGAAAATCAAAGGTATGAAAACCAAACCAGAATCGAAGCGCTTGGCGCTAACTCTAAAAGCAGCGGGTCTGTGCTCGCTTTTGTTCGCCGGCGATCTTGCCGTGGCGGATCCCATATCGGAAATGCTCGATGGCTTCAAGGATGGGGGCAAGGCTTCGCTCAATGCGCGCGCTCGCTACGAGTATAACGAAGTCGGCGTGAATGAGATAAACGGCTACAGCATCCGTACTCGCTTGGGCTATACCACAGGCGAGTATGAGGGCCTCAAGGCGATGGTCGAAATGGAGGACGTGAGCTTCAATAATGACGACGACCGTCCCGGTCTCGACGTTCCCACTACGGAGCTCAACCAGATTTGGATTTCCTACGAAGGAGCCAAGCTCGGTCGCCAGATCTACGTGCTCGATGACCAGCGCTTTATTGGTCATGTCGGCTGGAGACAGAATATCCAGACTTTCGACGCGCTGACCTATTCCACGGCTCCAGATGAAAGCTCGAAGGTCAATCTCGCCTACATCGATGCGGTGCATCGCATCAATGCGACTTCTCAAGACCTCTCCGGCATCATCGCCAACGGCAGCTACAAGTTCGCCAACGGTCTCAATCTTACCGGCTTCGCTTATCTACTGGACTTCGACCGTCCGGTGCTAGCGTCGAGCGATACCTTCGGTTTCCGTGGGAACGGCGTTATCGAGGCAGACGAGGTGAAATACAGCTATATGTTCAGCTACGCTACCCAAGTCGACAATAGCGGTAGCGTGAGGGACTTCGATGTCGGCTACATGGCAGGCGAGTTCAAGGCGACGTTTAGTGGCGTCACCGTGGGAATCGGAGCCGAGATACTTGAGGGCGATGGTAGTTACGGTTTCACTACGCCTCTGGCCACGGTGCACAAGTTCAACGGTTTCGCCGATCAGTTTGCTGGAAGATCGCTCGGCCTGGGCGGCGGCTTGAACCAGGGCCTGGAAGACCTCTACTTGACGGTGGGCTTCAAGGCTGGCGATATTCCGGTCACCTTGGCCTATCACGACTTCAGCGCGGAGAACGTAGGCGGCGGTCTGGGCACGGAAATCAATCTCGTGGCTAAATACAAGCTGAACGACTACGTGACGTTTCTCACCAAGTTCGCCGATTATAGCACGGATGGTTCCACGGTCGTCGGGTACGGCGGAGTGGACAAAACGGTCTTCACCTTCGAAGCGAACCTGTCGTACTAAGCGAATTTTAGCCCACAGATTGCACAGATTCTCACAGATCGAATACGGCAGTATCTGTGTTCATCTGTGCGATCTGTGGGCAACTTTCTTCCACCTAGAAGAGCGCGTATCGGTTATATCGGAATTGATATAAGGGTAGGTTCCCTCCTTTCGCGTGCCAGGCACGCTCCCACCTAGCGAAAATCCTCATCCTCTTCTACTTCTACTTCATCATCATCTTCTTCTTCCAAAAACTAGGTTTGGAAAGAAGATGAAGAAGTAGAAGTAGAAGAAGATTTTTTTAGAAAGTCGGGGTGTCGGTGATGTCGGAATTGATATAAAGATGGGTGTCGGTGCTGGCGTCGTAGTAGTGTTCGTAGCTGTTTCCGTTGATGCTTTCGGTGCCTTGGCTGGCGTAGTCTGAAGAGAACTCGACACGATCGTCGCTGCCGCCATCGACGAAGAGCTGGTTGTCTCCATCGGTCATATTGAGCACGTCGCTCGTCGAGAGTCGGATGGTATTTCCTCCGGAACCGTCGATGTCGATGACCTCCACGTTTTTCGTTTTGGCATCGTCGAACGTGGTGAAATCCAGAGTGATGTTGGAATCCTCGAGCTGGAGTTTATCCTGGCCGTCCTCGCCGTCGATGAGGTCGTAGTCCAGGGCGGAAATGGTGATGGTGTCGTTACCGGCGCCAGCGCTAATGCTATCGGCTCCTCCTCCGGAATCGATGATATCATCGCCGGCCCCTGAATCGATAGTGTCCGCGGAGTCTCCGGTAGTGATGGTGTCGTCTCCTGTGGAGGTCGTCACATTCTGGCTGCCAGCAGTTTGGTTTACGTATTCGCCTTTGGTGAGGTCTGCGACGGTGACGTTGATGGTCGTGGATTGGGATGAGCCCGCGATGTCGGTTGCGGTGACCGTGATGTCTATCGAGGGCTCGGTCCCATGATCGAGGCTTTCGGTGTCCTTAAGTTTCAGCTTTCCGGCCACGACCTCAAATCGGCTGTCGGATACGGTGACCATGTGAGCGTCGCCCGCGTCGGGGTCGGCGATCGATACGTCTCCCACGACGGCGCCAGTCGTATTCTCGGCGATAATCGGGCCCGATGAGGTGACTGATATATTATCCAGATGAGCCCCGAGGCCGTCGTTTCCAGCGGTGGCTTCGCTGAATTTTAGCGTGTCGCTGCCGCCGGTGCCGACGACTTGAAAGGAATAGTTGGACCAGGACGTCGAGGCGGGATCGACTTCGGCGACCAATACGCCATTCCAATATACCTCTATGACGTCTGTAGTGCTGGCTCCTCTGGCGCTGGCGTCGAAGGTCAGATTGTATACTTTGCCTTTGTCGGTATCGAAAGACTGGGAAATGGAGTCTTGAGAGGCGCCATAGTCGAGCTCGACAAACTGATCCCCGTCGGACGCGGCTTTGCCGTATACGTTGTCCCAGAGTTCCATCCCGTTTTGCGTGGTCCATGCTCCCGTGGGATCGGAACCGTAGGTGCCGACTTTTCCAGTTGCCAGATCCTGTTGCTCGAAGCTTCCGTTTTGGATGAGCTCGTCCCCTGTTGCGGTGATGCTTACGGTGGGGCTGTCATTAGTGTTTTGCACCGCAAGCGCGAAGTCGTAGCTGGCCGATGCTCCAGCCAAGTCGGATGCGGTGACAGTGATGGAAATGGAGCCGACGTCTTCGTTGGCGGGCGTCCCTGAGAGGAGGCCTGTATTGGCGTCGATAGAGAGCCAGTCAGGCAGGGGGCCTCCGCCTTGCAGGGCGGCGGAGTAGGTGAGGGTGTCGCCTGCGTCGACGTCGGCGAAGCTTGACGACACGTCTAGGCTGAAGGCGGCGTCCTCGTCGGTAGTCTGGTCGAGAAGACTGGTGCTGTCGCCGCTGAGTCGAATATTGTCGATCGTGTATATCTCCGAGGAGTTGGTGGTCTTGCCTTCGAACGAGATGACGAGCTCGTCTCCATCGGGGATGCTGGAGAGATCGATTTGGCTAAACGATCCGGCGCTCGGGGCATCGCCGTCGACATGGTAGAGCTGGTGGCTCACGCCGTCCACGATGGCTATGACTTCGAAGTAGTCGTTCCAGCTGCCGCTTGCTTCGAGTCCTTCCGTGGATTTCAGGTCGAAGCTTAGGGCAAGATCGGTGAGGCTGGAGATGTCGATCGTCTCTGTTTGGAGTTTGACGTCGGCGTTGCCGTCGTCCTCGGATGCGGTGAGGGAGATCTCGTAAGCGTTGTTGGATACGCCGTGGAGAGGATCCGAATCGGTAGCGGCAGACTCGTCGGTGGTCCACGCGGAGTCTCCATCGTCTTGCTGGCTTCCGTCGGCCAGTCCGGAGAAGTCTTCCTGCCAAACGCTGGCGTTTTCCCGGACGGTGGGTGCGTCGTTGACGTTCTCGACGGTCAGGCTGAAAGTATCGCTTGCGGATTGGGTGCCGTCGGATGCGGTGACGGCTACCGCGATGGTTCCGACGTCGTCATTGAGGGGTGTCCCTGAGAGGACTCCGGTGGTGGAATCGATGGAGAGCCAGTCTGGCAACGGGTCTCCATTTTCGAGGGTCGCGGAATAGGTGAGAGTGTCGCCGAGATCGACATCCGCGAAGTTGCTGGAGGCGTCGAGCGAGAATGCGGCGTCTTCGTCGGTGGTTTGATCCGCTATCTGGGAGGAGACCACTGGTCCGTCGTTTGTATTGTCGATCTGGATACTGAAGCTTGCGGAGGCGGTGGCTTGGCCATCGGATGCGGACACGGTTACGCTGATGGTTCCGACGTCGTCATTGAGGGGCGTTCCGGAGAGTTCTCCAGTGGTGGCGTTTATCGACAGCCAGCTTGGCAAGGGATCGCCGTTCTGCAGCGTCGCCGAGTAGGTAAGAGTGTCGGTCGCGTCCACGTCCGAAAAGCTGGCGGCGGCGTTGAGAGAGAACGCGGCGTCTTCCTGCAGGAGTTGGTCGACTATGCCCACTGCGTCGCCATTGACCTGGATGTTGTCGATGAAGTAGGCCTCGCTTTCCAGAGTGGCCTTGGCTTCGAAGTACAGGATGAGGGAATCGCCTTCGGGGAGGTCCGATATGGATATGCTTTGGAAGGAGCCGTCGTCGTTTGGGAGGTTGCCGTACAGCTCGTACACCTTGGTGGAAACTCCGTCCACGACGGCGCGGACTTGGAAGAGCTCGCCCCACATAACGCCTGTGTCCATGTTGGCGGTCGTCTTGATGTCGAAGTCCAACTGGATTTCGCTTCGCCCGGAGATGTCTATGGACTCGGTTTTCAGTTTGGTCAGGGCTTCGTCGTCTTCCTGAAAGTTCGTGGAGTCGGAGAACTTGTATGTTCCGCCGGACACGCCGTGGGATGGCGTCATGTACCGGTAGGTTTCGAAGGTTTCCCAGGCGGAATCTCCAGTGTCCTCCTGGGCTCCGTTGCTCAGTCCAGAGAAGTCTTCCTGCCAGAGGACGTCCGTTCTCTTGCTGGAGACTACGGGGCCGTCGTTGGTGTTCTCGACTTCGATGTCGAAGGTGTCCGAGACGGACTGCGAACCGTCGGAGGCGGTGACGGTTATGGAGATGGATCCGACGTCCTCGTTTTGCGGCGTGCCGGAAAGCTGGCCGGAGGAGGAGTCTAGGGAAAGCCAGGTTGGCAGGGGATCCCCGTTTTCGAGCGTGGCGGAATAGGCCAAGGCCTGGCCGTCATGTTCAGTGAAGGAGGTGGACAGATCGATGGAGAATAGGGCATCTTCGTCTGTCGTCTGGTTGGCGATTTCGGATACGAGTTCCGGGGCGTCGTCGAGGACTGCCGAGGCGTCGAGGGTCGCATCGGCGAATACGAAACTCTCGACGTCGTATATCGTATCCACGCCGTCGCGACCGGATACCTTGTCAGTGACGACGATGCTTCCGTCGGAATTTTGGGCGACAGTATATTCGGAACGGTTGCCGGAGAATCTGGCGATATCCTGGCCTTCGCCGCCGCTGATATTGTCGTTGCCTTGGCCACCGGTGATGTCGTCATCGTCGTCGCCTCCCTTTAGGATGTCGTTGCTGTCTCCGCCGATGAGCGTGTCGTCTCCTTTTCCACCTTCTTGGATGACGCCGCCAGTGGAACCGGTTGCGTCGAAGGTGTCGTCTCCATCGTTTCCATACGCTCTTTCGATGCTGGTGGCGGTCATGTCCAGCGAAACTCCTTCGGAACCCTGCACGGTTGCAGTGTCGGTGCCTGCTCCTCCGGATATATTGCTGTCTTCGTGGTCGATGTTCAGAAAATCGACGCCGTCTCCTCCTGAGAGAGAATCGTCGCCCGCGCCACCGGTGAGGGTGTCGCTGCCCGCGCCACCGGAGAGCGTATCGTTGCCGTCATCACCGCTTAGCAGATCGCTTCCGTCTCCGCCGGTGAGAGAATCGTTTCCGGCGCCGCCGTATTGGACTGTGCCGGTTGTGGATCCTGTGGCGTCGAAAGTATCGTTGCCGGTATCGCCGTAGGCGTACTCGATGTTGGCGTCCGTCAGGTCGAGAGAGGCTCCGTCGGTGTCCTGGACGTAGGCGGTGTCGATGCCTTCGCCGCCATCGATGGACGAGTCGTCGCCATCGATGTACAGCTTGTCGTTTCCTTCTCCTCCGGAGATGGAGTCGTCGCCTGCTCCACCAGTGAGGGTGTCGGCTCCTTGGCCGCCGGTGAGCGTGTCGTCGCCGTCCTGACCGCTCAGCAGATCGCTTCCGTCTCCGCCGGTGAGGGAATCGTTTCCGGCGCCGCCGTATTGGACTGTGCCGGTTGTGGATCCTGTGGCGTCGAAGGTATCGTTGCCGGTATCGCCGTAGGCGTACTCGATGTTGGCGTCCGTCAGGTCGAGAGAGGCTCCGTCGGTGTCCTGAACGTAGGCGGTGTCGGTGCCTTCCCCGCCGTCGATGGACGAGTCGTCGCCGTCGATGTACAGCTTGTCGTTTCCTTCTCCTCCAGAGATGGAATCGTCGCCTTCCCCTCCGGTGAGGGTGTCAGCTCCTTGGCCGCCCAAGAGGGTGTCGTCCCCTTCCCCGCCGTTGAGAAGATCGTTGCCGCCTTGGCCCTCTATGGTGTCGTCTTCGCTGGTGCCGTTGAGGGTGTCGGCGTTTGCAGTGCCGATGATGTGTCCTGAAACGTTGGTTACATCGATTTCTATACTCTGAGTGTGGCTGGCTCCTTCGCTGTCGGTGACTTTTATACGCAGGGAGTGGGTTTGGCTGCTTTCGTAGTCCAGGTTTGCGCCTGACTTGACTCTGATTTCGTTGCCCACGATTTCGAAATTCGAATCGGCGGCTGGATTTCCGTCTTCGTCCACTATGGCAAAGCTGTGGGAATCCGAAGCGTCAGCGTCGGATGCGGATAGAGTGGATACGACAGTGCCAGCGGCGCTGTTTTCGGCGACGGCGTCGCTGGATAGAACGACAGCAGTCGGGCTGTCGTTGGTGTTTTCGACGACTATGGTGAAAGTATCGGAGACTGAGGCTTTCCCATCGGAGGCGGTGACTTTGACGGATAGGGAGCCAACATCCGCGTTTTCTGGCGTACCGGAAAGTAGTCCGGTTGCGGTGTCTATGGAAAGCCACGTGGGCAGTGGGTCGCCGTTCTCCAGTGTCGCAGAGTAGGACAAGGTATCGCCCGCGTCGACGTCCGCGAAGCTTGTGGACGTGTCCAGAGAGAATGCTGCATCTTCGTCTGTGGTCTGGTCCTGTATTGCCGCCGAGACTACGGGGCCGTCGTTGGTGTTTTCGACCTCGATGTCGAATGTGTCGGAGACTGACTGTTCGCCGTCCGACGCGGTGACGGCTACCGCAATGGTTCCGACGTCTTCATTGAGTGGCGTTCCCGATAGCACTCCAGTTGCACTGTCGATCGTCAGCCAGTTGGGCAGGGGGCTTCCGTCCTGTAGCGTTGCTGAGTAGGATAGAGTGTCGCCCGCGTCGACGTCCGCGAAGCTTGCGGACGTGTCGAAGGAGAATGCCGCGTCCTCGTCTGTGGTCTGGTCCTGTATTGCCGCCGAGACTACAGGGCCGTCGTTGGTGTTCTGGACTTCGATGTCGAATGTGTCGGAGACTGACTGTTCTCCGTCCGACGCGGTGACGGCTACCGCGATGGTTCCGACGTCTTCGTTGAGTGGCGTTCCCGATAGCACTCCAGTGTTGCTGTCTATCGTCAGCCAGCTGGGCAGGGGGCTTCCGTCCTGTAGGGTTGCTGAGTAGGATAGAATGTCGCCCGCGTCGACGTCCGCGAAGCTTGCGGACGTGTCG
>JANQRJ010000014.1 GCA_028284635.1 Pelagicoccus sp.
TTGCCGCCGTGCCGCAGAGAACGGATCAAACCAACGCGGCGCGGCGGCAAGCGCCGGCCCTACAAATGTCACTTAACGAAGTAGAGGTATTTGCCCTTCTTGCGAAGCGCAGACGCGGGCTGAAGCTCCGCGCTACGATCGACTACTGTATGCGGCGAGCCACTCCTTGGCTCCGGTCTCGTCTTCGAAGGCTCCGTCGAGCTGGGCTTCGTAGGCGGCGTCGAGGATGGCTTTGAAGGCTTTGCCGGGCTTGTGGCCGAGGGCTATCAAGTGACGGCCTAGCAGAATGGGTTTTGGCGCGGAATCCTTGAGCTCCAGTTCTTGGATACGGGTCTGGAAGGTTTTTATGTACCGTTCCTGTTCCTCGCTGACCAAGGGGGGGCGGCCTCGATGATCGGCGATCATGACGTAGACGAGTTCGCGAGCGCTGGCGGGTTCGAGGCGTTTGGCGAGGCGTCGCAGACTGGAGTTGCTGGGGCCGTTGACGGGCGCTGTATTCAGATAGTGGTGGTTGCCGACGAGACGAGAGACTTTTTCGCGCAGGTGTTTTGGGGTGGCTATGCGGGCCAGAAGCGTCTCGGAGAGCCAGGCGCTGGCGGAATCGTGGCCTGGGCTGATCCAGCGTTTTTCGCCTCGCTTGCTGGCGAAGCGGGTGCAGCGGGCCTTGCCTAGATCGTGGCAGAGGGTGGCGAAGGAGATGGCGCATCGCTGTTCCGGAGGCAGAGTGGCCCAATTCGTGTGGGCTTGCAGGGCGTCGAGGCAGCGTAGGGTGTGGGTCCATACGTCGCCTTCAGGATGCCATTCCGGATCCTGCGGCAAATCGACGAGGGCGTTGAGTTCGGCGAAGAAGGGCAGCCAGCCGCTAGCTTGGAGGGCGAGCATGCCGTGAGACAAGGAGGTGGAACGGGTGGCCCACTTCTCCCATTCGGTCCAGATGCGTTCGACCGCGAGGCTGTGGAACTCGTGGCGCATGGCGCGGCAGAGCTTGGCGGTTTCGGGATGCAGGGTTAGGGCGAAGCGTCCGGCGAACTGCATCGCGCGGAGGGCTCGGAGAGGGTCTTCGCTGAAGGCGGGGCTGACGTGTCGGAGCTGGTGGGCTTTTAGGTCGGCGATCCCGCCGTAGTGGTCGACCACTTCCTGCCGAGCGGGGTCGTAGAAGAGGGCGTTGCAGGTGAAGTCGCGCCGCTGTGCGGCTTCCGCCGGATTCATGGATGCGTCCGCCTCGATGGCGAAGCCGCGGTGTCCGGCGCCGGTTTTGGATTCGCGGCGAGGGATAGCGAAGTCGTATTCCTCTCCCTGTGTCCAGAGTTTCACTACGGAGAAGGCCTTACCGACGAGGTCGGTCTTGCCTATTGTGGAGAGGGTTTTCTCGATCTTTTCCAGGGGGAGGCCGTAGACTTCGATGTCGAAGTCCTTGGGTTTCATGCCGAGCAGGGCATCGCGTATCGAGCCGCCCACTACGAGGCAGATGGCTCCTGCAGTCTCAAGTTTGTCGATGGCTTGGCTGAGGCCATTTGGCAGTTCGAGCTCGAGAGGGATTCTTTGGGGTTCGACGATCACTTGCGGTTTTCCAGGAGCATGGCGAGCCAGCCGCCGATGAAGGCCAACCCTCCGAAGGGAGTGACTGGGCCGAGGATCTTCCACTGGGTGAGGGCGAGGACGTAGAGGGATCCAGAGAAGAGGAAGATGCCGAGCGTCCAGAGCCGGGTGGTCCATTGGGACCGCCAGCGTTCTCCGGCGAGAGCGACTGCGAAGAGGGCTAGAGCGTGCAGCAGGTGGTACTGGCTGGCGGTTTTCCAGGTCTCGACGGTTCCATTTCGCTCGAGGATGGGTTCGAGTCCGTGAGCTCCAAAGGCTCCGAGTCCGACGCCGAGGATGGCGAGAAGACAGCTGGTGGTGAGTTTGCTCATAATGGTTGGGGCGGGAGTTTCGATAATCCGGTGCTCGCCAGCAAACGTATTTCCCGTAGCGTATGGTTCGAATGACTGGATTGATTGGCAGGCTGGTTTTCAAGGCAGCGTTGAGCTTGGTTTTGGCTGCGTCGGCGTTGACGGCCAAGGAGTCTTCGGTGACTTCGGAGTTTGGCGTAGCGAGCAAGTACGTCTTTCGCGGACTTGAGCTTGCCGAGACGGTCGTCCACCCGTCGCTCGAGTTCGGCTGGGGAGATTTCTATGCGGGAATTTGGGCAGCCATTCCGCTTGAAGGTAGGGATGCTCCGGACGACTTTGCGGACGAGTACGACTTCTACGCGGGCTATGGTTTGGCTCTGACGGATAAGCTGGCTCTCGATTTGGGCGCGACGCGATACTACTACCCGGATGGCGGCTCGACGACGGAGGCCTACGTCGGCTTGGCGGCGGAGCTTGGGACGTTTTCTCCTTCGGCCTACCTCTACAACGATTTCGACTTGGACGTCTGGACCTTTGAGCTTTCCAGCGGAGTTGCCCTTCCATTGGAGGGTTTCCCGATCGAGGCATCCTTCTTCCTGGGGCGCAGCGAGGATGAGGGGAGCGGATATCTCTACTATGGGGTGGATCTGTCGTACCCGGTTGAAGTCCAGGGTGTTGGAAACGTGACGTTTGGCCTGAGCTTCTCGGATCACGATCTGGATAGCGGCTTCAAGGGACGGCACCTGTTCGGCGGCGTTGCACTGTCGTTCTAGCGTGACAGGTCTGCTCCTCCGTCCACTGAAAAGGTCAAGGTTGACCTTTTCAGTGGACGGAGGGCTTGAAGGCGGGTTGGGGTTTTGGCGAGCGGGAGAAATTCCCGCGATAAACCGTTGACACGCTTGCGGCGGGGGCTAGGAGTTTCCCTCTTTTTCTCGAAATCCGATGAAAACATTTCTCGCCAAAAAGGAAACGGTTCAACGCAACTGGTATGTGATCGACGCTAAGGATCAGGTGCTTGGCCGTCTCTCCGTGAAGATCGCCAACATTCTGCGCGGTCGCAACAAGCCCACTTTCACGCCACATGTGGATACCGGCGATTTCGTCGTGGTGATCAACGCAGACAAGATTGCGTTGACGGGCAAGAAGGAGGACCAGAAGCAGTACATGTTCTACAGCGGCTATGTTGGCGGCGAAAAGCGTCTCAGCGTTGCGGACATGCAGGCCCGTCAGCCGGACTTCGTGATCAAGCACGCCGTCAAGGGCATGCTTCCCAAGAACCGTCTCGCTCGCAAGATGCTCACCAAGCTCAAGGTCTACGCTGGGGCGGAGCATCCGCACGAGGCCCAGAATCCTCAGGTCGTTTCACTCTAGTATATCAGAAGCCTCCACTTTCACTAACATGTCTGTAGATTCGAACATCTTCCTCGGCACCGGTCGCCGCAAAACCTCTGTCGCTCGGATCCGCCTTAAAGAAGGCACCGGCAAGATCCTGGTGAACGGCAAGGATTCTGACGATTTCTTCTCTCACGAGAACTTCTCTCGCATCGCCCTCCAACCGCTTGCCGCGTCTGAGCTCAAGGACAAGGTCGATGTGGTGGCCAAGGTTCAGGGTGGCGGCAATAGCGGACAGGCTGGAGCGATCTCGCTCGGCATCGCCCGCGCCCTGCTCAAGCTTGACGGCGAGCTTCGATCTCCTCTCAAGCAAGCCGGTCTTCTCATGCGTGACCCACGCATGAAGGAGCGTAAAAAGGCAGGCCAGCCCGGGGCACGCAAGAAGTTCCAGTTCTCTAAGCGCTAAGCCGCTTTCAGCAGAATTTTTCGAGAAGCCCTCACTGGTCCACGACCATGGGGGCTTCTTCTATTTTCACATCAAGCACCTTTCCAATTTCTCTTTCTGCAGCCTAAACCGCTACAGTCCAAACACTTCTTCAGCACCTCTTTTTTTACCATGAACGCAGCAATCGTCGGAGCCTCTGGCTATGTAGGGGAAACCCTCGTCAAGCTTCTCGCATCGCACCCGAATGTTGACCTGAAGACCGTTACGTCTCGCAGCAAAGCGGGGTTGTTCGTCAGCCAGGTCATTCCCGCTTTGCGTGGTGTTCTCGACGATCTCGCGTTCGAGGCGCTCGACCCAGTTGAGCTCTCCGGTCGGAAGGACATCGAAGTCGCCTTTCTCGCTTTGCCGCATGGCGCTGCGGCGGAGTATGCTCGGCCCTTGGTCGATGCGGGAATCAAGGTCATCGACCTGAGCGCCGATTTTCGCATTGCCGATCCGGCGGTGTACGAAGCCTTTTACGGAGCTTCGCATCCGGACGTGGAGCTGCTCGGACGTTCCGTGTACGTTTTGCCGGAGACGGTTTCCGAGGGTTGGCAACAGCAGGATCTTTTTGCCTGCCCTGGTTGCTATCCCACGAGCATTATCGTCCCTTTGGTTCCCCTGCTTCGGGCGGGTCTGATCGAGCAAAAGGGGATTGTGGCCAATTCCTTCAGCGGCGCCAGTGGGGCTGGCAAGAAGGTCAGCGAGGACTACCTATTCTGCGAGGTCAACGAGAGCGCTCGGGCTTATGGCATCCCCCGGCACCGGCACCTTTCCGAGATCGAGGAGCAGCTTGCGGTCGCGGCCGGAGAACCTGTGGTCATCCAGTTCAATCCTCACTTGGCTCCGATGAATAGGGGCATTGCCACCACTATCACCGTGCCGTCGAAAGGCTCGAGCATTGAAGACCTCTATGCCGCTTGGGAAGCGACCTACGCGGGGAAGCCGTTTGTCTACATTCTGCCTTCCGACCAGCGGCCCGACACGAAGCATGTCGTTGGCAGCAACCGGGTGGACATGTCTGCCGTGAAGGACGACCGGACCGGCAATTTCGTGATCACTTCCGCCGAAGACAATCTGATGAAGGGAGCCAGTGGCCAGGCGATCCAGATTCTCAATCTCTGGCAGGGCTGGCCTGAAACCATGGGCCTAGTCTAGTTCGCCAGCCAAGCCCGCCGACTAATTCGAACCATGAATCCCTCAATCGATTTTGCCGAAAACACTGCGGGCCTTGTTGATGCCAAGGGGTTCTTTGCTGCAGCTATTTCTGCCGATGTGAGGGGCAAGGGCGACCCTCGGCTAGATACCGGTATCGTCTATTCGGATACGCCTTGCTCCGCGGCTGGCGTCTTTACTCGGAACAGAGTCAAGGCGGCTCCCGTCCTGCAATGCCAGCGGGTTTTGGAATCGAACTCGCCTGTTCATGGCATCGTGGTCAACAGCGGCAACGCTAACGCCTGCACTGGCTCGCAGGGCAGACTCGATGCGGACCGGATGGCCGCTGCTGCGGCCCAAGCTTGCTCTGCCGCTGTGGGCTCCATGCTCGTCTGTTCTACCGGTCGTATTGGCGAGTTGCTGCCCATGGAAAGACTCCTGCCCGCTATTGAGACCATCGGTGTTGCGGCTAGGAAGGGAGCCAAGGAAGGCGAATCCTTTGCAAGCAGTATCCTCACTTCCGATACGCGGTCTAAGACCTGCACGGCGACGTTCGAGATCGACGGCCGACTTGTCACGGTAGCTGGCGTGGCGAAGGGCGCTGGCATGATCCAGCCGGACATGGCGACCATGCTAGCATTCGTTGCGACCGATATAGCAGCGGAGTCTTCCCAGCTTGCGGAGCTTCTGCCAGTAGCGGTCAAGCCGACCTTCAACGCCATCACGGTGGATGGCGATATGAGCACCAACGATACGGTGCTCCTGTTGGCCAACGGCGCGTCAGGCGTTGCGTTGGATGCGGCGTCGTTACCGCTTTTTCAAGAGGCGCTGCTCAAGGTATGCGACTGTCTGGCAGACAAAATCGTGGCCGATGGCGAACGCATTACGAAGGTTGTTGAAATTCTAGTACATGGGGCGAAGAGCGGACGGGAGGCGGAAAATGTAGCCCGGGCGATTGGAAATTCGCTCTTGGTCAAGACCTCCTGGTACGGCAACGACCCCAATTGGGGCCGGTTGATGGATGCTCTAGGCTACGCGGAAGCGGAGATGGATCCCGAAATCATCGATATCAGTTATGGCGATGTTCCTGCTCTCGTATCCGGAACGCCGGTACCGGAAAACAAGCCGAAGTGGAAGGAAGTCGTCTCCTTGCCCCGGTTCTCCATCCATGTCGATCTCAAGCAGGGAGTCTCGGACTATCGTCTGCGGGCATCGGATCTGACGGAGGGATACGTCGACTTCAACAAAAGCGAATAGCGCTCCCCTTTTTCGAAACGATGAAAATGCAGGAAATCATCTCCAAAGCCGCTGTGCTCGTCGAGGCTCTGCCCTATGTGCAGACCTTTCGCGGAGCGGTCTTCGTGATCAAGTACGGAGGCAGTTTCATGGACGATCCCGATCCCGAGATTAGGGCTCGGGTGGCGGGCGATATCGCCTTTCTCTCGGCGGTTGGAATCCATGTGGTGGTCGTTCATGGAGGAGGCAAGGCGATCAGTCGCGCTCTGGACGCGAGAGGGATTCCCACGAAGTTCGTCGACGGCCTGCGCTACACGGACGGTCCTTCCGTCCAGGTGGTGCAGGAGGTGCTTAGCGGGCAAGTGAATAGCGAAGTGTGCGAGATGCTCCAGGTGCGCAAGGACAGGCCGATTGGCATCCCAGGCGAGAACGTGCTGCAGTGCGAGAGACTGGATAGGGATGCTCATGGCGAGCCCATCGATTTGGGATTCGTCGGCAATATCTCTTCCGTGAAGGTCAAGATCATCAAAAAGGCGATCAAGGACGGCTATACTCCGGTGATCTCTCCGCTGGCGGTCGATGAGAGCGGCCAGCTCCATAATGTGAACGCTGACGTGGCGGCCGCTTGCGTGGCAGGCGCCTTGCGTGCCCGCCGACTCGTTTTCATGAGCGATGTGCCGGGATTGCTCAGCGATCCTGAAAATCTGGATACGCTGATCTCTACCCTAAAGGTCAATCAAGTCGCTCGGCTCAAGGAGAACGGCACTATCAGCGCCGGTATGCTTCCCAAGATCGACAGTGCCATCGGAGCGCTCGATGCGGGCGTGCACCGGGTCCACTTTATTGACGGCAGGCTTCCGCATAGTCTGCTTCTGGAGATTTTCACCGACCAGGGCATCGGCACCGAAATCAAGCAGTGAGATTGAAGTAAGAAGTAAGAACGAAGAATGCAGAAGTGATCTAGCAACCCGGAACCTACGACCCATGAACCCAAAACCCAGTATCGAGCAGCTCTACAAGGACAACATACTCGGCAACTACGGATTGCCGCCCATCACTTTCGTGCGTGGCCGTGGGGTTCGCTTGTGGGATGACGCTGGGAACGCCTACCTCGACTTTTGCTCGGGTATCGCGGTGCTGACTCTGGGGCATTGTCACCCTCGGCATGTATCCGCTTTGAAAGGACAAGCGGCAGAGCTGATGCATGTGAGCAATCTCTACCGGAACGAAAACCAGGCTTTGCTTGGCCAGCGGCTCAACGAGAAGGCTGGCGGTGGGGGCAAGGTGTTCTTCTGCAACAGCGGAGCGGAAGCCAATGAAGCGCTTATCAAGCTAGCTCGCCTCTACGGAAAAGCCAAGTCAGGCCAAGAGGCGGATTGCTACAAGATCATCGTGGCGGAGAACGCCTTCCACGGACGAACCTTTGGCGGCATGAGCGCCACGCCGCAGGAGAAGATCCAGGGTGGTTTTCGGCCCTTGGTGCCGGGTTTCGAGGCGGCTCCTTTGAACGACTTGGATGCCTTTGCCCGGCTGGCCGACGATGCGACTGCTGCGATTTTCGTCGAAACGGTGCAGGGCGAGGGCGGTATCCATCCTGCGGATATGCAGTTTCTCAGGGGGCTCCGAGCTCTGTGCGACGAAAAGGAAATCCTTTTGCTTATCGACGAGGTGCAGTGCGGTATCGGCCGTACGGGTACGTTTTTCGCCTACGAGCCATCTGGCATTCGGCCCGATGCGATCGGCATGGCGAAGGGGCTCGGCGGCGGCTTGCCGATCGGGGCCGTTTGGATGAACGACAGGCATGCTTCCCTGTTTCATCCAGGCTCTCATGGCACGACTTTTGGAGGTACGCCTTTGGTCTGCGCGGCGGCTTTGGAGACCTTGGCTACGCTCGACCAGGATAAGCTCCTGGCAAACGTGCGGAAAAACGGGGCCTATCTTCTCGATAGACTCTCCGAGCTCAAAGCGGAGTTTCCTGAATACGTCCTCGAAGTCCGGGGCCGCGGTTTCATGATAGGCATCCAGATTGCGGAGGCCCCTGCGGATGCGGTGGTCGAGTTGCGGGAGGAAGGACTGATCGTTCCTCCAGCCGGTGGGAATGTGATTCGCCTCCTCCCCCCCTTGATCGCCAATCGGCACAATATCGACGAAGCCCTCTCCTTCTTGCGCAAGGTAGTCTGTCGGCGCACCCATCTCGTCGCCACGAACCCATGTAAGTAACTAACGAATACAACTCGATTTAGCCAATGCAGCATTTTCTCAAGGAAACCGATTTCAAGCCTCATCAAGTCGCCGAAGTGTTTTCGCTGGCCCACGCCTTCAAGAAAGGTCGCGGTCGCCACACGCCGCCCTCGCTCAAGGGTCAGACTTGGGCCATGATTTTCTCCAAGTCCAGCACCCGTACCCGGGTCTCCTTCGACGTGGGGATTCACGAACTGGGCGGGCATCCCATCTTTCTCAACAAGAACGATATCCAGCTTGGGCGGGGCGAGTCGATTTACGATACGGCGAACGTGCTTTCGCGTTTCGTTCACGGTCTGATCGTGCGGACCTTCGACCAGCGGGAGATCGAGCAGCTGGCCGAGTTGGGCAGCATCCCGGTGATCAACGCCCTGACGGATTTCCTGCACCCTTGTCAGATCTTCACGGATGCTTTCTCCATGGCGGAACGCTGGTCGGACGGGACGAATTTTCTGGAGTCGCTTAGAGGTCGTCGTATCGCCTACTTCGGTGACACGGCGAATAACATCGCGAACTCCTGGATCCTGGGGGCAGCGATGTTTGGCATGGAGCTAGCGCTTGCCGGACCCGAGGGCTACGAACCAGGGGAGGAAATCAGGAACGTGTTAGCGCAAAGTGGATACGCTCCGACTTGGAGTTTCACTACTGATGCGACTGTGGCTGCGAAGGATGCTGACGTACTCTATACGGATACCTGGGTCAGTATGGGCCAGGAAGAGGAATCGGCGGAACGGATTGCGGCGATGAAGCCGTATTCCGTGACTTCCGACCTTATGCGCCTCGGCAAGAAGGGCGCTCTCTTCATGCACGATCTGCCTGCCTACAAGGGCATGGAAGTTCAGGAAGACGTGCTTTACGGTCCGCAGTCCATCATCTTCGACGAAGCGGAGAACCGCCTCCATACGCAAAAGGCGATCATGGCCGTACTCGCCGAAGCGAATCGTTAGTAGGTTTTTCTGCCTGCGGATCTCGCAGATCGACTCGGATGTTGCTCTTGCCGAAATCATCTGTGTTCATTTGCGAGATCTGCGGGCATCGCATGTCGCAATACTCAATATCGTATCATGAAAATCGTACTTGCATACTCAGGTGGCTTGGACACGTCCGTCCTTGTTCGCTGGCTTAAGGATCACTACAATGCGGAGATCGTCACCTTTGCTGCTGATGTCGGGCAGGAGGAAGAGCTCGAAGGCCTGGAGGCCAAAGCGAAAGCTACTGGAGCCTCGGCTCACTATACGCTCGATCTGGTAGACGAGTTTGCTGCCGACTTCATCTACCCGATTCTGAGGGCGAACACGGTATACGAGGGCCAGTACTATCTTGGCACCTCGATCGCCCGCCCGTTAATCGCCAAAGCTCAGATCGAACTGGCCCGCAAGGTTGGGGCGGACGCGGTGGCTCACGGCGCGACAGGCAAGGGCAACGACCAGGTGCGTTTCGAGCTCACCTATGCGGCGCTTGCTCCTGACCTGCAGATCATTTCGCCGTGGAGGATGGGGGTCTTTCGCCAGGCATTCCCGGGCCGCGCGGAGATGATCCAATACTGCGCGGATAACGGCATCGACGTCGAGGCTTCGGCGAGCAAGCCCTACTCGATGGACCGCAACCTCCTGCACATTTCCTACGAGGCCGGCATCCTGGAGGACCCTTGGTTCGATCCGACGGTCGAGGAAAACAAGGGCATGTACAAGCTCACTGTCGATCCGGCGGACGCGCCCGACGAAGCAGAGTATCTGGAACTCGAATACGAGAAGGGCGATTGCATAGCGGTCAATGGCGAGCGACTGAGCCCGGCGGCCGTCTTTAGGAAGCTTAACGCTTTGGCGGGCAAGCATGGCATTGGCCGAGTGGATATCGTGGAGAACCGTTTCGTTGGCATGAAGAGCCGGGGCGTCTACGAGACTCCTGGCGGCACGATCCTGTTGCACGGTCACCAGCAGGTCGAGTCGCTCGCTATGGACCGCGATCTAGAGCACCTGCGCGACGGTCTGATGCCGAAGTACGGCGAACTCATCTACAATGGCTTCTGGTATGCTCCTGAGCGCGAGGCCTTGCAGGCCTTTATCGACAATAGTCAGAAGAGTGTTACCGGTACGGTGCGACTGAAGCTCTTCAAGGGAAGCATCACGACGGTAGGTCGAAAGTCTCCGTATTCGCTTTACGACGACAAGGTTGCTTCGATGGAAGGCGTGGACAGCGACTACAATCCTGACGATGCTACTGGGTTCATCCGCTTGCAAGGCCTTCGGTTGAGGGCCCGGGCCCGGGCTCAACAGGAGTTCATCGAGCGGTAGGGCTCTGGGAACGCAGGCGGCTCGCCCGCATCCTCTTCTGAATAGCCATCGTACTGCTGTAGCCGAAGTCGACAGACTTTGGGAGGATGATGGAGGACCAAAGTCTGTCGACTTCGGCTACTGGCCAAGTAACGGGCGAGATTCGCCTGATTCTGTCATGACTGACGGAATATGGCGATTTCTCTGAGGGGCGAGCCGCTTGCGTCTCCAGGGAGCTGCTAGGCCACTTCGCAGTCTAGGATCTCGGAGGCTTTCGACACGTCTCCTTGGCATGCGGAGAGGACGAGCTTGCGGTAGCGCTGGGCTTGTTCCTCGAGGTGCTGGGCGAGCGTAGGCCAGGAAGAGGTGTCTTGGAATTTCTCTGGGAGGTCGTTCTCGTTGATGATTTCTCCAGGCGTTTCGGATATGGCCGTAGAGAGCACTTCTTCGAATTCGGTGTAGTTGTTCGACCAGCGGAAGGCCTGCATGAGCTCGATCGCTCGGGGACTGAAGGAACGTCGGGCCTGGCCGCTTTGCCCGAGATAGGCGAAGGTCATCGCTGGAATATCCTCGGCGCGATCGTTTAGGGCTGGCACGTGCAGGAAGTTGGTGGCGATGCGGAAGTAGAGGGCGTCTTCGAAGTCGCCGACTTCGATGAGCTGCTCGAGATCGCGACTGCTGGAGCAGACGATGCGAGTCTCGGCTTTGAGGTCGCGTACGAGGTTGCCCAGAGTGCCTTGGCGGCCGATAGGAGAGTGATCGATGTTCGCTAGATAGAGATAGCCGCCTTTAGCGGACTCGACGGCGGCGCTCGGCTGGTCGTCTTCGCCGAAAAGCAGCTTGTTGAAGGCGGCCTCATCTTCGGTTTTCAGGTCGAGAAAGACGAAGGGTTCTTCTGCTCGTTCGGATTGGGCATGGATGGCCTTCCCGATGCAGACTTTCTGCGTTCCGGGCTCGCCGGTGATTAGCAGAGGGGTCTTGGACTCGGCTTGGCGCGCGATTCCCTCGTTGAGCTTCTTCACTGCTTTGGAATCGCCAGAGAGGATGTGCGAGGCTTCTTCGCCTCCTCCGTTGCGGGCTTCGAGCAGCTTATTTCGCTCTTCCGCTGCCCGATTGACCGAAGCCATGAGCTGATCGACCTTGAAGGGCTTGGTAAGGTAGTCGAAGGCGCCGAGCTGCAGGGCCCGGGTGGCGTTCTCGACGTTGGCGTAGCCGGACATCATGATGACGATGGCGTCGGGATCGAGTTTCCGGACTTCGGCCAGGAGATCCAGACCATCCATGGGCGTCATCTTTATGTCGGTGAGTATGATGTCGTACCGCCGGTTCTTCATTTTCTCCAAGGCGGACTCCCCATCGATGGCGAAGTCAGTCAGATAGCCGATCGGCTGAATGACCGCGTCGAGCATTTCTTGGATAGAAGTAAGATCGTCTACTATAAGAACGGATTGCATTGTGGGAATGTTGAGTTGCGGGAAAGCCAGAGTCTGGTGTTTCGCTTATTACTGGGGGTGGCATTCAGCCTCCTACGACGGACGAGAGTTGGAAGATGGGCATGAACATGGCCATGACGATGCCGCCGACCACCACCCCGAGAAAGACGATGAGCATCGGCTCGATGAGCGATGTGAGCGACGAGATGATGGCATCGGCTTCGGTATCGTAGAAGTCCGCGATCTTGTTCATCATGCCGTCTACGTTTCCGGTCTGCTCGCCGGCCTTGGACATATGCTTCATCATGGGTGGGAAGAAGTTGATGCTTTGAATGGTTTCGGAAACCTGGCCGCCTTCGGAGATGTTTTTCGAGATGGCCTTGCAGGCGTCCTCGACCTGAGTCTTTCCGCTACTGGCGGCGACGATTTCGAGGGAGCGTAGGATGGGAACGCCGCTTCGCAGGAGAGTTGCGTAGGTGCGGCAGAAGCGAGAGAGGGTGATTTTGACGACCAGATTGCCCATGATGGGCGCTCGGGTGATGAGATTGTCTTTGATGCGTCGGCCTTTGGGGGTCTTGGTGAAGCGAGACCAGATCTGGAAGAGTCCAAAACCGCCGGCGAGTATCCAGAGGATGTAAGACTTGAGGAATTCGGACAGATCGACGAGGAACTGAGTCGGCCCCGGCAGCTCGGCATCGAAGTCGGCGAACATTTCGGCGAAAGTGGGCACTACGAAGATGAGCAAGACGTTGACCAGGATGATGGCGAGAGCGATAACGGCCACTGGGTAAGTCAGGGCTGATTTGACTTTCTTGGTCAGCTTGGTGGTGGCCTCGAAGTAGCCAGCGACTTTGCCGAGAATTTCAGCAAGCCCGCCGCTAGCTTCGCCCGCTTCGACCATTGAGATGAAGAGGTTGTTGAATGCCTTGGGGAACTTCGCGCAGGCGGCGGAGAAGTTGTTGCCCTGGGAGACGTCCGCCTTCACCTCGCGGATGATGATCCGGAAGACGGGATCGTCGGTTTGGTCCTGCAGGGCATCGAGAGCGGAGACCAGGGGCAGTCCGGCTTCGAGCATGGAAGCCAGTTGCTGAGTGAATACTGCTAGAGTCTCGAGCTTCAGCTTGTAGCGTTTGGCCTTCTTCTCGTAGGCCTTTTCCTTGGCGAGCTTTTGGGACTCCCAGAAGCTGACCGTCTTCTGCTTGTCCTTGTGGACGAGAGAATTCCTGGAATTCGATGACTGGGTCGAGAGCAATGCCATGAGTGATACTATCGGACGTGTTAGGCTAAACTTTGGCGTAATGCGCAGTCTTCCGCTCGCCGTTTGGGTCCCTGTTGGGAGCTCCTTGAACGCCGTCCTCTAGAATTTGCATTTTTTTGCCGAATCGTGGCGGGAATTTTCCCCAGCTGACTTTGCCGGAAGCTCTTGGCAAGGACGGCCCACGTTTCGCGGAGGCTTCGTTTCCGAGTTCTTCACGGTGAGGCCTTTGCCTGCAAACAAGCTTCCTTGAAACCGGTTTTGCGTCTGTAGGGATGTGCTTGCTTCGCGGCTGGGGTGTGGGGGAATTCAGCGTTGGGGTAAACGCACTGTAGCGAAAAGAGGGGGTTTCCGGCACTAGTGTAAATTGTTATGTAATCCTGCGTCCAATACAACTTTAGAACAGATTTTCAAATTACGTAATTTTTTATAAAATAGAGCTGTAGAGCCTCGTTCCTAAAACATTATTTAAGAGTTAACCCTTGAAAACGGCATACTGAACCCTGACGTATTTTCGTAATTTTAGCAAAAATCGATACCGTGCGGCCTTGTTTGAGTCCGATGCCTGCCGTTTTTGTATATCGAAAATTACGTATGTTCGGAACGGGTCTGGCAGCTGTTTTTGGCCCTTCCCGGCGTTGACGGAATTCGAGTCATGGAACCTCTATTCAAATACATCGAGATGCTTGAGAAGAAGCCGCTAGCATCCGCTGTAGAATCGTTGATCCAGTCCAAGAGAGTCCTGGACGACCTGGATGACCCGGATCGCTTTTCGGCCGAAACGATTCAGAAAGACATATCCCAGATTGGTCCGGAGCTGTACGCCTTCATTTTTCGTCAAGCAGGCATTTCCCAGGCGGAGACGATCGACGAGTCTCTGAGCAATGCGATCGTCAAGCTGGGCTTTAGCCAGGTGAAGCGTCTGATCTACTTTCACATCGCCTACTCTACCGAGGTCGCGAATATGCAGACCCCTGAAGACAAGAGTTTTGCCGCTCGCGTCTGGAGCCTGAACTATACGACAGCAATGATAGCGACCTACTGGTGTGGCTTCTTGCGGCCGGACCAAGTCGATGACATATACTATCTCGGCATGTTGCAGAAGATCGGAATCTCCGCTTTCGCTCAACTCGAGCCCGCGAAACATCGGGCTTTGCGAGAGGGCAAGCGAGCCGTTCCATTGACTGAAAAAGAGAGAGACCATTTTGGTTGCACTCATTACGAGCTCGGCATGGCGATAGTCGATCACTGGAATCTTCCGAAAATGCACAAGTCGGCCATGCGTTTCGAGGAAACGCACGGGCAATCGACTGCGTATGTCTCCAGAGAAATCGAAGAGGATCTCTTTCTTTGCTTGTATTACGCCAAGTTCAAAGCGGATCGCCGCATGCGAGGCAAAGGAGCGGATCGCAGCGCTATGGGCATAGATCCGTTTTTCGACTACAACTCGACTATACTCCAGATCTTCGCTGACAAGGTGAACGCCCGTCGCGCCGCGAGCTGACTGAAGGTTTGCGACCGTCTCTAGGAAACTGTCCAATAATTCGAGCCCTACCTTGAGTGACTTGTCGCTCTCTAGAGCGCGATGCTCGGATCCTTTCGTCGGGATTCTTCTAGAAATAGTATCCGCTGCGCCACAGTAGGATGGCTGCCGTTTTTGGTGTTTGGTATACAGTCGCTCGAAAGATCGAAGAGCTGTCCCTCAGGTTCGTCTTTCAGTATTTCGATGAGCTGGCGATACTCGACCTGGTTTAGCCGCCCATCTGGGTTCACGTTGTCGAACCGCTTCCAGTCGAGGAGTTGAAAATCTTGATTTAGAAGCAGGCTACGGGCGATTTCATCTATCGCTTGTTTCTCCTTTTTCAGTTCTCTCTTCGACAGTTTTCGACGCAGCTTTCGCCCTTCGACAGTCGCTAGGTGTTCGTCTAGGACGCGTTCTATGTCCTTTGTTGAGAGTGGCGTCTGGGAAAGTCCATCTTCGCATTTGTCGACGAGGGCGCTGAGCTTCTCAACGGAGAGGGTATCGTCTCTTTCGATACGGTCCAGCAGAATTCTTGCGACCTTGGCTTGAATCTCGCCCATGCGAACCACACAGATTAGTCCATTGACTATATTGAGTATTCCATAGCGTCGGGCTGCGGAAAGATCGCACAGGTATTCGAAGTCTTTAGACGCCCGATTGATCCAGTAGTTCAATATCGATATGAAGGCGAAGGAAAAGGCGACCCAGAGGGAAAGGGCCTTTGTCAAGGAGATGCTGCCGTCGTCCAAGGAAAGATAGAGAGGCAGCGTTGCGTTCAAGGCCATGAGCGCGAAGCGCGCTCGATTGAGAGGCTGCATATGCCTGTAGAAGTGAGCTAGTTCGTGAGCGAGAACGGCCTTGATCTCTCCAGGTCTTAGAATGTTGAAGAGATGCTTCGATATATAGATGGCGTTGAGCGGTTTGATCCAGTTGAAGAAGAGCGAGTTTATTACGCTAGCTCCGTCGTGTCTGCCGTCGGTTATATAGACTTCGGGAATCTCCTTCCCCCGATGGGGTTCGAGGAGCTCCTGGACCATGAGATAGATTTCGCCGCTTTTGAAGGACCCTACTTTTTCAGTGAAGCGCAAAGCGGCGAGCTTGGCGCCTGGATAGGCGAGAAGGGCGAAGGTCCAGCCCAGATGAATGAAATACGACAGGGTGAAGAGGATTGCCGTAACGAACAGCGAATAAACGGAGGTGTGTCCTACGATGGCGACGATCAGTAATGCGTTCGTCGCGAGGATAAGTCCGATGAGCGTGAAATCGAGCGTCCTTAGTCGCCAGACGCGTTTTTCGAGCTGCTCGAAAGCGGGAGGATCGACGATACTTTGGGCGGAAGCTTTGGAATCAGGCGCTGGGGCTATGGTCGACATGAGAGCTCGAGGGCGCGAGGGAAAGGGCTCGTTGCCGATTTTAGCCAAGAACTCTTGGTTCTTTTCGAGGCAACCTAGCTGTTGGCAGCAAGCTGGTCATGTCGATGTTTCAGTTCATTTCTCGATTTGGCCTGACTTTCACAAAGTCGTCAGCAGTTCGTTGAGTGTGGCGCTCGGTCGCATGGCGGCGCTGGCTTTGGCATCGTCTGGCTGGTAGTAGCCGCCGATTTCTTGCGGCGCGCCTTGGGCCGCTATGAGTTCGGAAGCGATTTTCTCTTCGTTTTCGGCGAGGGTTTTGGCGAGGGGGGCGAACTTGGCTTGCAGTTCGGAATCCTCGGTTTGCTCGGCGAGCGCTTGGGCCCAGTACAGGGCCAGGTAGAAATGGCTGCCGCGGTTGTCGATTTGGCCGACCTTTCGAGCAGGGGATTTGTCGTTTTCGAGGAACTTCCCGTTGGCGACGTGGAGCGCCTTAGCAAGGGCCTTGGCTTTGGTGTTGGAGGTCTTCTCGCCGAGATCTTCGAGCGAAACGGCGAGAGCCAGGAACTCGCCGAGAGAGTCCCAGCGCAGGTAGCCTTCCTTGACGAACTGCTGGACGTGCTTGGGAGCGGAGCCGCCGGCCCCGGTCTCGTAGAGTCCACCACCGGCAAGCAAGGGCACGATGGAGAGCATTTTGGCGCTGGTGCCGAGCTCGAGAATCGGGAAGAGATCGGTGAGGTAGTCGCGCAGCACGTTGCCGGTAACGGAAATGGTGTCTTGGCCTTCCTTGACGCGCTGGAGGGTGACGCGAATGGCGTCCTCGGGAGCGAGGATACGAATGTCGAGGCCATCCGTGTCGTGGTCATTGAGGTAGGTATCCACTTTTTGGATGAGATTGGCGTCGTGAGCCCTTTTTTCGTTCAGCCAGAAGATGGCTGGACTGCCGGTGGCGCGGGCGCGAGTGACGGCGAGCTTGACCCAGTCTCGGATGGGCTCGTCCTTGGTTTGGCAGGCACGGAAGATGTCGCCGTTTTCGACTTGGTGTTCCATGAGGGTTCGTCCGCTGGAGTCGACGACGCGTACGGTACCCGCCGCGGCGATCTTGAAGGTCTTGTCGTGCGAGCCGTATTCCTCGGCTTTCTTGGCCATGAGGCCGACGTTGGAGACGCTGCCCATCGAGCTTGGATCGAAGGCGCCGTGCTGTTTGCAGAAGTCGATGGTCTCCTGATAGATGCCGGCATAGCAGCGATCGGGAATCATGGCCTTGGTGTCGGCGAGCTTGCCATCTGGTCCCCACATCTGACCTGAGGAGCGGATGGCGGCGGGCATGGAGGCGTCGATGATGATGTCGCTGGGCACGTGAAGGTTGGTGATGCCTCGGTCGGAGTCGACCATCGCTAGGGCGGGGCGATTGGCGTAGACGGCTTGGACGTCCGCTTCGATCTGGGCGGCGGTCTCGGGAGGAAGGCTTTTGATTTTAGCGTACAGATCGCCGATGCCATTGCTGGGGTCGAAGCCGATCTGCCGCAGGGTGTCGACGTGCTTGGCGAGGGCCTCGGCGTAGTAGGCTTCGATTGCGTAGCCGAACATGATGGGATCGGATACCTTCATCATGGTGGCCTTGAGGTGGAGGGAGAGGAGCAGGCCTTGTTCTTTGGCCTCCTGGATCTGAGTTTCGAAGAACTCGCGCAGAGAGGCGGCGCTCATGCGAGAAGAGTCGACGACTTCTCCGGCGAGAACGGGTATGCTCTCCTTTAGGACGGTGACGGTGCCGTCTTGGCTCACGAATTCTATGCGGAGATCGTCGTTTGCGGAGAGGACGACGGATTGCTCGCTGCTGAAGAAGTCTCCGTTCGCGAGGTGGGCCACGTGGGTTTTGGAGTCGGGACTCCAGGAGCCCATGGAGTGTGGATTCCTTTGGGCGTAGCGTTTGACGGCTTCTGCGACTCGGCGGTCGGAGTTGCCTTCGCGCAGGACGGGATTGACAGCGCTGCCGAGGACTTTGGCGTAGCGGCTTTTGGCGTCGCGTTCGGCATCGGTCTTGGGTTCGGCGGGATAGTCGGGGATGTCGTAGCCGTGCTGCTGCAGCTCCTTGATAGCGGCGTCGAGTTGGGGGATGGAGGCGCTGATGTTCGGCAGCTTGATGATGTTGGCGACGGGAGTTTTTGCGAGTTCTCCGAGTTCCGCGAGCGCGTCGGGCTGGCGTTGCGAGTCGGTGAGCTTTTCGGGGAAATTGGCGATAATGCGTCCGGCGAGCGAGATGTCTCGGGTTTCGACGGCTACGTCGGCGGCCTTGGCGAAGGTCTCTACGATAGGGAGCAGGGAGTAGGTGGCGAGGGCTGGTGCCTCGTCGGTCTTGGTGTAGATGATGGTCGAGTTCGATATCGTGCTCATTTTTTGAAAGAAGAGGTGGGATTTGCAGGAATCTGGCAATGCTGTTGTCGTAGCCCGTCTCCGAAGAAGGATTCGGCTGCCGTCTACCGGGTTTGAGAGGCATTTGGCGTAAGCCGTTGCCTGGCCGGGTCAACAACAATGCCGTGGAGGGATGTGTATGCGTTTCGTCCGGAGTTGATGGCGCAGCGCTCGTGAGCGCGTTTCAGCTTCTCCGCGATGCGATGCGGCTAGGAGGAAAATGGCGCTTTCGTATCGAGATCCTGGGCACAACGGGCCTCTTAAAGGCAAGCTGCGAATATGTTTCGCGCGAGGGTCTCTGGAGCTTCGAAATGGTGCGGGTAGACGGAATCGAACCGACGCAACCAGCTTGGAAGGCTGGAGTTCTACCACTAAACTATACCCGCGTCTCGAAGTAGAGGAGGGATAACATCGGGGCGACGGGAGCCTCGTCAAGCCATTTGTAGGAGGGCCATTTGCCGGCTGCGCGTTTTGAGTGACGGGAATCTCGAATCTGCTTGTCTGCCGGTTTTCGAGGTAGAGCCCGATCGCTTTGAATTGCGCCCGCTTTGCAGGGCTGCTCGCGATGCCTGATCTCTTTGGAGATCTATCGCATAGTTTGATGGCCTTTCTGGTCATCGAGGTGGCTTTTTTGCGAGATTCGTGAGGATTTGGCTTGCAGGAATTGCGAGGTGAACAGCTGGCTTGCCGCGAATCCTCAGGATCTTTCCATCATAGGCTGGCATAGAGGTGATTCGCGGCTCTTTGATGGAGTCCAGTGCCTAGGATGTTGCGCAGTCGTAACACAATAGTAAGCAAATTGCGCGTAATTGTCCGAACCTAAAAAGGCGACCGCTCCCAATAGATTTGAAGGTGATAAATGGTATCTTTCTTCCGGGTTTAGCGTTCTGAACGAACATTCTCCTCGGAGAAACGGCTTGGGTAACAGCGGGCCAAGTTCGGAAAGAAGCTTTTCTCATTACAAGAGTTGGATTCCTGGGCCGGCGATCTCAGATCGTCGGCCTTCCTTGTGTGTGCAGGGCGTCGTCCTTTCTCTTGCTTCGTTCAGACAGAGTGGGTAGCGGTGGAGTTTTCGCGTTCCTAGAATGAAGCTGTTGGCCAAGACTCTTCTCGCTCTCTTCGCTTTTTCTGCTTTGGGATTTTGCCTGGCATTCGTTTTGCGCGAAATGGAGGTTCGCGGTGGCATGCTGGCCTTTTTCGAAAGAAGACCTGAAGTTCGCGTGACGGAGGTGGACGTAGTGGAGCCGGAACGCGTCGAACCGATTCCGGCTTCGAAGGAAGAGAATCCGGCAGATGGTTGGCCGTCGACCGCTGCGGGCCTGGCGAGTGAGGGGTTTGCCGACAGACTGCTGCAGGAGGGATCCGCTTTGAGCGCTTTGATGCTGGAGGCGGCTATGGAGACGCTGGATGTCGAGGCCCTGCCTGGGCATTTTACGGAGTTCATGGCTCGTGACCTGGAGGATCGGCGGGCTTTGGTTTATGCCGGTCGTCTGCTGCAGGAGATAGCTCGGGACGATCCTCGAATGGGGGTTGCGTTGTTGGCGGCTTTGAGTCCGGCAGAACGCGAACGGCTCGTGCCCTCTCTGGCGAAGGGCTGGGTGCTGGCCGATGTGGAAGGAGCGTTTTCGTGGATAGAAGGAGCATGGCTTGACGAAGAGGGGGGGTACATCGATCGAGACTTGCAGAATGAACTCTATATCCATGCCTTGGATACGGCGGTGACGGAGGCGAAAGCCTTTGAGCAGGCGGCTGGTCTCCTGGATGGAGTCTTGGACCCTGAACTCAGGGGCGAGATGCTGGAGCTTCTGGCTCGTCGCATCGTGGCAGACGGTCCTGAGGAGGCGTTGTCGCGTATCGCGTCGATGAGCGACGAGCGGCTTGATACGGCGGTACTGGACGCGATCGCGTCCGAATGGGCTGCTCGCGACAGCTCAGGCGCGATGCTTTGGACTCTGGCTAACGAGCAGGAGATCAGCCCGTCGGGGGTCCGCAGTATCGCGAAGCAGCTGGTGCTTGGAGCTATGGAGGAGTCGCTCGACGATTTCCATCGCGGCCTGCAGACGGTGCCCAAGCGCGATGCGGTGGCGGCGGAAGCGGCTCGTTTGTATGCTCGTCGAGAACCTCTTGTATCGGGAGATTGGGTACGCTCGATTCGCGAGCCGGAGACCAAGCGCCTTGCGGTGCTCGATGCCTTGTACGAGATTGGCTACGAGAGTCTCTCCCAGTCGGTGGACTACATAGACTATGTTTACCGGACTTGGGATCGCAATCGCGAGACAGTGCTTTTCGGGACGTTGCGAGACTGGCTTTCGGTTGATCGAGGCGCTGTGGCGAGTTATCTGCAGTCGGGTCGCTCCGGCTTTTCGGAGGCGATGAGCGAGGAATTGCTCGGGGTGGAAGAAGGTTCTTAGGATCAAGGGTCTTCGTGAGAAATGTTGTGTGCATGAAGTGGGGCCCGCTTTACGGTCCCGAGTACGTGAATCGGCTTCGTTCCATGGTGCGGCGGCACCTCTCCTACGAGCATCGCTTTGTTTGCTTCACGGAACGGGCGGAGGGGATAGATCCTGCTGTCGAGATTCTGCCCTTGCCTGAGATCTCCTTGCCGGAAGGCGCCCCTGAACGAGGCTGGAACAAGCTGACGATGTTCCAGCCTCGGCTGCACGATCTGGAAGGCGACACGCTTTTCCTCGATTTGGACGTGGTGATTCTGGACAGCATCGATCCCTTCTTCGAGGCGGAAGGCGAGTTTCTCATCATCAAGGACTGGAAGTATCCGAGGCGCATCACGGGCAACTCCTCCGTCTTTCGCTTCCAGCCGAATGCCCACTCCTATGTGTTGGAGAATTTCGTCGACAACCTGGAGGAAGTGCGGGCGAGTTTCCGCAACGAGCAGGCCTACCTCAGTGACCAGATCCACCGTCATGCCACGCTATCCTATTGGCCCGAACAGTGGTGTTGCAGCTACAAGTACCACTGCCTGCCCACGGTGCCGCTCAACTACTTACTGACGCCGAAGCCACCGCCAGGCGTTCGCATAGCTATCTTCCATGGCAACCCGAAGCTGCAGGAAGCCGTGGAGGGATCGTCGCTTTGGGCGCGTCGCTATTCGCGTCCGGCCCCATGGGTGGGCGAGAACTGGCGCTAGGCGGAGAATTTGCTTAACATCGCGTCGCTCGGTGCCAATTATTCGCTTTCATGTACGAAATGGAAGGCACGGTAAAGGTGATCGAGGAAACCCAGACGTTCGCGAGCGGCTTCAGCAAGCGCGAGTTCGTCATCACTACTGAAGACAAATACCCTCAGGACGTGAAGTTCGAGTGCACCAAGGAGAAGATCGAGATGGTCGATCGCCTCAAGGTAAACGACCGCGTGAAAGTGAGCTTCAACATCCGCGGCAACGAGTACAAGGGCCGCTACTACGTGAATCTCCAGGCCTGGAAGGTCGAGGGAGCCCCTGGTGGCGAAGTCGATGGCGCGCTAAACAGCGTAGCTGCTGACAGCTCTTCCGGTAGCGGCAACTTGGACGATCTTGAAGAGTCGCCCTTCTAGGGGCGTGGTGAAAGGGGGGGTGGGAGCGTGCTTGCACGCTGTCGTCCCGCTGTCTGCGAGACCCGGTACTCGCGAACGCGGCTACGTGATGAGGTCCACTCGCCCCCGAGTCTGACGAGTTTGCAGATCATGCTTCGCTTTGGATCGCTCCTGCTTTTCTGTATTGCCAGTTTGCTCGCATGCGAGTCGCGAGCCTCCGATCTTGAAATAGACAAGCAGCGTTCCATTTTCCGCGTGCAAGTCGCGGCGACGGGACATTCCTTCGAGGTGGAGCTGAAGGACTACGTGGCGAAGATCTCCCTAGACTCCGAGGGTCAGGTCGATTCGGCCACCTTCTCCTTCGCTCCGCAAGCCCTGGATTCCGGCAACAAGAAGCGAGACCGCAAGATGCTCCAATGGCTTGACGAGAAATCGTATCCGAAAATCGGATTCGTTCTCCAGGAAGTCAGGAACGTTGACGGAGGCACGCTTGGCATCGGCACGTTGACGCTGTACGGGCAGTCGAGAGCCATCGAAGTGCCTTTCGAATTGACGACCGAAGGAGAAGTATCGCGCCTCTCAGGGCGGGCTACGATTGACTATCGGGACTTCGGACTGGAGGTCATCAGTTTGCTCTTTGTCAGAGTGAAGCCGGTGCTGGAAGTCCGCTTCGAGCTTGTGGGAAGCTTTGCCGCTTCGACTCGCTAGTTGGATGGGTAGGGACCGATCGCGGTTCGACAGGCTAAAGCTCAGTGCCGCGTTGTACGCGTGAAGCGATACTACTGCCAAGTGTCGCTGTCTAGCAGGGTTGCCCAGTTGGGGGGCGTGTAGCAGACGTAGGCCCAGGCGGGCAGGATTTCGCCATCGTCTGTCTGCGTCCAGATCATGCGGCGCTGATAGGGGCTCTTCACTCCAGGTCTGAAGTTTTCCCATGTATCCATTTTTTGGAGCGCTTCCTGAGTGGCGGGGTAGGTGAACAGTTCGCCGCGTACCCAGGGTCCTTCTAGCTTGGGAGCGGGGCTTGCGGCTGCCAGCTTCGCGGTTCGCCCCAGGTCCGACTCCAGACTTGCAGTAGCATCCAGCAAGCTGATCGCGGGATCGATTTGCAGGATCGGATATCCCTCGCGTAAGCGCCAGAGTTCTCCTGGAACCTTGGCAGGGATGATGGAGAGAGGAGGCGAGCAGTGTCGGGCGTGTTCGGTTTGATCGCTTTTTAGCGTTCCATAGGCGAAGAGGTATTGCGTATCCATGGTTTTTGCAGTCTGGTTCGGTCGAAGTTCGACCGCAAGTTTCCCTGATGACCTTTCGGATATTCTGCCCCATTGGCGTCTCCTTTTGGCGCTCCGCTTGGCGTCTTCGCCTTTGCGTCGCGCTTTTTTTCTACCTGCAGTTCGCGATAGTGAAGCCGCTTCGAGCAGAGGACCACATAGCGATAAAGTGGCAGGACTATCAGGAAGACGACGGCCGAATCCGGGTGGTTTCGAAGTACGTGGGAGTGGAGAAGAAGATCAATGCGAGCCTGACTCTGCGAGCTCATGGCGTGCATGACGCGATCTCCGGGGCTACGCCGACTGGCTCCTCGGGAAGGGCTGGCGACGAGGTGCCGCTGGAGGATCTGGTTGACACGCGTGATGCTGGGGTGGTGGATCTGGATTGGACGCGTGGAATTCACGAGACTTCTTTCCAGTTCGCCCACAGCAAGGAGAGCGACTATCTTTCCCGGGGTTTGGCGGTTTACGGGACCTCGGAATTCGACAAGCGAAACACCGGCCTGAGCTACGGGCTGTCGTTCGTGGACGATCGTATCGAGCCAGCGTTTTTCGAGAGCGCCGAGAACAAGGAAACCTACGACGCCTATGTCGGGCTTAGTCGTGTGTTAGATCCGAATACGATCGTGTCATTGAATTTCACCTACGGATGGACGCGCGGCTTTCAGGACGATCCCTACAAGCGGATTGCGAAGAACATCGAGGTGCTGCCTGGCTTCTTTCTGTTTCAGGTCGCCCCTGAAAACCGGCCTGCTCATCGAGACCGTAGAATCTGGTTCGCCAACTTGAAACGCTTTTTCCCTGTATTGCGCGGCAGTCTGGACTTCGACTTCCGCTACTTCTCGGACACCTGGGGAGTGGATAGCCAGACCTTCGACATCGAGTGGTATCAGAGAATTGGAGACAAGTTGATCTTGCGTCCCAGCTATCGCCTTTATCGACAGGGGGCGGCCGACTTCTACTTTCGCGACTTGAATGGCGTCGATATCGATCCGAGAGAACCCGATCCCACGTTCGGCCCGTTCTTCTCGGCGGACTATCGTCTTGCTGGACTGCGGAGTGAGACCTACGGGCTCAAGTTGGTCTACAAGATCGCGGAGAGCGTGGATCTGGATGTCGCTTGGGAACGCTACAAAATGACGGGGCGAGAAGCGGATACGCCCGAAGAGGCCTTCCCAAGCGCGGATACCTTGACGATAGGAGGGGTATGGCGGTTTTAGTGACGGAAGTAGCGCGGAGCTTTAGTCCGCGTTTGCAGTGCAGGATCAGACCTCCACGGTCGCGGGCTGAAGCCCGTGCTACGCTCGTATGACCCTTGACCAAAAACGTTACTGCAAGGAGTTCTCCTGGCGACTCAGCGAGGAGCCGCAGCGCGGGCTGTTTCGGGTAGAGTTTCTCGCTTTGGGCACGCGTTGCTCGGTTTTGTTCGCCGCCATGAATGGGGAGGTGGCTCAGGAGTTTTCTCAGGCGGTCACGAATTGGGTTTCGAGTTTCGAGGGAAAGTACTCGCGATTTTTGGATACGAGCTTGCTCAGCGAAATCAATCGCCAAGCAGGTCGAGGCTGGATGGCGATCGACGAGGAGACGGAAAAGCTGCTGGCTTTGTGCGACGAGCTGCACTTCAGCACGCGTGGCCTGCTCGATCCGTCGGCTCTGCCTCTGATTCAGCTCTGGGACTACCGCCGCCAACGCGATTCGATTCCCGGGCCCGAAGAGTTGGAGACGGTCCGGGCCAAGGTTGGCTGGGCGAAAGTCGAACGTCGATCTGGAGAGATCCGTTTGCCTGAGAAAGGTATGGCTCTGGATTTCGGCGGCTTTGGCAAGGAGTACGCGGTGGATCGGGTAGCGGCCTTGGCGCAAGATTTCGGCATTGCAGATGCGTTGATCGATTTCGGTCAAGATATCCATATTTTGGGTACGCCACCTGATGGGCCTGCCTGGCATATAGGTTTGGAAGATCCAAGACGACCAGGTTCTACCTGGACGGGGCTGGCTCTGGCGGGTCGCGGAGCGGTTGCGACCTCGGGAGACTATTTGCGCAATTTCGCGCACGAGGGCGTGCGCTACGGTCACATTATAGATGCTCGCACGGGGCAGCCCGTGAGAAACGGTATGTTAGCCGTGTCGGTAGTGGCAGCTTCGTGCTTGGAGGCGGGTACGCTTTCCACGGTCTCGTTCGTGGCTGGGCCTAAAGAAGGAATGGCTATGGTCGAAGCGAACTTTGGAGCTGAAGCGTGCTTCGTAGGAGAAGCGGAGATCCATCAATCGAACCAATTCTATGAATACATGGTACAAAGCTAGTTCCTCTTTCTTTCGTTTTGCCTCTACCGTAGCGCGGAGCTTCAGCCCGCGTCGGTCCCCGATTTTGGGTCAGGTGGCAGATCCGGCATTGCGGTCGCGGGCTAAAGCTCCGCGCCACGGTAGATCTTTTATCGGAACGCTGCTCGCGATTTGCTTTTTCGGCCTGCTTGGCCAGGCGGCGGTTTTCGCCGAGTGGAAAGCGGGCTTGGTCGTGCCAGATCTTTCGGGCTATGAATTGCGGGGGGAACTTCCCAGTCTCGAAGGAAAGGTGACGTATTTGGATTTCTGGGCTTCCTGGTGCGCCCCTTGCAAGGCGTCGTTTCCGGCTCTAGAGGAATTGTACCAGAAGTATGGAGACGATGGTTTTCAGGTGGTCGCGGTGAGCGTAGATACGCAAGAAAAGGCGATGAGGCGGTTTTTGGACAACGCGAAACCGAGTTTTGCGATCGCGTGGGATCCGAAGCACGGATTGGTTTCCGATGCGGGGATCGAAGCGATGCCGACCTCGTTTCTTATCGATGCCAAAGGCGTGGTGCGCGACGTCCACATAGGCTGGAGCAGTCAGTCCGATGCGGAGGAACTGGAGCGGAAGCTGTTGGAGTTGTTGGAGGAATTGCCATGAGGAAGTGGATCGCGAGATGCCTAGTCGCTTTGCTGCTGAGTTTGGGACTAAGTGGCTGTCAGTCTACCGAGCCGTGGCAGAAAGGCAACTTGGCTGACTACACGATGCGTTCGGATCGCGACGAACTGGAATCCGTCATGTCGGCCCACATCTACTTTTCCCGCGAGGCGACAACCGGCGGCGACGGCGTAGGCGGCGGCGGATGCGGCTGCAACTAGTGTCGTGCGTGAGACGTAGCGCGGAGCTTCAGCCCGCGACCGCCGATCGGCTCTCCTCATCTTCATCCTCATCCCAGGATAAAGATGAGGATGAAGAAGAGGATGAGGATGAGAAACAACGCGGACGCGGGCTAAAGCTCCGCGCTACCTTGCAAGCTTCCAATAGCATCTTCTGTCAGTTACTCGGGGCGTCGAGCAGGGCAGGAAGGCGCGGATATTGCTAAAATTGCGCCATGACCCCGATCGACTGGACCATCGTCTTCATCTACTTGGCCGCTATCGTCGGTCTTAGCGTCTTTTTGGGCTATCGCCAGAAGGTTCAGGCCGACTACTACCTTGCTGGGAACAAGCTTGGACCTTGGCCTATTGCGGGCTCCATGATTGCCACCCAGTGCAGTGCGATCAGCCTGATCGGCGCCCCGGCCTTCATTGCCATCAAGGAAGGCGGCGGACTGAAGTGGCTACAGTACGAACTGGCGGTGCCGCTTGCGGCTATTGCGCTTCTGTATCTGGTTTCCGTATACAAGAAAGCTGGAGCGACCACTATTTTTTCAGCAGTGGAAAAGGAGATGGGCGCTGGCGCTCGTCGTGTTCTCAGTCTGCTTTTCCTCTCGGGTAGAGGCTTGGCGACTGGCGTGGCCCTCTACGCCATGTCCGTAGTAGTGTCTGTCTGTCTCGATATCTCCGTTGCGAGTAGCATAGCCATCGTGGGAGGTTTGTCGCTGTTGTATACCACGATCGGCGGCATAGAGGCGGATATCTATTCGGATATCGTCCAGCTGGTCATTCTTTGGCTTGGAGCCTTGGTTTGCGGAATCACCCTGCTTTTCTTGATCGACTCGCCAGCTGAGGCTTTGGCTAGCTACGACTCAAGTCGGCTTTCCGTTTTCCAGACGTCCGGAAACGGCTTGGCCGATGGTCAATCCTACAGTCTTTGGCCGATGCTGATCGGAGGCTTCTTTCTTTATGTGGCCTACTATGGCTGCGACCAGAGCCAGGCTCAGCGGCTCCTTGCCGCTCGCGATCTGGGCGCGGCCCGAAAGGCGATCCTGTTGAACGGCTGCCTGCGCCTTCCCTTGGTTTTGACCTACTGCGGCTTTGGTTTGCTTCTCGGGCTATTTTTCCAGCAGTCCGACTGGCTGCAGGCCAAGATGGTCGGACAGAATCCGGATTTCATCGCGCCGTATTTCATAATCGAATACATTCCCTCTGGTTTGCGGGGGATCATCGTGGCCGGCATATTGGCTGCGGCCATGTCCAGCCTCGACTCGAATATCAACTCGATGAGCGCCGCTCTGGAAAAGGATTTTCTGGAAGGTCGGCGCATCTCGCTGCCCGGCTTCAGAAGCCCATTGCAGCGAGCTCGCAGCTTGACGGTAGGATTCGGTCTGCTCTCCTGTGGTCTCGCCGCCCTTTTCAGCGGTTCCCAAGCGACGGTTCTGGTGCTGGTGAATGCGATAAGCTCCGCCTTCAACGGTCCGATCCTTGCGTGCTTCGTTTTCCTGATGCTCAAGCGCGAGTTGCGCAGCCAAGCTTGGGCGATCGGCAGTCTTCTGGCTGGCATCGCAACCAACGCCATTCTCTGGCAAGCGGTTCCTCAGATGAGCTGGCTGTGGTGGAACGTGTTCGGCTTCGCCATTGCGATAGCGGGGCTTATTCTAGGTTCAAGACCGAAGGCTGCCACCACCCGAGACAGCGAAGAACGACGCCAACGAGTCGAGGCGAAGCATACCACATTGCTGCTGGCGGTTAGTATCTTAGCCTTTGTCGTGTTGATTCTGATACAGTCGACGCTGAATTGAGAAAAGACGTTCTTTGCCTCTCTTTTTGATGCTCTCGATCAGAGATTCATCCATTTTCTTCGACTTGCCGGCCTTGAGCTGTTCCAGTCCGATCTGGATTTCCGATTGAAGCGATGAGAGCTTTCTAAATCGCTTCTGTTCAATTTGATGCAGGACGCGAAGCGCATCGCGAACCACCTCGGATGATGATCCGTAGAGTCCGGATTGTACCTTGTCTTGAACCCATTTCTCGAGTTCTGGCGTAAGTGACACGTTCATGGCTTGAAAGTAAAAAATGTCGAGAAATGTCAATTTTCGTTATCTCGGTCGTGAAGGCGAAGTACACCGACCTTACCGATGCTGATCAAGCTCGGAGCCGAACCCTCGGAGGTGAAGACGGCCACCCGTTGCCGCAAAGGCTACTGGTGGCTCAGTTCGCATCTATATGCCCGATATGCTCTGTCTACCGCTTGGCTCGAAGAGCAGGGAGTGCCTTCGCTCTTGAAACTGTGGATAGCCTTTTACTGCAAGGATCAGTCTCAGTCCTGAAACTATATATGCCTAGGAATCGCCACCTACGGATCTGTATGAGTGGTGGTGTGGGAGCTGGGGGAGTTAATGCCCCTAGCTATCCGATTGGCTTTTTCTAATTCTTTCCGGATTTCCTTTTCGAAGAATTCTGCGGACTGTGTTTTTGAATATATTTGAAGAATGATAGCGTGAAGATGAAGCAACAGTATCGGAAAAATATATATCGTTGCTTCCAGGGTTGATCCTTTAGAGTACAGAGAATCTAGAAGAGGGTAAGAAAAATAGGCTGAAGCAGCCAAAGTGATGAAGTTTAGTACCAGAAAAGGATTCGATGAATAGAGGGTAAACCTTTTCAGGTGCCTGATCATGTCTTTTGATTTTTCTTCGCTTTTGAGTCTTCTGTGAATGCTCTCAAAGCCAAGGTTGCTCTGTCTTTCGTCAAACCAGTGCAGCAAATAGGCGGCACAGTATTTTTGGTAAATAGTATTCGATATCGCGATTCTGGATGTGATGAAAAATAGTGGACTTATTATAAAGGGTATAAGGTTAGTAGGTAGCTCTTCGCTCAAACCGAGGATAGCCGCAGAACCTGTAACGCACAGTGCGAGCATCTGAAAGTACCGGTTTTCGTGAGTTTCCTGGCGACGAGCCACTCTCTGGAATTCTTCAATCTCAATTTGCTCTAATTTCATTATTCTTTAGCCAACGCAGAGGTCTCACGCGGGCACTTGCGCTCGTTGTGAGCACCGAATTGGTATGCGTACTATTTTATTGGTAATTCCTTAAGTCGATTCTGAATGTATAGCTTTAAGCCTCTTGCCTTATTTTCTAGTTCATTAGTGAGATCTGTAATTCCAGAATCACCAAATTTTACATTTTTCAAGCTAGGGTTGTTCATCGCTGAAAAAACAACTTCTAGTTGGTTTAGAAGCCCTATTTGTGACTCCAAGGAATTTCGAGCTAGAGTGTCTAATTGATCATTCAGTTCTTTTCTGAACTCTATTTGTAATTTGAGATCACTAATTTGAGTTTTCGCTTCATTCTTTGATTTCTCAAACTCCTCATTGAATTTAGAGATGTTTAGTTCTAGAGACCTTTTATCGAATTTAGGTTCTTTTGCTTCATTTGCTAGTTTCGCTTTTTCTGAATCGAAATATCCAGAGAGTAGTGCAGATAGAAATGTAAGCATAGCCAATACAATTGGTATGAAAGAAGCAACCCATGCCGGTTTTTGAAACCACGGCCTATTGAGTTATTCTAGTTGCTTAATCTTTATTTAGAAATCGAGTGTTTCGATATCTGGTTTTAATGTTGAAGTCATTCAGAGTTATTAGTTCTGCATATCAGTATTATTATCCCACGATTTCGCAGGTTATCGTTTTCGGGTACTTAACGCGTAGAGAGTCGCTTTTCGCGGAAAGCCCTTAGAATTTCAACGGAAAATTGGGTGTTGCTCGGATTTGTCGCTGGGTGGGTTCCGCTCGCGAAGTCGTTAAGACGCGAAGGGGTCTGGATGGTTTTTGGTAGGGTTTCTTCGCGGCTTTGCGACTTCGCGAGCGGCTTTTGCGGAAGGAGGTCGAGATCGTCCGACGAGAACGTGTTCGGTACGGAAGCGAAAGCGACAAAGCGAAGTGCCCAAGTCCGTTCCACCTTTGCCTCGGGTGAGCGAGTGCGCTATAGTGCTCCGAAGAGGTCGTCTAGGGAGCGTTCCACTTTTATGGATACGGCTTGTTTTTCCTTTCCGGAGAGGAGGAGGCCGTCGAGCATTTTGCCGAGAGCTAGGATCTGCTTGCCGGGGTAGGGGGCGGGCTGGTCGTCGACTATGGCTTGGAGGAAGGCTGAGGCTTGTAGATGGAGTTGGTCGGAGAGGTCGATGGCCTGGGCGTAGGTTTGTCCTTTTGCTGGATCTGTAACGGTGTATTGGATACCGCGTTGCAAGTCCAAGACGCCCTCGCTGCTGTGCAGGAGCATGGCGCTTTGAGGAAGGGGGGCCTTGATGCGGGTGGAGATTTGCAGGGCGGCTCCGTTTTTGAAGCGAAGGGCTCCGGAGAGGCTGTCCTCGGCAGGCCGGTCGATGCCTTGGGCGAACTTTGCGGAGAAGAGGTCGTAGCGGCCGGCGAGGGCCTCGCGGGCATCGGGGCAGCCCATGGCGTACCACAGGGCGTCGAGGGAGGGGAGGCCGTTTTCGAGCAGGGCTCCGCCTCCGCGTTCGGCGTCGAGTCGCCAGGATTCCGGAACGTGAGACCAGTCCGTGGTATGCTGGACCACGCTTGCGGCGAACAGGTCTCCGAGCTGGCCGCTTGCTGCGAGGCGGGCGGCCTCGGAGATACGGGGGTCGAAGCGGAGGGGGTTGGAGGCCATGAAGGTCTTGCCTACGAGTCCGGCGGAGGTGACGAGATGGGAGGCTTGGCGGCTGTCGATGCCGACTGGGGAATCGCAGAGGACGTGCAGGCCGGCGTCGAAGGCTTGGCCGACGTGCCGTTCGCGCATGTAGGTGGGGCTGGAGACGACGACGGCGTCGAGCTCGCCGGAGAGAATGAGCTCGCTGGCGTCGTCGTGCTGGGCGGGGATGGAGAGCTCGTCGGCGATCGCTTGGCGGAGCTCTTGGTTTGGGTCGGCGATAGCGACGACAGTCGCTTTCTCCAAGCTAGCGAAGGCTCGAGCGTGCTGGGCGCCGAAGTTGGCGCCGATGATTCCGATGCGGATGGATTGGGTCATAGGGAGATGGATTCTTTCGCGTTGGGAGGCGAGGGGCAACCAGGAGTTGGCGAATTTAGGTGGCCTGGGAGCGATTTGCAATGAGGGATGGTTGGTGGCTCGCTTGCTTCGTCTGCGGACCGCTCGGCCCTTCGACTCAACTCAGGGCGGTGAGCCTGTCGAACTGCGATCGGTCCCTACCTAGGACACCTCGAAACGGTGGTTTTACTTCTTTCATCCTCCTGGGCGAGACGCTGGGGTTTTTGCAAAATCATTTGGTGGCAAAATCATCGTCTATCTCAGCTCTGCTTTGTTGGACCTTCAGAAACGTGTATCATGTAGGACAGGCGATTTAAAAGGTATATTCGCGTGCCAAAACAGTCATGAATCGAAGGCCTTCGATCTGAAAAGTGCGAATTTTCGAGATAATAATTTTGCCATTAATGATTTTGCTTCACCTCTCTCCCGTTTTTCAGGGCCTGGAAAGGTAGGCTTCGATCATCTTTGCTTCAACTGATATTGGGTCTAGGCTCCTATGCTTTCGGATGGCGTAATTCTTTCGAGTTGCTACTGTTGTCGAGCGTAGCTGGTTGTCGGCGCTGCTGGATATGGAGATTTCGTAGTTTGTATTCAGATCCTCTTCACCGAACACGGCTACGATCAGGTCATAGTCTTGTCGGAATCTAGGACGGAAGACGATTTCCGCTCCGTCTGAGCAGATGGCATCGTAGGCGTCGCCCACTATGTCTCGGCTGTCTCCTTCGAAGAGAGCGATACCGGGGCGAGCTCGGCCGAGACCGTCGACGCGTATTGTCACGTCCTGATTCGTGGGGAGGTTGGATAGAGAGAGCGTTTCGAAGTATTGGGTGACGCCGTCGTCGTGAGTGAAAGCCTCGTCATCGGAGGTGATGGCTCGCTGCGCCTGGTAAGGATAGCCTGGCCTGTGTGTATCGTTGTGAGACTTGACCTCGAGAGTGTACGAACCGAATTCGTTTTCGTCGAAATTGATAACCCTGATGCGGCTGTTGTAGAGCCCCCGTCCGCTGACGATGAGGCGCTCCGCAGCGTTCTCGGCTTCCTGATCGTGGTATGCCATGAGCTGGCCTGTGGAGGAGTGATTTACGCTGATCTCGCCGTCGAAAGTCGAGGTTAGGGTGATCATGGCCTCGGTGTCGATAAAGCCTTCGTAGCGATAGGCGTCGAAATGGAAGCCTGGTTCGCGATGTTGCGGGCTGTCGGCTCCAAGCTCAGCTGTAATAAGCTCGTTGGGACGTAGGACGGGTGAGATCCCAGCGAGCAGAGCGACCGACGACTGGTAGCGGGGCGATTGATATATCGCCATATAGTTGGCGCCTTCCTGGGCGACGAAGTCGGTCGAAACTGTCTCAAGCGGAGAGGTCCCGTCTTGCGACCAAGTCAGGAAATATGAAAGGCTGCTGTTGCTGTTCAGTCTGTATTGGTCCCCGGCTCGCAAGTCGCGCAGCAATACGATTTCGCGGTTTCCGCGGGAGGCGCCTTGACCGGAAAAGCTGATTCGGCTGGTTGGCCCGAGCGAAAGGTATCTGTGGGTCTCCGATTCTCGCTTGGAATGGGTGAAACGTCTTAGAAGAAGTTTGTCTCCGTAGATCAGCGTAGTATCTAGGAGGTCTCCGAGATACCATTGGCCGTCTCTCAGCCATAGACTGTGTGTATGCTGATCGAAGATGTCGTGTTCGTACCAATATAGCGGTCCGCTGTATCGGGGCCGAGCCATTTGAGTGGTCACCTCGTAGGATGAGGAAAGCGGCCATACCTTACGAAAGAGGACCGTGCCCCGTGCTTCGGTATGTTCGATAAACGGCTCGGAGAAGAACTCGTTGGCTATGTCGGCTTCGCTTGGCTCCCAGGGCGCTTCGAAGACGGCGAGACGGATCCAATCGGCAAAGTGGGCTACGTTGGTAAACATCGATATATGGTCGAAAGGGCTGCCACAGCCGCCAGAACCGAAGCTAGTCGTGCCGGCGACCATCCATTCGCCTGCCGGACCTTGGATGAGAAGGGGCCCGCCACTGTCTCCGGAGAATGCGCCGCGTTGGGGGGAGGCTTCGCCTGCGGCTAGATAGTCGGGATGGATACTATTTCCAAATACGGACGGCTGGCTGATGTATTCTCGGCTATATAGAGTGATGTCGGCCTCCTGCAGCTTTCTCGGATGATTGGAGCCTCCAGTGGCGAACTGGGTGTCTCCCCAGCCGACGATCTTGGCCCTGGAGAGGGTTTGGGGATAAACAGGGTCCCAATTGAGCGCTATCGGCTGGATGTCGGTAATGGGTTCGGCGAGCCGGACTAGAGCGAGATCGCCGCCGCGCCATGCTCGTACATGGTAGGCAGGTTGCGGCAGGACGACCACCGGCTGGGTGGTGCGGGTCATGACGTCGAGATCGTTGCTTCCGTAGCCGATTACGAATTCGTTGGGTTCGAGTTCGTCGATGCAATGGGCTGCGGTCAGAACCCATTCCGAATGTATCAAGACTCCTCCACAGAAAAATCTGTCGTAGTTGGTATCGCCGAGCCTTGGGTCGAGCAAGGCGACCATCCACGGGAAGTCGCTGGGCGAAGCGTCGCGGCCTCCCACGACGAAGGGACGAACAGGTCCGCTGGCGCTGTCGGCAGCGATGCTCGAGTGGCATAGGCTTGCCAGGCAGGCGATGGTCACGATGCAAACTATCCTGTTTGCGAGTGAGGGTCGTGACAGCATGCCTTTTTTTTATCCGAGAGAATACGGATGGCAAGTTTGACGTTTGGTGGGCGCGCGTTTGTAGCGTGAGGACAAGCGAGGGCCTGCTTCGCAACAGGATTCGAATCACTTTTGCGCCCGTAGTCTGGCGCGATTACCTCTGTGTCCTCCCCTGGGAACGCGGGCGGCTCGCCCGCAGCAATGCAAGAGTTTGGCGCAGCGTCGCGACTCGGAAGGCGACACTTTGAAACACACCCGATAATCCCCTTGCCTCGTTTTGGTGGACGGGTTGCATAGCGGGCGTGTCTGAGATGGGCGAGTTGCAGGGGGAGAAGGAGTTGCGAAAAGCATGGTGGGAGCGTCCGCTTGGCGTTTTTCACCGGGTTGAGGACTGGTCCATCGCCCTGGCGCTGGGCGGCATGATGCTGCTGCCGATCCTGGAGATCGTCTTGCGCCAGTTTGACAGCGGGATCTCGGGCAACTCGGCGATCCAGCAGCACCTGGTGCTGTTCGTGGCGATGGTGGGCGGGGTGATTGCGGCGCGGGAGTTTAGGCTGCTTTCGCTTTCGACTTTCACGGCGTATTTGAAGTCTGGTTACGCAGTGGCGGCCAAATTGATCAGCAGTTCGGTGGCGGTGTTCGTGACGATGGCGCTGGCAGCGGGGAGTTGGCGGTACGTCTTCAATGATTTCAGCGACTACGAGACCGAGCTTTTCCCGGGTTTTCCCTTGTGGTGGGCCAAGCTGATTCTGCCGGTCGGCTTTGGGCTGTTGGCCTTGCGTCTGACTTGGCAGTCGGGTGGGCGTTGGTGGATGCGCTTGATTCCGCTGGCGGTTTCGGTGGGGCTGTTTTTCACAGCATTTCACGAGTTCGAGGAATACGAGGCGGTGGAGAGTTTCGTATGGCCTTTTCTGATACTGGTACTGCTGGCTACGGTGGCAGGGACGCCGATCTTCGTGACATTGAGTGGGGCGGCGATGGTGTTGTTCTGGGGCTGGGGGCACTACTATGCGGATGAGGTGGGACCGATCCTGGCCTTGAATCTCTACGATCTGGTGAAGAGTCCGATGCTTGTTACGCTGCCGCTTTTCACCATGGCGGGATACCTGCTGGCTCAAGGCCAGTCGTCGCAGCGCCTTATACGCTTGATCAATGCGCTTTTCGGTCGGACGCGGGGCGGCCCGGCGATCGTGACGGTACTGGTATGCACGTTTTTCACCGTGTTCACCGGGGCGTCTGGGGTGACGATCCTCGCTTTGGGCGGCTTGCTGATGCCGGTGTTGAAGGCAGCGGGCTACGATGACCGTCGTAGCATTGGTCTGCTGACCGGCGCGGGGTCGCTGGGCGTGTTGTTTCCGCCTTGCCTGCCGCTGATTCTGTACAGCGTGGTGGCCTCGACGGCTCGGGTTAGCATTTCGCTAGAGCAGATATTCTTGGGCGGCTTGCTGCCGGGGCTGTTGCTGCTTTTGTTGACCATCGGATACGGGGTGCTGAGGCAGCCGAAGGTGGAGTTGGCGGAGGAGCGTAGCGAATTCGACTTTGGAAACTGGGTGGCCGAGTTAGGTCGAGCGGCTTGGGGCGCGATGGGCGAGATGCTGCTGCCGGTGGTAGCGCTCTTCGCTTTGTTTAGCGGCTACGCGACTCCGGTGGAAGCGGCTTCGGTATCCGCGTTGTATGCCACGATTCTCTATCTTGTAGAGGCGAAGTGGATACGGAAGGTCTCGATTGCCAAGGAGCTGCCGGGCGTTTTGGCCGAGTGCGGACTGCTGGTGGGCGGGGTGCTGCTGATTTTAGGCGTGGCCTTCGGCTTTACGAACTACTTGGTAACGGCGATGGTCCCCGACTCGCTGGTCAACTGGGCCACCGCCAATATCGAGTCGCCTTTGGTGTTCCTGCTTCTGCTCAACATCTTTCTCATTCTGGTGGGCTGCCTGATGGATATCTTTTCCGCGATTATCGTGATCGTGCCGCTTATCGTGCCGCTCGGTTTGGCATTCGGCATCGATCCGGTGCATCTGGGCATTATATTTCTGGCGAACTTGCAGCTTGGATACATAACGCCACCGATCGGGATGAATCTGTTCCTGGCATCCTACCGCTTCGAGAAGCCGATGAGCATGGTGATCCGAGCGGCCCTGCCCATGCTGGTGGTCTTCGCAATTGGGGTGTTGTTGATCACCTATGTGCCGGCCATGACGACGTGGCTGCCAGGTTGGGTCTTGGGTGATGGGTGATGGGTCTGGGGATCTCTACAGCCTATCTGCTGGCCCGGAGGGCCAATCTCCTAGTTGGTGGCGTAGTGGTTGAAATCGTAGGCGTTTTTCGGATACTTGGAGAGGTGGCCTTTCCAATAGATGCGGGTGTCGGCGTTGAGAGCTTCGTAGAACTCCTCTCCTAGGTCCGAGTATTCGTCGAAATCGTATTCGCTGGGATCATACAGCTCCCCGTAGTAGGAGAGTTCGCTTCTTAGAGTGAAGGTTGCGCCTTCTGTTTGGTAGACAAGGGGCTGGCCGGTGGCGGTGTCGACGATCCATGCGTCGAAATGCTGGAGCGTGGCGAAGGCTTCGAGGGAGTCGGGGAGGGAGCCTTTTCGTTGCTCGTTGAGGTAGAGGAGGGTGGCGACGGCGGCTAGCCGAATCTTGGTCTTGGCGATGTCGGCCTCGCTTTGCAAGGAGTCCAGCTCGAGGGCGACGGAGGAGGTTCCGAGTTTGTGCAGGGACCACATGGCGGCGTCGATGGATTGGTCTTCGGAACGTTGGTAGGGGAGCTGCGCGAGGGTATTGATGGCGGGCAGTACGCTTCTTTCGAACTCGAGGTAGTCGAGGTCTCGCAGGGCGCTGTGGAAGTAGAAGGAGAGAAATGAATCCGGCAGGTACCAGAGGACTAGCTGCTGCTTGAAGGCTTGCATGCCTTGCTCGTCGCTGGGTGGGCCTTCGAGCATGAATATCGACTCGATGGCTTGGGCCTGAGCGAGGGACGCTTTTCGGGCAATGGATTCGTCGAGCGCGGTCTCGGCGGCTTTCAGCTTCTGGAAGAGCGTTTTGCAGTCGGCTGTGCTCGCAGGGGAGCCAGTGAGGGAGGCGACGCGAAGAGTCTCATAGGCTTGGTTGATTGGGAGGGCTCCTGTGGCGTGAGCTTCGGTGGCTCCTTGCGAGACTTGGGCGGAGAGCTGGAGGAGATGGCCGATGCGGTGGTAGCCGGCACTTGGCTTTCCGTCGAGAAATTGGGTGACGGCATCGATGGCGATCGCGGAGGAAATGTATTCGATAGTCGGGTACGAGCTGTCGTAGTCGAAGTAGGCGAATTCGCTGGCTTCATCTTCGGCCCGCTCTTCGATGGGCTGGTAGGAGAGGGCGAGGCCTTTGTCCACGTGGCGCATGGCTTGAACGAAGTCCCGGTGCCTGGCGTGGCTCTTGAGGCGCTTGGCTAGGTTGAGCGTCTGGCTTGGGTCGTTGCTGGCTTGCAGCTCGTGCAGCTTGCTGGTCGCTAGATAGAAGGGGTTTTCCGACTGGTCGAGAATGTCGTAGGCGGTCTTGTAGGAAGCGGCGGCGTTGAGCGGGTCCGCTAGGGGTGGCGCTTGATTATGAGGTTCGCGCAGTTCGGTCAGCTTCTCTTCGAGGGCGTCTGGCGATGGGAGACAGGTTCCTTTTAGAAGGAAGAGGCCTAGGAGGGGAAAGGCGGGGATGCTTGCATAAAGGGCGCCGCTGAGGGCGAGGGCGCCGAGGCGGGGAAGAGGGGTCTTTAGCTCCTTGATCGCTTCGCGAGCGATCTGGCAGCGTTTCGCGATGGGCAGCTTGCTGAAGGAGGGGATCTGCATCTCGGCGAAGATCAGCTCGAGGAGGGAGTCCTTGTCCACGGTTTCGGTCTGCGCGCCGATGCTTTCGCGTACGCGGCGAATGATGGTCGAGCTGCGCCAGAGGGCTGGAAGGGAAAGGGCGAGGCCAATCCCGATGTAGAGGAGAATCCGCAGGTCGAACAGGAATCCGAAGGCCGCCATCGCGATAGCGCTTGCGAGATACAGGAGGCACTGGGCGGCGGGAAAGCGAATGAAGAGGCTGTGATGGGCGATGTGACCTCCGTCGAGGGGAAGAATGGGGAGCAGGTTGAAGAGGTTAATGACGACAAGCAGGGCGGCGGCTTGGTCCAGCAGCTCCGAGTTGAGGCCTGCGAGGGCGGAGTAGAGCCAGAGTCCGGTTCCTATGAAGATGCCGGGGAGCGGGCCGGCGAAGGAGACGAGGATGCGTTTCCAGGGGGCTGCCTTGTCTCCTTCTTTGCCGGTCACGGCTGCGCCGAAGAAGGGGATGAAGAACATGTTGAGATCGCGATAGCCGAGGGCGAGCATGGCGAGGAAGTGTCCGGCTTCGTGAATGAGGAGCACTCCGATAACGATCAGGGTGGTGCTGAGGGCGGAATCCTGGCCGAGCCAGAAGAAGGTGGCGACGAGCGTGACTAGGAGCAGGCCGAGCTTGCCTAGAATCGAACCACTGCCTTTGCGTTCCGCGATTTCCTCGGCGTAGTGGTAGGCGACGAGGGAGTGGGCTAAGGAATCTTCGGGGGTGTTTTCGAGGATCGCTTCTTCCGTATCCAGATTCTTGTGGCGTTTTTGGAGGCCTCTGAATGCTATGCGGAGGGCTTTGAGGGAGTAGTTTAAGGTTGTGGAGAATTTCAGTCGAGCGGTGTCCGGTCCTGCCTGCACGGCTTGGCCGCTGATGATATGGTGTTCCATCTCCGCCTTTTGCAGGCCGAGGTTTGCAGAGACGGTCTTGGCGGGGGTGAGGGCCTGGGCGGCGGGTAGGGTGTCTAGAGAGGCGAGGTGGCCCTTGATCCGGTCGGCGAGCGGGCCTCCGCTCGAATCGGAGATGCGTAGCACTGCTGGGACGCCCACGTGTGCGTCTGCCGGATCTTGGGAGGTGAGCAGGATGCTGTTGTCGGAGAGGTAGGAGAGCAGATCGATGTGGTAGTAGCGTTTTTGAGCGAGGTTCGAGGACTTGTAGACCTGGGCCCAGACGGTGCAGCTTTCGTTGCGATAGACGGCGACTGCGCGGTCCTTCACGGTGAGGGCGAAGGCTTCCTTGCGGTAGAGAAAGTGGCTGAATTGTAAGCCGTTGCGTTCCAGGCGGGCTCCGCCGGTTTTGAGGACCTGGATTTCGAGGGGGCTGATTTCGTTCGCTTCGAGGATGCGTGTGTCGGCGTTTTGGATACGCGCGGCCGATAGCGATCGGAAGACGGAGACGAAGGCGGCCGCGAGGACGAGGGCCGCGATTCCTAGGAGCGATAGGGCGAGGGTCAACATGGCGGATGGGAGATTTCGGAGTCGGGCTTCCGGCTGCGGTGATCGGACGTCGTTTTGCGGTCGGTGGGGTGGGCGCTTGGGAGTTGGATCAGCGTTGAAGTGCTATGGGGTTTCCAGACATGTGAAAGAGAGGAGATTCGGATTTTTGGGATCGGAGGATGGGGCGGCCACTTTAGATAAAATTGCCTAATGGCGCGTCGAAAGGGGCTCTGAGTTCTGGGGATAGGTTCTGGACGCCGCAACTGGGGATGCGCGTGTGCTCCCCTACAGCCTAAACAGCTACAGTCTATCCACCTGGCCCGGAGGGCCCTTCACTTTCCCCCTGTGGCGGTGATGCCTTGGATGAAGGTCTTTTGAGTGAAGAAGAAGAGGACGATCAGCGGCAGGATGATGATGGTCGAGGCGGCCATGAGATAGTGCCACTCGGAGCCTCCGGCTCGGGATTGGAAAGCTTGGAGTCCTAGGGCGAGCGTGTAGTTGTCCTGGTCGTTGATGAAGATGAAAGGGGCGAAGAAGTCGTTCCAGCTATGCATGAAAGTGAAGAGGGCCACCACGAGCAGGGCGCTCTTGGAGAGCGGCAGGATGATCTGGAAGAAGATTCTCAGCTCGCCGCAACCGTCGATACGAGCAGCGTCCGTAATGCTCCTGGGGATACTGAGAAAGAATTGGCGCAAGAGAAAGATGTTGAAGGCGTTCCCAAGAAAGAAGGGAATGTAGAGTGCCTTGAAGGTGTTGATCCAGTCGAGTTCGCGAAAGAGGGCGTAGGTTGGCACCATAATGACGGGGAAGGGAATCATCATGGTAGCCAGGCAGAGAAAGAAGACCTTGTCCCGTCCCCGCCATTCGATACGCGAGAAACCATAGGCTGCGAGGGCGCTGGAGAGAACGGAGCCGACGACGGACATGCTTGCAACGTAGAGGGTGTTGCCGGCGTAGCGCCAGAAGTCGCCCATGGAGGCGATGGCTTCGGAGAAGTTCCGCCACTGGAAAGCGCTGGGAATCCAGGTGGGCGGTACGGTCATCGTCTCCTCGAGCGGCTTCAAAGCAGTCGAAAGCATCCACAGAAACGGCATCGCAAACTGAAAGGCGAAAAACGCTAGAAGTATATAAAGTACGACCTTGCCGAGAAGACTGAGTTTATGAGTAGGCACTGGGTAAGTTAAGAGTTAAGAGCGAAGAGTGAAAAGTTGGGGGAGATAGCAGGTGTGATGGGATAGTGTTCTCATTCTTAACTTTTCACTCTTAACTCTTCGCTGCATAGTGGACGCGGCGTTCGCTGAGTTTCATGAGAGTGATGGTGAGAGCGACTACGAGGAGGAAGAAGATGAGAGCCATGGCGCAGGCGTAGCCCATCTTCCAGTCGGCGAAGGCGCTGAGATATATATAAGTGGCGGCGAAGAGCATGGACCCTCCGGGGCCGCCGGGGGGTTCGTTGGCTCCGTCCATCATGACGAAGGGCACGGCGAATACCTGAAAGGAGGCGATCAGACCCATGATCAGGTTGAATAGTATGTAGGGGGAAAGCATGGGCAGGGTGACGCTTTTCAGCTTGGCCCAGAAGCCAGCTCCATCGAGTTCGGCGGCTTCGTATAGTTCGACGGGCGCCTCCTGCAGGCCGGCGAGGAAGATCACCATCGCATGTCCGAGTCCCCAGACGCTGGTGATGGCGAGGCCGATCTTGGTGAAGCCGGGATCTTCCAGCCAGGCTGGGGTGTCTAGCTGGGTCCCTAGAAGCAGATTGATGCCCTCGGCGAAGGGGAGAAGAAACTGGTTGATCAAACCGACTTCGCCGTTGAGCAGCCATCTCCAGATCACCCCGAGGCAAACCATGGGTACGAGGGAGGGAAGGAAGAACGCGGTACGAAAAAAGCTCCTGCCTCGGGCCTGAAAATTGAGCAGCACGGCGAGTAGGCAGGCCATAACCGCGGTGAGCGGAACGCTCAGCGCCGCGAAGAAAGCGGTGTTGAAGATGGCCTTGCGGAAGTCGAGGTCGGTGAAGAGCTCGCGATAGTTTTCCGTGCCGATGAAAACGGGTGGAGCGAGCACCGAGTAGTCGGTGAAGGAGAGATAGGCCGTCACCAAAAGTGGATACAGGGCGAAGGCGAGGAAGCCGAGAATCCAGGGGCTGATGAAAAGCAGTCCTTTTGCAACTCGCGATCGTTCGATGGGAGTCATATAATAATCTTCTTCTGCTCCTACTTCTTCATCTTCTTCTATTCATGCGGTGATGGGGAAGCAGATGAAGAAGTAGAAGCAGAAGAAGATGAGGATTCTTTGTTCCACAGTTCTTGGTAGGTTTCCTCCACTCGGCGCCAGCGGCGCAGTTTGGCGTCGAGTTCCTTCTGCTGCTTGGCTTGAAGTTGGAGGAGCGCCTGCTCTGGGGAGACGAGGCCGTAGGTGATGCTGTTCACCGCTTCGCTGGCGTCGGCGAGGTAGCTGTTGAAGTGGGCGAGCTGGGGTCGGGTGCGGGCATGGCCGCTGGCTGCGATGTCGAGAAAGGTCTGTAGATAGGGATGGGGATGCCTGTCCTTGAAGTCTGGAGACACCTTGCGGAGCGAAGTCATCTTGCCGTGGGCGAGGGCGAGTTTCTCCAGCGCGGGTCGACTGCTTAGATAGTGGATGAGGGCGAAGGCTTCCTCCCGATGCTCGACTCCGGCGGGGATAATTGCGAGGTCTACATCGGCGATTGCGTAGTAAGGTCGGTTTGCGCTTTCCGAAGCTGGGAAGGGCGCTACGCCGTACTCGAAATTCGGATCGGCGTAGGATTCGATAAAGTTGTTCATCCAAACGCCTTGCAGGACCATGGCGACCTTGCCGGTGAAGAAGGGGTTTTGTGGAGAGGAGAAGCGACCGAAACCGGAACGAAGTTTGATGAGCTCGTCCTGGCCGAAGCGCTGGTGGTAGCTGGCGAGCCACGCCGCGGTTTGCTGCCAGGCTGGTCCATCGAAGAGCATCTTGTCGTCGCCTTCGAAGGAGCCGTGTCCGAACCAGTTGCTCCACTCCGGCCGCCACCATCCGGGCTCGAGGGGCAAGTGGCCGATGCATTCGATGGAGTGATCGGGTCTGCGTTTCGCGATCAGGTTGTTGATACGCTCCAGTTCTTCGAGCGTCTTGGGCGGTTCTTCGGGATCGAGTCCGGCTTCGCCGAAGATCCGCTTGTTGTAGTGCAGGGCAGTGACCGAACAGGTTAACGGCAGGGCCCAGATGTGGTCTTTGTACGTCGCTGCATCCCAGAATGTGTCGAGGTATTGCTCGGCGCGGATCCCGTTCTGGCGACAGAGTTCGTCGAGTGGGATAAGAGCGTTGTTCTCTGCGTAGGCGGCGATGAGCTGGTTGCCGATGATCGCGACGTCGGGAGGATTGCCGCCAGCGGTGGCGAGCATGATCTTTGTTTGGGGATCGGTGACGTTGAGGGCTCTCACGAAGATACGGTCCTGGCTTGCGTTGAAGTCTTCGATCACCGCGTCGATGCCTTTGCGTTCGATGCCCGACCAACTGGTCCATAGCGTGACGATGGTGCGACCGTCCTCGGTCCGATCCTCGGTCTGGCGGGAGCAGCCGGAGAATAGGGTCAAGGCAACGACCAGAAGCGGGATGGTGAGGCAAAGGAGAGACACGTTTCTAAAAGTAGCCGAACTCGAAAGAGTTTGGAGTTTGAGCGGAGGTATCCAAACTCTTTCGAGTTCGGTTACTTCCAAAACACCATATCGCGTGAACATCGTCCTCTTCGAAAGGCATGAAATCGATGCGCCGCTTTCTGCGGATGATCCTCGGGCTCAGCATATCCTCAAGGTGTTGCGGCGCGAGGCGGGCGACGATTTCGATGCGGGACTGATCGATGGACCTAAGGGGAAGGCTCGGCTGGAGAGGATTGGTAGCGATGGGCTTGAGCTTTCGTTCGAGTGGAGCGAGATGGAGCCGGATTTGCATGCGGTCGACCTGATCGTGGGACTGAGTCGCCCGCAGACGAATCGCAAGATCTTGAACGAGGCAACTTCGCTGGGTGTGCGGAGTATCCGATTTATGGTTACCGAGCGTGGCGAACCCTCTTATGCGCAATCGAGCTTATGGGCAAGTGGGGAGTGGCGTCGGCATATCGTGGCGGGAGCGGCTCAAGCGTTTTCCACGCGACTGCCGGAGGTGGCGTTTGGCATGAGCTTGGTCGATGCGGTCGCTAAGGTTTCGGGTGGGGTGCGAAAGCGGATAGCCTTGGATAACTATGAGGCAACTGCTCGCTTGGTCGATGTGGCTACCGGTCGTGATGCGCTCGCGCTTGCAGTGGGGTCTGAACGTGGGTGGACGGGAGCGGAGAGAGATTTGCTGAGGAGAGAGGGCTTCGTCCTGGCGAACTTGGGCGAACGGGTTTTGCGGACGGAGACGTCGGTTGTGGCTGGGGTGAGTGTAGTTTTGGCCCGCAGATAGCGCAGATTTTCGTCCCCCGTAGCGCGGAGCTTCAGCCCGCGTCCGCAATGCAGGATGATCTATTCTCTGTGGACGCGGGCTGAAGCTCCGCGCTACGGGCTAGGCCCGCTCTATGAGGCAGGCGGTTGGTTGGTCGATCCCTTTGCCGAGACGTTTGCGAAGCGTCCATCCGGGGGCCGTAGGCTCGATCTGCCCTGGAGTTTCGAATACGATGAGACCGTTGGGGGCGAGGGTTTGATCGAAGATCTCGAAGAGGCGGTTCTCGATTTTCGCGATTAGCTCGTAGGGTGGATCGACGAAGATGATATCGTAGCGTTCGGCAGGTGGGGTCCATCTGAGGGCGTCAGAGGTGACTATTTTCGTATCCAGTTTTTCCTGCATGCTTTTGGCAACTATGGCTATATTGCTTGAAATCATGGTGGTGGCGCGGCGATTGAGCTCTACGAAGGTGGCGTGTTGGGCTCCACGGCTTAGGGCTTCGAGACCATAGGCGCCGGTGCCGGCGAAGAGGTCGCAGACTCGGGCGTTTTCGATCCGCCTTCCGATGCTGGAGAAGATGCCTTGGCGCAGCTTGTCCATGGCAGGTCGATGGACCGCTTTCTTGTCGACGCGCAGGGTGACGCCGCGGGCTTTGCCTCCGGAGATTCTCATGGGAACATAGTGAGTTGCGAGTTTTGAAGAGTGAAGGTTTTAGCTCTTTGGAGATTTGGTCGATGAGGTGCTTCGGATGCATTTGCAAGTTCGGCATTTGACCTTCGACTGCTCTTCTTCAGGCTGCTATCAAATGTCAGACGAGGATCTAGAGGCGGTATCCAAGGAGGTAAGCCAACCGCTGGAAGCGAGTTTCCCTCAGTATGGCATCGCTTTGCTCGAAAGCCACCATGCCCAGGATTTTCGCATGGATTGGACGCGACATCCGTTCGTCAAGATACTTTCCATCATCAACGGCAATGGCTACTTAAGGACCCGAGAGCACGAGATCGAGATCGAGCCGGGCGATTTTTTGTTGGTGCCGGAGCAGGAAGCTCACCGTCTCGTTGACCGTCCTAAGATGCCGCTTTCGCTGCATATCGTTTGCATCCGCGCGGATGTTTTGAAGGAGGCTCGGCAGTATGACCCGAACGCGTATTCATCCTCTTTGCGAATCCGGCAATCGCTGTCGGCCCAGCGTCTTCGCGAGCTGGTCAGGCAGCTTTTTGCAGAATGTGAGCAGGCGCGCTTGGGCTACGCGAATCTGATAAAGTCGAAGACCTTGGAGGCCTTGGTGCTTTTTCAGCGCTACGGGCGGGATCTTGCTACCCAATCGTCTGACGCTGGACGGACTACGGACGAGCGTATGCGAGACTATGTGGAGCAGCTGGGAAACGAATTCTACTTGAACGAGTCGCTCGCGAAGGCGGCGAGTCGGCTGGGCATGAGCCAGCGGAATTTCACCCTGCGCTTCCGGGAAATTGCTGGGCGGTCGCGTCAGCAGTATATCGGGAAACTCCGTATCGAGCATGCTTGCCGACTCTTGCGTGATCCTCGACGATCGATTGTCGGCATCGCTTTCGAGTGCGGCTACAATGACCTTACGACTTTCTACCGCAGCTTCAGGAAAGAGACCTCGTCTTCTCCTTGCCAGTATCGCAAAGAGAAGGAATGACTTTTCTAGCTTACTAAAGGGCTCCTTTTTAGGATAGATTTGCCGGATTCGCAAATCATTATTGCCGCAAGCGCAAAGACGCAGGCAGCTCTTTGCCTATATGATAGTCGCTCCCTGGATTTCAGGGATCGTATGATAGCCGACTTTATACGCTTTGATACTGAGGTTGTTCGCCTCGCGCCGATCGTCACCTCTGATGCGATTAAGCGGAGCATGGGCATTCCGGATGGGGAGAGGGTCAAGAAGCGCCTTCAGCGCTATATCGATGAGGTAGTCGAGATCGCCCGGGCTAAGGCGAGTCCGCGATTGATCTGGCGCTGCGGCGACGTGGAAACGGTGAAAGGGTTCTTTGGTTCCTCGCGCCGGCTGGACAAGGCCCTGCGGGGAGCGGATCGAGTTGCGGTTACCGCCTCGACTGTCGGGAGAGACTGGGAGGCTCGCGCGCTGCGGGAGAAGGATCCGATTAAGGCCTACGCGCTCGAATCCGCTTCGACGGCTTTGGCTCGGGCGAGTCTTCTTCAAACGGGGCGGGCTTTGAAGCAATGCTATTTTGCGTCGCGAATCGGCTTAAGCCTCTCGCCGGGCAACGAAGGCGTTCCGCTGTCCTTGCAGCGTGGAGTCGCGGAGTTTTTACCTCTCGAGCGGATTGGCGTTTCAATGGACCTGGAGTCGTTGTTCATGAGGCCTCTGGCTAGCGTGACGGCCATTTTTCCTATTCGTTCCCAAGAAGGCGGCGAAGAGGAGCCGGTGGAACTGTGCGATGAAACTCTTCCGAACTGTTCTCGCTGTCCCTCTGCAGGGTGCCAGCTTCGCGTCGATCCCTATCTTTCCAACCGTAACCAAATTTCAAATACTAATATCTGACAGTCTTTTTCTGCTATGATGACTTCTCTCGAGCTTATGAACGCCGTTCTCCGGATGGAGAAGGGAGATCGCATCCCGTTCTGCCCTGCCATCTACGAGCATAAGGGTTACCTCATTGGCAGAACGCCTTCCGAAATTTGCCGCAATGGCGATATTCTCGTCGAGGGTCTGGTGGCCGAATACGAACGCTACAGGCCCGACTTTCTTACGGTGGGAATCGATGTCTACAATGTCGAGGCGGAAGCCTTGGGCTGCAAGATTGTCTATTTCGACGACTCGCCTGACGTGCCGGGCGTGGAGGATTTTCCAGTCAAGGAACCCGGCGACTTCGACAAGCTTGGTATCCCAGATCCCACTACGGATGGCCGAATGCCTCTCTATCTCGATGCAGCCAGGGAGATCCAGAATCGCTTTGGCTCGGAGGTGAAGGTTCGGGGGGCGATTACGGGTCCGTTTTCCTTGGCATCCGAGCTGGTCGGGGCGGAGAACTTCATCGTGCAAACCATGCAGAATCCGCGTTTCACGGTGAAGCTTATGGAGTTTACCGCGAAGGTGGCGGCGGAATTCGGCAAGGCGTACGTGGAGCTTGGGATCGATCCTATCATTTTCGATTCGCGGGCCATGCCGCCGCTTTGCTCGCCGCAGATCTTTCAGGATATCGTGGCACCTATCTACAAGCGGATCCTTATTCCGGAGCTGAAAAAGGCGGGAGCTAAGCATATACCGCTCATCATTGGAGGCGATACGACGCCGATTCTCGATGCTATTATAAACACGGATGCGACTCAGATTCTCTGCGATTTCGAGGGCGATATAGAGCTTTTCAAGAAGAAGGCCTTGGCGAACAAGCTTCCTATGCGGGTGAACGTCGATCCGCGTCTGCTCCACCTCGGGACGGTCGAGAAGATTCAGGACTTCACCATGAATATTCTCAACAAGTGCTGGGATCATCCCGGATTTATCCTAGGCACTGGAGTAGCGGCCTACGATTGTCCGCCGGAAAACATCGATGCGGTGCGCGAGTGCTTGGAGAAGGACTACAGGAACTGGGAGCCGAAGCGTCCGCTTTTCAAGCAAAGGAAAGCCGAGACCGAGGCGATCGTGGTGGAGGAGGAACCCGCTTATCCCCAAGACTTGGAGCCCGTGCTCCGAGAGTTGGCGGAGGCGATCGAGGAAGGCGAAGAGGAGGATGTCGTAGAGCTGGTGGAGGAGGCTCTGGATGACGGCATGGATCCGGCGGATATCGTGAATCGATCCATGATTCCGGCCATGGACGTGATTGGATATCGCTTCGCTCAGAAGCAGCTTTTCGTGCCCGAGATGCTCATTGGAGCGCGTGCCATGAGCGAAGGGCTCAAGATTCTCCGTCCACTGATCGCCGAGACCGGCGCGAAGCCTGTCGGCCGCGTCTTGCTAGGCACGGTGAAGGGCGACATTCACGACATTGGAAAGAATCTGGTGGGCATGATGCTCGAGGGAGCGGGTTTCGAGATCCTCGATCTTGGAGTCAATGTGCCCGTTGAGAAGTACATCGAAACGCTGAAGGAAGAAGGTATCCACATTCTGGGCATGTCGGCCTTGCTCACTACTACCATGAGCTACATGGGCAGGGTCGTGGAAGCGCTGAAAGAGGCGGGTATGCGTGACAGCGTCAAGGTGCTGATCGGCGGCGCCCCTATCAATCAGAAGTTTTGCGAGAAGATCGAGGCGGACTACTACGCCGAGTCGGCGGCCGATGGGGTCGTGGTGGCGAAGGCCGCGCTGGCCGACTTGCAGGAGGCGGGTGTCTTGCCGGTGGAAAGCGTGGCCTGAGCTTGTTTTCGATCGAGCGACTGAGAGCGAAACAAGATGATCTTCACCTTAGAAAAGTGGATTAAGGAAGCGGCCTTCGACTGCCAGACTTGCGGGCAGTGCATCCTCACCCACACCAAGCTCATCTGTCCGATGAACTGTCCGAAGGGCCTGCGCAACGGGCCTTGCGGGGGGACGTTGGACGGGAAGTGCGAGGTGATTCCGGAAATCGATTGTGTCTGGACGCGTATCGAGACAAAGAAGACGGATAAGAAATTCAAGGTTCATCTGCCGATCGATCATGAACTTTTGAATACAGCGAGCTATGTGAATCTGGTGAACGGCAAGGACCGGGCGACGAGACTGCCTGTCGATTTCGTCGATACGCGGCATATCGTTCCGAGATCGAGCCTTTCGCGAAAGATGCTGGCTCAGGAGTTTGTGGTGACGCTTGAGATTGCCTCTCCGCGGGAGCGCCAGGGTTTGAGTCGAGTGGAGAAGATCATGAGTCGCGTCGCTCCGCGTGTTGACGCTGTGAATACGACTACCAATGCCGGAGGGGTGCCGTCTTTGCATTCGACGGAAACGGCGGAGGTCGTCAAGGCGCATGGCGTGGAGGCGATCATCCAGTTTTGCGGACGAGACCATGACGAAATGGATTTTCTTGCGGAGTTCGAGCGGGCGATGGGAATGGGGCACCGCAATTTCCTGCTTCTCACCGGCGATTGGCTTCCCGACGAAAAGCGCGAGGTGAATCAGAATACGTGGTTTCCCATGGACAGTTCGCAGATGATTCACTTTGCGAATGAACGGTTGGAGAACTACGAGCGGCGGTTCGGTTTCGCTCCGTTTCTCGGAGTAGCGGCCAACCCCTTTTCTACGCCCATGAACATTAGTGTGGAGCGGCTGCATTTCAAAAGGGCTGCGGGAGCTCGCTTTTGCCAAACGCAGGCGATCACTCATGTGCCGACTTACAGGGAATGGTATCGCCAGTTGCGCCAAGGGCGTGAAGAGGAGCCCAAGATGACGATCCCTTCGATTCCGCTGGTAGGCAGTCGCCGCGCGTTTGGAGTGCTTTGCCGCTTGCCGGGCGTGTATGTCGACGAATCGCTCCATCGCATCATGGAGCAGAAGAGTTTCCAGGGCGCGACCTTGGAGTGGGCGTTTCGGATCGCGGAAGGCTTGGCGGAAAACGGAGCGGCCGGCATCCATGCCATGAATTTCGGAATGCCGCCCGCTCTCATCGACGATTTTCTCGGCGAAGTAAAAGAGCGGGCAAATGTCGCTCGCTGTCGCGCGGCGAGCGCTTCTTCCTGAATTGCATATAAACCCTTCTCTAGAATCTCATGCCAACAACCACAATCATTTCCTCGAAGTCCCACCGCGTTCGCATCGCTCCCAATCGCAAGACGGTTGTCATCGGCGAGCGCTGTAACGCCTTGGGCTATAGAAAGGTTCGTGAGACGGTGGCCCGCGGCGAATGGGACGAGGTCGTCAATCGGGCCGTCAATCAATTCGAGGCGGGAGCCGGCGTTATAAACGTCAATATGGTCGGTCTCGATATTCCCGAGAAGGTACTCTTGCCGATCGCGGTGACGGCGATTCGCTCGAAAGTCGATTGTCCGCTCTCCTTGGATTTCGGCGATCCAGAAGCTCTCGATGCGGCCTTAGGCAAGGCGGAAGGGCGTTGTCTGATAAACTCGGTTTCAGGCGAGCGCGAGAAGATGGACCAGATATTTCCTATCGCGAAGAAGCATGGAGCTGCCATGATCGCTATGACGGCGGACGACGATGGCATCCCGTACACGCCGGAGGGGCGCCTCAAGTGTGCCTTGGATATATTGAAGGAGGGCGAGAAGTACGGTTTCACTGTGGAGGATTTCATATTCGACTGTATCGCGATCGGAGTGGCGACGGATGTGGGAGCGGGTCGTTGCACGATGGATACGATGCAGCTCATTCGAAAGGAGCTCGATGCCAATATTACGCTCGGGGCTTCCAATGTCAGCTTCGGGATGCCCAAGCGTAAGACGCTCGACGCGTACTATTTGGCGATTGCCATCGCCTATGGCATGAACGCTCCCATCACCGACATCACGCATCCCAGCTTGAAGTGGGCTCTGCTGACGGCGGATACGGTGAACGGCACCGACAAGCTTGGAATGAAGTTCATCAAGGAATCTCGGATCGAAAAACGCTTGAGAGAGGAGGCTCTGGCCTCGGAGGCGGATTCGCGATGAAAACGTATATACGCTGCGACGCCTATTTCTCCGAACGCCCGCATTTCGGTCCCTTTTGGATCGAAATCGATAAGGATCGCTTTGGCGAGATAAGGACTGAGGAGCCTCGGGAGGAATGCGCTTCGATCCTGCATGCGGACGAGGAGGTTTACCTGTTGCCACTGCTTTCCGACACGCATGCCCATGTTTATATGAATCCCTGGCCGATATCTCCGCAGGAGCGTTCCACGCCAGGCTCAAGGGAATTGGATATCGAGATCGAGGATGGCCGCTGCCGTTTGCAAACATCTCTGAAGAAAGGCATTGGACTGGTGCGCGATATGGGCGATCCCTTTGGGATAAACCTGGCGGTGAAGAAGCGCGTTGTCGCGAGCCCGGATGACTACCCGGCGTATCAGGTTGCGGGACCGGCGATTCATCGTCCCAAGAAGTATGGACGGTTCCTGGGCGTGAAGCGCGAGACGATGGAAGAGGTCCATGCCTTGATCGACGAGCTGGCGGAAAAGGAAAACGTCGATTTTATAAAAGTCGTTTCCACGGGAATCGTCGATTTCGCGGCGCACGAGGTGAAGCAGAAGCCTCAATACACGGCGGAAGAGCTGAAGGAGGTGGTTGCGCATGTGGAGTCGCTCGGCTTGCGGGTCGCTTCCCATTGCTCGGGACAGGAGGGTATCGACAACAATATTGCCGCAGGTATCCATTTTGTGGAGCATGCGTATTTCATTCGTCCCGATCAACGGGCGAAGATGCGCGACCAGGGCCAGCATTGGACTCCGACTTTCGCGCCAGTGTATCAGCAGGTCGCGTTTGGCGAATGCGGCTGGGATCGCGTCAGCCGTCGCAACCTTTGGAGGATTCTCGAAGAGCACAATCAAGCGATTGTGGCGGGCCATGCGGAAGGGATGAATATACTGGCCGGTACCGATGCGGGAAGTCCAGGGGTCTCGATCGGTGACGGGCTTTTCGTCGAGCTGCGCAGCATGGCCCGTAGCGTGTCTTCAATCGAGACGCTTCGCATCGCGACCGCCGCAAATGCGGATGCGTGCCAGCATCCTGGATACACAGGCCGAATTCGAGAGAAGGACTTCGCTTCCTTTTCCGTATACGCTACGGCTCCCTGGCAGGACGAGGCGAAGCTGGGCAGTCCGCTCGCGGTCTACCAGAACGGGAAAGCGGTTTCCTTGTAGGGCGCGGCTTTTATCGATTTGCTATGAGCCAGGTATCGATTTCCCAAACGTGTACGCTATCCGATCACCTTCGGGAGCAGCGGCTTCCTCTCAAGATGTCCTGCGGCGGGCATGGTTCGTGCCGGACTTGCCGGGTGATGCTCGATGGAGAGCCGAAGCTCGCTTGCCAGACCACGGTCGAGCCTGGCGAATATGAAATAGCGATTCCAGACTCGGCGGCATCCAGCGCGAATATCCAGATCGATCTTTCCACTCTGGAAGCGGGCTTGAGCTGCGCTTCGCCTCGATACGAGGAAGTTTCAATAGAGCTCCCCGGAGCCGAGAGCCAGCCCAACGCCTCCAATCGACAGCGAATCGAGCCTCGGCTGCCTCCCTCGATAGTATTGGGAGAACGCTTTTTCGAAGGCGTAGCAAGCGATGCGCTGGAGGGCTCGGTCGATTTGGCCTGCTTCGATAGCGTGGCTCGCTTTCCGGTTCGTGAAGAGAGCGGGGCAGCCTACGCGATTGCGGTCGATATCGGCACGACGACTTTTGCCGCAACGCTGATCGATTTGTCCGAACGCCGCTTGGTAGACTGTCGGGGTCGCTTGAACGCGCAATACGCTTACTCGGAAGATCTGGTGGCGCGTATCGCTTTTTGCCATACGCCGGAGTTGCTGAAGGAGATGCAGGAGCTGGGATTGAAGCGTACCTTGATTCCTCTGTTGAGAGGCCTTTTGAAGGATGCGGGCGTTCGTAGCGAAGATGTGTTGACGACGGTTCTTTCCGGGAATTCTCCGATGATACACATCCTGCTGGGGCTCGATCCAAGCGGCATGGGCGGATGGCCTTTCAATGGAGTCGACTATGCTCCGGTTCCTCGCGCCGCGTCGCGCTACCGTTTGCCAGGCGATCGGCTCGAATTCATCCCTTCCAGGAGCGCCTATCTAGGCGGCGACATTATTAGCGGATTGGCCTTCGTCGACTTTTTGAACGTTCCAGAGGGTTCTCTTTTCGTGGATTTGGGCACGAATGCGGAGATGGCCTTGAAGGCGAATGGCAAGCTTCTGTGTTCCGCCGCGCCTGCGGGGCCTTCTTTCGAGGGTGGCGGCTTCCCTTGCGGCGTGAGCGCCATCCCAGGCGCGATCGATCACGTGTGGGAAGAGGAGGGCGAGCTGCGCTTTTCCACGATAGGAGACGAGCCTGCGATAGGCTTGTGCGGATCGGGTATCATTTCTTTTGTCGCCGCAGCGTTTCGGGCGAGGATTCTGCGCAAGAAGGGTCGCTTTGCCAGACGTCATAAAAAAGTGGAGACACGCGAGTTGATCGGAGAAATGCAGCGCGTTTATCCGCTTACCGACGACGTGTATCTAAGTGAAGATGATATAAGCAACTTCCTTCAAGCGAAGGCGGCGGTCTTTTCGGGCATCATCACTTTATGCAAGGTGGCGGAAATCGATATATTCGATATTTCCCGATTCTATTTGGCGGGCAACTTCGGCAAGCATGTCAGGATCGAGGATATGATCGCCATCGGCGTTGTCCCGCCTTTGGCGGATGGGAAGATCGAGGTGGCAGGGAATACTTCCCTGAAAGGGGCGATCCAAGCGGCTGTCGATAGCGATGCCGGTCCTCGGATGGAAGCGATTGTCGACGCTTTGGAATTCGTGGAGCTGAATGCCCAACCCTCCTTTCAGGACGATTTCATCGACGCGTTGTTTATTCCGCATCTCAAGATCGATTTTAGCATAGGCGCTACTCTATGCTAGCTGGCTTTGGGGAGAGGCAGTCGGCGACTTGGTTGGCGCGGCGGGTCGTTTCGACCATGAGGGTGTTGAGGCGGTTGTTGAAGTAGGAGTGGGCGATCATGGCGGGTATGCCGATGCATAGGCCGGTGGCGGTGGTGATGAGGGCTTCGCCAATGTCGCCGGCGAAGAGTTCGGGACGGCCCATGCCGCCACTGGCCATGGTTTGGAAGCCGCCGATCATGCCGCTGACGGTGCCGAGTAGACCGATCATAGGCGCCACGTTGGCGATGACGCTGAGGTAGTGTATCCATTGGGCGATGGCGGTTTCTTCGAGTTCGAGTTTGGCGGCCACTTCGGTTTCGAAGGCTTCCAGGCTGTCTTCTGTTTGCTTGGGATCGTACTTGGGAAGGGCGTCCGCCAGCGAGCGTGCGAGTATGGTCGGACTGGATCCGAGCAGTTGGGCGCTCCGATCGAGATTGCCTTCGCGGAGAGGCTCGCCGACTTGACGAACGAGCTCGTCCGTACCGAAGCTGGAGCCCCTGGTTTCGCGCAGGCAGTGGATGGCTATATAGAGCAGGGCGAGCGAGCAGAGTGCGAGGGGGATCATGGCCCAACCGCCTTGCTGGATCATTGACCAGAGGGAGGAATCGGTGGCGAGGAGGATGAAGGAAGCGGATATCATTGTGGGAGCGGCATTTTCAGGAGGTCGGTGAATGTGAGGGGATTCTCGAAGAGAGATGGGAGTCGGAGGGGTTGTCCTGCTTCGTAACCAAGTTGCCGATACGCTTCGTTTGCTATCTCTTGGCATGTTCGGCGTTCGGGCGTTTCCGTTCCATGAGCGTAGGCGAGGGGCGCGAGCGCGATCCACAAAGCGGCTTCCGGTTTTCCTTGGTCGAGATTGCTCTTTGCCAGAACCGCCCAAGGGAGGGCTGATTGCTCCGGGACGGGATGCTGGTCGATCCAGGCTTGCGCGTGGGCCGCCGCTTCCTCGTGAAAGCCGGCGGCTTCTGAACTGTGGATTAGGGTCAGCGCTATCCGGTCTCGATTTGCTTCGTAGTTGATTTTCGGATGCCAGAGCTTGGCGTAGGACAGGGCTTCGAGCGGTCGGTCTTGCTGAAGGTAGGAGTCGAGGAGGTTTGGGAGTTGACGTTCGTCTGCCTTGGAGAGGAGTCCTAGGAATGGAGAGCGCCGGAGAGCTGTGGTTTCGAGGTTGTCCGTTTGATCGTCGAATTCGAGAGCAGCGACCTGATTGGGGTCGATGCGGCGGGTTGCATGGGTGTCGATCTCTAGGATGACGAAGCCGGCTTGCATGCCTGAGAGTCGGCCGCTGACGGAATCTCCGTTTTCGAGATGGATGGTGTCGGCCGTTCCTAGCAGGTAGAATGCGAGTGTGGCGAGGATGCCTAGCGCGTTTCTAGAGGTGCGGTTCATTGGCGTTTCCGAGGATCGTAGCCGCGTTCGTGAGAACGCGTTCTCACGAACGCGGCTGCATTTCGGTGCGGAAGGTGTTCTAGCTGTCTTGAAGAGCGGCATCTTTTGAGCGGGCTTGCAGATCGGCTAGGCGGGCTTCTGCCTGGCGATAGGTGGGTTGGCTGGCGAGATCGGTTTGGGCAATGAATTCGCGGCAAACGGTTTCAGCGTCTTTGTATCTGGAATCCTGGCACAGAATGTCGATGCAGTGCAGGTAGGCTTTGGAGACGCATTCCTGTTCGCCTCGGTAGAGGGTGAAAACGCGCTGAAAGTAGGCATAGGCTCGCTTGGTTTCGCCGGTTGCCAGATGGGTACGGCCAATGCCGAGAAGGGCTTCGGCTTTCAGCTTGGGCGGAGCTTGCCGCTGAGCGAGTAGCTGAGAATAGGTTTCCTTTGCGGTCGTAGGGAGATCGGCGGCGAGCTGGAGGCGGGCGAGAAGAGCGAGCAGCTCGGCCGAGCGTTCGGTTGGCAGTTCGGCGGGATCGATTGTCTCGAGAATCGCTAGGGCCTCGCCAGTCTGGCCTTGAGATGCGAGATAGCGGGCTTTGCCGGTGCGGGCGATTGAGGCGTATTCGGAATTTGGAAACGCGTGAAGCAGTCGTTCGAAATATCGGGAAGTCTCGAGGGAGCCTATTGCCAGGAGGGCTTCTCCGGCGGCGATCAGGCATTCTGGAGGCAAGGCTTCCTGCTCGTAGTCGCTTACGAGTGAGAGGCGCAGGGCTTGGGCTTTTGCGGGGTCCTGCTTTTCGAGTCGTTCTGCCCAGGCGAGTTGAAAGCGACTGGCGAGGGTTTGGCGGTCGAGCTGTTTTTGCTTTTCGGTGGCGGCTTGGATTTCGGAGTCAGCTCTTAGCCCTGGTCGCTGGATAAGAGGGAGTATGCCTTTAGCTTCGGGGTTGTCGCCGAACTCGGCAAGCGCTGCGTTGAGGAGGCCGGCGGCTTGTTCGGGCTTGCCGCTGGCTTCCAGACAGGTGGCGCAGAGGAGATAGTAGGGACCGGCGAATGCGACGGGGATCTCCTGGTGGCGGTAGGCTTCCAGTTGCCGGAGGGTGTCGTCGGAGCGATCGAGCTGGAGCTGAAGCTCGATGCTGCTATTGAGAGCGAAGAACTGGAGTTGTCGATCTGCGTCGCCGACTTTCGAATACGCGACGATGGCGGACTCGAACTTGCCGCTATCGCGTAGCAGGTCTCCGTGCAGCATGTGGGCCTCGGCCTCTCGGGGGTGTCCGGGGTAGGTATCGAGCCAGGAGAGGATTTGGGCGAGCGCGGCTTGGGCTTGTCCATCGGCATAGAGACATGCGATGCGGCGAAATTGGGCTTCGGGGTGGAGGAAGGCCCAGGTGGATTGCTCGAGGATGGCTTGGAGGGTCTTCTGAGCTTCGGGGAAGTTTCCTTGAGAGAATTGGGAGATGCCGATCCAGAGTTGGGCTTGAGCGGCAAGCGCGCTGGCGGGTTGTAGGGAGGCAGCCTTAGAGAAGCTCGGAATGGCTTCGGCGTGGCGGTTTTGCTGGGCGTGGCAGAAGCCGACGAAGTAGTGGGCGGCGGATTGCAGGGGGAGGGAGCTGGTTCTTGCGGCAAGCGCTTGGAGCGTTTCGATGGCTTGGAGGTAGGATTGACTGTCTATTTGGGCTTGGGCTATCCAGTAGAGGGCTTGGTCTGCGTCGTTGCGTTCTGGATACAGTTCGATGTACTTTCTGGCGATGACGGCGGAGGCGTTCCATGCCTTGAGCTGGCGGGCGGCGGAGATCCACTCGAGGTGCGCGACTGGGGAGAGTTCCGGGTCTGCGGCGAGGCTTAGGCTTTCGAGAAGGATCCAGGCTTCTAGAGGGCGTTCAAGGCGGGAGAAGCAGAGGGCTTTTCGTAGGTTCAGGGTTGGAGCATAGTCGGGACTGGTTTCGAGGCTCTGCAGCTGGGCTTGCATGGCGGCCATGGTCTCGCGGTGAAAGTCGGCCCAGAGGCTTTGCTGGCTGCTAAGCAGGGTAGCTCGGTCTGCGATGGTTTGGCGAAGCTTGGCGATGCGACGTCTTTGTTCCTGGATCAGGGTTTGGCGGGGCGCGACGAGGCGCAGCGCTTGCAGGGCGTGGCTAGGTTGGCTGTCGAGCAGAGCTTCGCCGACCTGTAGGGCGAGAAAGCCGAGCGTAGCGAGCTCTGGCATGGCGGTTTGATTCCAGTTTGTATCGAGAAGATGGTGACGGGCTTCCTCGAGTCGTTTTTCCGCTAGCGTGATGCGAACGAGTTCGAGGCGCATGAGGGAGGCTAGCCGGGCCGAACTGGCTTGTGTGAGGGCATCGGCGAGCAGGGCAATGGCTGCATCTGGCTTAGCGAGACGGGCTTCTCGTATGGTGGCGAGGTCTCTCAGGGCTGAGGGGGCGATTTCGGACCTTAGGGTGGCGTATGCGTTGCGAGCTTGTTGGTTTTGACCATCTCGTTGGAGGCTTATGGCAAGCGTGTATCGGGCGAAAGCGACGGAATCGGGCTGGTCCGCGTAGTCGTCGATGTAGAGCTGCAGGGCGGTGGCCGCTTCGGGGTAGAAGCCGGCTTTGAGGGAAGCGAAGCCGGTTAGAGGGAGGAGTTTCTTGGGAAGCTTGCCGCTTCGCCAAACAGGCTCTTCGTCGTAGCTTCGGCGGATCTGGTTGAAGGCTTGGGCGGCTGTCGGATAGTCGCCCCGGGAAAAGGCTTGGGAGCCGGTAGCAAGCAGCTGTGGAAGCGAAGCGTATTCGATTTCCTGCGACGGAGCTACGTGAGAAAAAACGAACAGGATGGCGAAAGCGACGAGCGCTTTCGGCGAAAGTCTTGTGGAGTTGGATGCCGTGGTAGGGGAGGGTTTTGTAAGGCTGAGGGCTGAAGGGGGGAAGCTTTATTCTCTACAGCCTTTAGCCTTCGGTCTTCAGCCTTTTTCTAGCTTAGAGGAGCATGGAGAGCATGTTCTTACGATCGATGGTTTCGAAACGGACGTCGTCGATGAGCATGGGGATGTCGAGGGGGTCGATGTTGAGATCTTGGAGGGCCTTTTTGACGTTGGCTGGCGTTTCGGCCTCGAAATCGTATCCGTCGAGCTGCTGGGCGATCCAGATGGCCAGGCTTAGCACGGCGGTGTGTCGTTGGTGACTGCCGGCGAAGTCCGGGTTGGCCTGTGTTTTGACGGGCTGCCAGGTATTGGCTTCGAATTGCCAGTGGCGGAGGAGCTCCGAGCCGGCGCGGAAATGGGTCATGCCGAGGAGGTCGATCTCTACTTGCAGGATCGGCTTTTTCTTTCGCTCGGCGAAACCGGCGAGATTGACCATCTGCTCGAGGCGTTCGAGGTAGAGATTTATGGCAAGCTTGCCGATGAGGTGGAGGAGGCCAGTGATATAGGGGGCGTTGGGGTCGAGGCCCACGCGCTTGGCTAGGACTTCGGAGGCGACAGCGACGTCGATGCAGGAGTCTGCGTATTCGGTAGCGGTGAGGTCGTAGGCGGGCAGGGCTTGGTAGAAGCAGTCGTGCGCGACGACCATGGAGAGGACCTTCTGCACCTCGCGGAAGCCGATGCGGCTGATCGCAGTGTCGAGGTCGTTGATTTTGAAGGACGCGCCGTAGTAGGCGCTGTTGGTCACGCGCAGGATTTGGGCGGCCAGGCCGGGATCCATTTTCACCAGGGAGGTGATGTAGTCGAGCGCGGTGTCTTCGTTGGAGATGAGCTGCGAAAGCCGGGCGAAAATGCGAGGCGAGGCAGGCAGGCTGGCCGAGAATTCCAGGAGGAGGTCTAAGTTGATTTTCTCGATCTTGGGGGTGGCCATACTGGGAGGGACGTTTCGAAACGCGGGTAAAGGGTAAAGCGAAAGTCATCGAACGCGGCGGAGCGAGCCAAAATCTTGCGGGTTTGGCAGACGCTCTGCGCTTCGCCGACACGGATCTGGTGATCGCCAGGTCCATGCGGCTTCTTTGGTGGGCGAGTGGAGATTCCGCATGGATTTCCGGTTTGTGGCATTGCCAGGCTGTAAAACGCTGTGGATAGGTTAGGAGAATGAGCAGTCAGAAGCCCAACATCATCTTTATCTTAACCGACCAGCAGCGTGCTGATACGATCGGGGCTTGGGGTAATTCCCATATGGTGACGCCTGCTATGGATTCGCTGGTTAGCGGCGGGCACTCGTTTCGCAACTGCCATTGCCCGGGGGCTACGTGCACGCCTTCGCGAGCGGCTATCTTCACGGGTATGTACCCGCACAATACTGGCGTGTACAGCTTCAACGAGTGGGGGCACCAGCGCACGTGGGTCAACGACATGGCGGACGCAGGCTACTGGTGCGTGAACATGGGCAAGATGCATTTCCAGCCGCGGGACGTCTCCGGCGGATTTCACGAGCGCGTCATTGTGGAGAACCCTACCAGCGTGGGCACCTGGGGCGGCAATGGCGACGACGACTGGGGGAAGTATCTCAGCTTCCACGGCAAAACCCGTCCGAACTTCCGCCACAAGACGGATCCCGACTGGATCTCGAAGTACCAAGGCGTGCCTTGGGAGTGGGAAGAGCATCTGCACAGCGACGCCTTCACCGCGAATTCCGCTTGCAGCTGGATCAGCCAACGCGAGCCCGACGCTGATCCCTTTTTCATGGAGCTTGGCTTCCCCGGCCCGCACGAACCTTGGGACGCTCCTCAGGAATACGTCGACCTCTACGATCGATCGGTCTTGCCCGGTCCGATCGACTTCCCCAACGACCTGAAAACGTGCCCCCCGCAGCACGAAGCCATCCGGCAGTTTCATGCCAACGCCGACCACGAGTCGCGCATCGACATGCCCAACGCCAAGCTGGAGGACGTCATGCGCATCCGGCAGCACTATTACGCCAAGATCAGCTTCGTCGACCGGCAGATCCAGAAGGTCCTCGATACCTTGGAGACCTCCGGGCACTTGCAGAATTCCATCGTAATCCTCTCCTCCGACCACGGTGACATGCTCGGCGACCACGGCTCCGTCTACAAGTGGCTCATGTACGACTCGATCACCCGCGTTCCGCTGGTGATCAAGGACTTCAGAAAGTCCGCCCCCGCTACGCAGACCAGTGACGACCTCGTCTCGCTCATGGACATCGGCCCAACCGTGCTCGGCCTCGCCGGCGCTCCCGTTCCCACCCGCCTCGAAGGCAAGTCTTTGGAGCCCTACCTAGACGGAGAGCCCGTTGCGCCGCGCGAATCCGTGTATTGCGAGGACAACTACATGGTCATGAAACGCACCTGTAGCGAGAAGATCGTGCACTATATCGGTGCCTCCTACGGCGAGTACTATCGTCTCGACGAAGACCCCAATGAGCTGCGCAACCTTTGGGACGAGCCAGCTTGGCAAGCTCGCCGCAAGGAGTTGCAAATCGAGCTGCTCGACTGGCTGGCCACCAGCGTGTATCACAATTACGGGTACAAGACGGGCATCGACGCGAAGGACGGCTCCTACGGCATCCGCTGGCCCGGCAACGATTCTGGCATCCACGGGGCGAACTACAAGCCGAGGCGAGCGGACGTGGAGCTCTAGGTGCTGTTTTGGATCCGGCTTGATACCTTGGACGCCTAGTGGTGTCGCGTCGCCAGTCTCGCAATTGGAGAAGGTGAAACGCGACCTCCAGGCGCGTTTGCATCGGATCGAAGAGGACTCCTTTGGGGCTTTTTCCGAAGGAGCGCTCGCTTTCTCGATAATTTTCTCGGTGTTCGGACTCTATTCGCGAATCTAGAAATGGTCGGGGTGAATGGATTCGAACCATCGACCTCCTGGTCCCAAACCAGGCGCTCTACCAGGCTAAGCTACACCCCGCGAGAAGAGCGGCCAAAAGATTGCGCGGGGCACGCTCTGTCAAGTCTCTAAGTTGGTGGCAGGTGGATCGGCGGGTGTGATATCCCATCATTTTCAATCACACCTGCCGATCGGCGGGGCGCGTACCGGGCGCGCTTCTTCCCGTCGCTTTCGATTGGCTTGCCCAGGAGGGATGGGTTGCTTGGCTGCCGCTTGACTGATGCGGCCTGCGACTCTCCGAGTCGGACGAAATAAATGGCATTGCGCCGCTGGGGCAAAAGGCTTGTGTTTGCTGGGAACCGTCTGAAGCGGTTCGCTTGTTTCGCTGTAGCCATGGATACCTTATCTTCTTCCGACTTGGATTCTCCCTCGAAAACGCCGCTCTTCATAGGGATCGCGGCGGTCATCATCGCCTTGATCGCCCTGGGCTTGGGCTGGGTTGGCTTTTCTCGCTCCAACGCGTTCGAACGGAAGCTGGCCGAGCTGGAGGCTGGAAATCAAGAAGCGGCTGACTTGCAGGCTACGGTCTCCGCTTTGGGTTCCCGCCTGGACGGGATGGCGAACAGCATGTCTGGCTTGAGTGGCGATGTGAACGACGTGCTTTCCAATGTGGGCTCGGATATTTCGAAGATCAAAAACGACATCCGCAAGGTGATGATCGAGGCGGGCACGGCTCGCAGGATGGTGGAAGAGCTGGAGAAGAAGGGAGTGCGGGCAGCGGCTCCTGCTCCTGCGAGGACGGCTTCCGGCTCTGATGGGAAGAATGCTACTCCTGCCGGTCCTGGTGGCACCTACACGATCAAGAGCGGCGACACGCTGGGCAAGATCGCGGCGGCCTACAAGATCACCTTGTCTCAGCTCCAGGCGGCGAACCCGGGAGTGGATCCGCGGCGTTTGCGGATCGGCCAGCAGATCGTTATCCCGGGCAACTAGGGCTGATGGCTGCCTGTACGGTTTCGCTGGCAGACGTAGCGCGGGTCTTCAGCCCGCGTCCCAATGCAAGTTTCGCTCTCTGCCTTTCAATAAGCTCGAGGCCTTCTGCTTCCACGGTTCCGGTTGGCGTGATCTGCCCTGCTTGTCATGTCTGATTTCGATAAAGCTGAAGACGGTGACTCGGTTTCGCGTTGGGAGCCAGTGTCGGAAAGGACGCTGGCCAAGTGTCGGGTCTTCGATTTGGTGGAACGTCGTTTTCGGCACCCGAAACGTGGCGCGGAGGGCGACTTCTACGTGCTGGAGACCAACGATTGGGTGATGGTGCTTCCGGTCACGGAACGCGGTGAGGTGGTGATGGTGCGGCAATTCCGTTTCGGGGTGCAGTCTTTTTCCTGGGAGTTGCCGGGCGGCATCATGGATGCGGGGGAGGAGGATCCGGTGTGGACGGGCGTGCGCGAGCTGGCAGAGGAGACGGGCTACGAGGCTTCTCGCACTCGGATATTGGGCAGTTCGGCGGCGAATCCGGCCATATTGAACAACCGCTGCCATTTCGTGCTGGCTGAGGGCGTGACTCCGACGGCCCGAAGGTCCTGGGACGAGCACGAGGAGATTGAGGTGAAGCTCTTTCCGTTAGCGGAGGTTTACGCTATGGCGCATCGCGGTGAGATCATTCACTCGTTGGCCTTGAACGCCCTGTTGTTGTACTATCCGAGCTGGCGGGGGAAGTAGGATCGGGGTGAAGCGGGCTTTGAATAAGTAGGAGCACGCTCTCCCACAGCTCCGCCCGCATTCCCAATGGTCCTACCGTTCGGCGGCCTTGATGGCTTCGAGGATGACTTGCTTGAACTTGTCCTCGTCCCAGGGTTTGGAGACGAAGCGGTGGAGGTGGTATTCGCTGTAGGCGAGCTCGATGTCGTCGGGCAGGGCGTATCCGGAGAGCATTACGCGACTGGGAGGGACATTGGGATAGAGTTCCTTGATGTGGCGCAGAAGTTCGACGCCGGTCATCTCCGGCATCATCTGGTCGGTGATGAGGAGATCGACTGCGTTTTCCTTGAGAAGCTCCATCGCCTCCTTGGCGGATGGGGAGAGCAGGATGTTGAAGTCGCGGCGAAACGCGTTTTTGAAAACGCGCAGGTTGCTCTGTTCGTCGTCGACGTAGAGTATGGTGTATTTCTTGGTTTGGGTGGCGGAGCTCATGTTTGTTTGGGTTTTGGGGTTGGATGCTTGAAGGGCAGTTCGACTAGAAATTCGGAGCCTTTGCCGGGCTGGCTTTCGACGGCTAGGTTTCCAGAGTGGTCCTGGATGATGGAGTAGGTGATGGAGAGTCCGAGGCCGACGCCTTGGCCGACGGCTTTGGTGGTGAAGAAGGGGTCGAAGATGCGGTGGCAGGTGGCTTCGTCCATGCCGACGCCATCGTCTCTTATAGAGATGCGGGCGAATCGTTCGCTTTGGGAGGTGGCTATCGTCACGACGCCTTCGCCGCCGTTGGCTTGTATGGCATCGGCGGCGTTGCTGAGTATGTTCATGAAGGCTTGGTTGAGCTTTCCGGGGAAGCACTCGACCTGGGGCAGCGCTCGTTCGAATTCCTTCACGACGGTGATGCCTGTCTTGTATTTGTTTTTCAACAACACGAGCACGCTGTCGATATCCTCGTGGATGTCGGTGATCTGCCAGGCTTCGTTGCCGAGACGGGAGAAGCGGCTGAGGCCGGCTACGATTTCGGTGATGCGCGTGGCGCCGAACTTGATGTCGTTCAGCGTTTCCTCTAGGGCTTCGAACGCGTCGTCGAAGCCGCAATCCTGGCAAAGTTGGTCGAGTCGGGAGATGGCTTCGGCGGGATCGGCCCTGGAGGACAGGTTTCTCACCTCGGTGACCACTTGCTTCACGTCAGCGAAGTCGCGAAGGACGCTGTTTACGCCGGCGTAGACGAAGTTGATGGGGTTGTTGATTTCGTGAGCGACGCCTGCGGTGAGGGTTCCGAGGGAGGCCATTTTCTCGGATTGCACGAGATGGGCCTGAGCTTGCTTGAGCTGGTCGAGCGTGGCGGAGAGCTCTTCCTTCTGTTGCTGGAGGTCTTCGGCGCTGCGTTGGAGTTGGTCGCGGGCTTGGGTGATTTCGGTGACGTCGCGTCCGATCCCGACGAGGCCCACGATTTCGCCGGTTTCTCGATCGCGTACCGGGGCCTTGTAGGTGTGAACGACGATGGGCTCGCCGCGGTGGTCGATGCCGGGTTCGTCCTTGGAGATGGTGGCGCCGTGTTGCAGCACGGCTTGGTCGTCGCGGTGGTAGCTATCGGCGAGTTCGTGCGGGAAGAGCTCTCGATCGGTTTTGCCGACGAGCTGTTCCAGGTTTTCGAGCTGGGCAATCCTGAGGAGCCGGTCGTTGGCGTTTATGAAGCGGCACTGCTTGTCTTTTATGTAGACGGGGTCCGGGATGTTGTCGATCAGCGTGCGCAGCTGGTTGCGTTTGAGCTCCAGCTCTCGGATACGCTCTGGGAGGTCTTCGATGTCGCCGCTCATGACGAAGACAGAATACTCGAAGAAGGCCATACGGCAAGCCAGGGACCCGCTCCGAGGTTCGAAAGATTGGCGCCGCGTCTCCGACGGAGACGGCAAGGCCTGCTAATAGCTCCGATGTCCGATGCTTATCTCGATCCTTGTTAGGTATTTATGTTCTATTCCTAATTGACCCCGCTAATATCTAGAGCTAACCGTTTCGGTCATCGCTCTAGTCCTGCTGTTTTCGGTCCTTTCAAGGCAGTTTTAGTCCGTTTTTCCGATGAATATCTTCCACACCCTCTTCAAGACCTCGATCGGCAAGAAGATCGTCATGGCCGTCACGGGATTTATCCTGATCGGCTTCATTGTCGGGCATCTTGTCGGCAATCTGCAGATCTTCTCGCATCCCGATAAGATCAACGAGTACGCCCATTTCCTCCAGTCGCTTGGACCGGCCCTTTGGCTGGTGCGGGCGTTTTTGCTTCTGACGGTTGTGCTGCACATCGGGGTCGCCATAGCTTTGGTACTGGAAAACAAGGCGGCCCGTCCCCAGGGCTATGCGGGGCAGAAGACTCTGAAGGCTTCCTATGCGTCTCGCACGATGCGGTACAGCGGGGTGATCGTGCTGGCCTTCATTATATACCACATCCTGCATTTCACGGTTAGGATCACGCACGGCTCTGAGGCCTACCCGCAGACCCTTCTCCACGGCGAGGTCGTTGCGGATGTTCATTCCATGATGGTGCTGGGCTTCCAGAAGCCCCTCGTTTCCGTCTTCTACTTGATCTCGGTTGGGCTGCTCAGCTGGCATATCAGCCATGGACTCGCTAGCATGTTTCAGTCTCTCGGATTGCGCAGCCGAGCTTGGTCGAGCGCCCTGCAGAAGCTCTCGGTGGTTTTCGCCGTCGTCTATTTCCTCGGAAATGCAGCCATAGTGGTGGCTCCGCTCTCCGGGATGGTTAAGGTTCAGAACCCCGCCCTGCTAACCTCTGCTGGTCAGCCTTGCTCGACCGATTGCCAGGTGTGCGAAACCCGCGTTGCCAAAAACTAAGCAGCCTCCTCAGATGAAACTAGATTCCAAGATTCCTTCCGGTCCGCTCGACAAGAAGTGGGAAAAGCACATCGTCGATGGCAAGCTCGTCAATCCTGCCAACAAGCGGAAATACGAGGTCATCATCGTCGGTTCCGGTCTGGCTGGGGCGTCCGCTGCCGCCACCCTCGGCGAGCTCGGCTACTCGGTCAAGTGCTTCACCTTTCACGACAGCCCTCGCCGAGCTCACTCCATCGCTGCCCAGGGAGGCATCAACGCCGCCAAGAACTACCAGAACGACGGCGACAGCGTGTATCGACTTTTCTACGACACGATCAAGGGAGGCGACTTTCGATCTCGCGAGGCAAACGTCTACCGCTTGGCTCAAGTCAGCTCCAACATCATCGACCAATGCGCCGCCCAAGGCGTGCCTTTCGCCCGCGAGTACGGCGGCCTGCTCGCCAACCGCTCCTTCGGCGGAGCCCAGGTTTCCCGCACCTTCTACGCTCGCGGCCAGACTGGCCAGCAGCTCCTGCTCGGAGCCTACTCCGCCCTGAGCCGTCAGATAGGCCTCGGCACGGTCCAGATGCATAACAATAGCGAGATGCTCGAGCTTGTGGTGATCGACGGCGAGGCAAAGGGCATCGTCACCCGCAACCTCAATACCGGCAAGGTCGAGAGCCACTCCGCCCACGCGGTCGTCCTCGCCACCGGCGGCTACGGCAACGTCTTCAACCTCTCGACCTACGCTCGCAACTCGAATGCGACTGCCGCTTGGCGCGCCTACCGCAAGGGAGCCGCCTTCGCCAACCCCTGCTACACGCAGATCCACCCGACCTGCATCCCGGTCTCTGGCGACTACCAGTCGAAGCTCACTCTCATGTCCGAGTCCTTGCGCAACGACGGCCGTATCTGGGTACCCAAGAAGGTCGGCGATAAGCGCCCGCCTGCCGAGATCCCCGAGGAGGACCGCGACTACTACCTCGAGCGCAAGTATCCCAGCTTCGGAAACCTCGCCCCGCGCGACATCTCCTCCCGCTCCGCCAAGGAAGTCTGCGATGAAGGTCGCGGCGTAGGCCCCAGCGGCCTCGGCGTGTATCTGGATTTTGGAGACGCCATCAATCGCCTCGGCGAGGATGCCATCCGGGAGCGCTACGGAAACCTCTTCGACATCTACAAGGAGATCACCAACGAGAGCGCCTACGAAGTGCCGATGCGCATATTCCCCGCCGTGCACTACACGATGGGCGGACTCTGGGTCGACTACAACCTGATGAGCAACATCCCCGGTCTCTTCGTTATGGGCGAGGCCAACTTCTCCGACCACGGAGCCAATCGCCTTGGCGCCTCCGCCCTCATGCAAGGCCTGGCCGACGGCTACTTCGTGCTTCCGTATACGATTCCCCACTACCTAGCCGACGTGCCCCGCGATCCCGCTCCCCCCACCGATGCGCCCGAATTCAAGCAGGCCGAAGCGGAAGTCGCTGATCGCACTGCCAAATTCCTCGGCAACGAAGGCAAGGAATCCGTCAAGAGCTTCCACAAGCGCCTCGGCAAGATCATGTGGGACCACTGCGGCATGGCCCGCGACAAGGCCGGCCTCGAAGAGGCCATCAAGCTCATCCCCGCTCTGCGCGAGGAGTTCTGGGAAAACGTCAACGTGCCTGGCGAAGGCGCCGAGCTCAACCAGTCGCTCGAGCAAGCCGGTCGCGTGGCCGACTTCCTCGAGCTCGGCGAGCTCATGTGCCGCGATGCCTTGGCCCGCGAGGAGTCCTGCGGCGGCCACTTCCGCGTCGAGCACCAGTATCCCGACGGCGAGGCCAAGCGCGACGACGACAACTTCGCCCACGTAGCCGCCTGGGAATTCAAGGGCGAGAACCAGCCGCCCGAGCGCCACCAAGAGAAGCTCGAATACGAGGAAGTCCACTTCGCCACCCGCAGCTATAAGTAAGGCTGAAGACTGAAGGCTGAAGACCGAAGGAAACACGCCTCCCTCCAGTCCTCAGCCTCCTCCCTTCAGCCTAAAAACCTTCAGCCTTCAGCCTAAAAAAAATGAATGTAACCCTACGAGTCTGGCGCCAGAAGAACGCCGAAACCGAAGGCCGCTTCGAAGAGTACGAAGCCAAGGACCTCAATCCGAACATGTCCTTCCTCGAGATGATGGACGTGGTGAACGAGGACCTCACCGACAAGGGAGAGGAACCGATCGCCTTTGCCCACGACTGCCGCGAAGGCATCTGCGGCACCTGCTCCTGCATGATCGACGGCAAGCCCCACGGTCCCGAGCACGGCGTAGCCACCTGTCAGACCTACATGCGCAGTTTCAACGACGGCGACAAGATCACCGTCGAACCCTTCCGGGCCAAGGCCTTCCCCATTGTAAAGGACCTGGTCAGCGACCGAGCCGCTTTCGACGAGATCATGCAAGCCGGTGGCTTCGTCTCCATCCGCACTGGAGCGGCTCCCGATGCCAACTCCATCCCGGTGCCCAAGGAAGCCGCCGATCTCGCTATGGATGCGGCGGCCTGCATTGGCTGCGGCGCTTGCGTAGCGGCCTGTAAGAACGCTTCCGCCATGCTTTTCGTATCCGCGAAGGCAGGACAGCTGAACACTCTTCCGCAAGGCCAGCCCGAGAAGGACAAGCGCGTGCTCAACATGGTTGCCACCATGGACGAGGCCGGCTTCGGCAACTGCACCAACCAATACGAGTGCTCCGCCGCCTGCCCCAAGCTCATCTCCGAGGAATTTATCGCCAAGTTCAACCGCGACTTCACCGCCGCCTCCGTGCGCAGCTGGTTCGCTGCCAAGGCGTTGTAGCGCCCGGAGGGCGCTAGGCTGCTAGGGGGTTAGGCTGTCCTTCGACGCGCTGCGCTTGCTCAGGATCCTGCGGATAGGTTTTTAGGGCGAAGCGGTTTTCCCATGTCTGAAGTCACTACACTGGAGGAAGCGTTCGAGTTCGTGCAGTCCGTTGGGATCTGCAGCATCTTCAGCGACAAGATAAAAGGCGTTCCTTCGCTTTGGGATGCCGTCGCCTTGCCCGACGATCAGGGAAAAACCAAGTGGGGGCAGCGCGTCGAAGCCATCTGGCAATGGAAGACCGAGCTGCCGGCTGTTTATCCGGACGACGTCTTCTATGGCAAGTATCCCGGCGGCCACGCTATCCTCACCAGCATGGCCTACTTGCGAGATGAGCACTACCCGAAGCACCGCAAGCCAGTCGAGCAATGCTCCGAGTTGGCTCGGGCGGTGTACGAGATCATTCGCCTGAGTCCGAACACCACTGCCGAGATTCGGCGCGAAGCCATGGAGCTTCACGGCTGCACGAAAAGTCGATTCGACACCGCTCTCAAGCAGTTGCAGACGACGCTGAACGTCGCCCGCTCCAACGAGCCTGACGCAAAGAAGGACACTTGGCTCCCCTTCGCCGAACTGTATCCGGACTTCGGCGACGAGTAGCGCGGAGCTTTAGCCCGCGTCCGTACCAACTTGATCCTGCATTACGCTCGCGGGCTAAAGCTCCGCGCTACTCAGAACAACGTCAGCGCTTGGACGCTTTCCACCGCCACCCAAACGCATCCCGCGATCACGGCCCAGACCGCGACTACGGCGACGGTTTTCTTGAGACGCTTGGTCTTGTCGTGTCGACTGAGTTCGCGGCGTCGAAAGCCGCTTTCCTGCAGAAAGCTCACGAACTGCACGTTCTTCATGCCGCCTGCCCAATCCCCTCGCTCGATCAAAGCGTCCTGCTTGACAGGGACGCTGCGAAATCGTGCTTTGAGGTATTCGATCATCTTCCGTTACTAGGGCGGTGTCAGCAGCGTTGGCGCCGCTTCTACTAGTCAAGACGACATTTATAAAACCGCGTTCAAAAAGTTGCTGAAAATAGGCGCAAATACAGCAAGTCTAAAATTCCGCGTAAGGAATTTTCGATACGGGGGAGTGAGTGTAACACGCTATTGCCATCAAGGACTCGCGCAGTAGAACCCTCTTTCCAATGGATGACAGAAGCAAGGTAGCGGTATTGGGAGCAGGAGCGTGGGGCACCTCGGTTGCTCTGCACTGCGAACGGTTGGGCTTGGATGTGGCTCTGGCTCCGCGTCGTTTGGAGCAGGCGCAAGCCATGCGGGAGAGCCGGGAGAACCTCGAGTACCTGCCCGGTTTCGCTTTTGGCGCGGGCCTCCGCATCGTTGAAGATCCCGTATCGGCGCTCGATGGAGCGACTGTCGTGTTTCTCGGAGCGCCTTCCTATGCCCTGCGTGACTGGTGTCGTCGTATTAGAGAGGTGGATACGAATAGGTGGCAAAGCCCCCTGTTTGTCAGTCTAGCCAAAGGCTTGGAGCTGGAGACGCGTGGCACCCCCTGCGATATAGTGCGAGAGGAGTTGCCCGAGGCCAAGCTGGCCTGCCTTTCAGGGCCGACCTTCGCCACGGAGGTCGCGGCGGCCAAGCCCACGGCGATGACGTTGGCTTTCGCGACCTCCGCTCGCCAGGAAGCCGAGCAGTTGCAGCAGATGGTCAGCGGCCCTAACCTGCGTGTCTACCTCAGCGAGGACCTGCGCGGCGTGGAGCTGGGCGGTTGCCTGAAGAACGTCTACGCCATCGCTGCCGGTTGTTGTCAGGGCCTGCAGCTCGGCGACAACGCCCTGGCCTCGCTGCTCACCCGCGCAGTCGCCGAGATGGTGCGGGTCGGCGCGACTCTCGGCGCGAAGCCGGAAACCTTCTACGGCCTGAGCGGTTTTGGCGATCTGGTGGCGACTTGTCACGGGACCTGGAGCCGCAACCGGACCTTTGGCGAGGCCATCGCCAAGGGTGGGGGAGCCGCTCAAATCATCGGCAGTCAGAAAACGGCGGTTGAAGGCTACCGCACTGCGAAGTCCTTCCACCAGGAGTGCGTCGCGAAAAGCATCGAGGCTCCCATCCTCGAGCAGGTCTATCGCATCTGCTACGAAGACAAGCCCCCGCTGCAAGCCCTCGGTGACCTGATGAGCCGCGACTTGAAGCGAGAGTAGTATCACAGGTAGGGACCGTTCGCCGAGCGGTCCGGGTTGCAGGATCCATTCTTCACGGACCGCTCGGCGATCGGTCCCTACCTTATGAACATAAAATCATCTGGAAGAGTGCAGACCACCAACTAGCTCATCCTGCAGAAGAATGATTTTGCTCCCAAATGATTTTGCCGAAGCCCCCCCGGTAACCATCTGCCGGATGGGGCGTAGCAAGATCGTTTCCAGAGCCTTTCTCTTATGCGCTCGCCATTCCGGTCGGTCTCGCTTCCTCTTCTCTCTATGGCTTCGCGGCGAGCGGTATTTTCCTGGGCGTGTTTCGACTTTGCGAATTCCGCTTTTGGCACTCTGGTAGGCACCTTCATCTACGCGACCTATTTCACCAAGGGCATAGCGGCGGACTACATATCCGGCACCCAGCAATGGGGCGTTGCAGTAGCCGTCTCCGCTCTCCTGATCGCCTTTCTTTCGCCACCTCTTGGCGCCCTGGCGGATGCCTATGCGTGGAAGCGGCGCCTGATGTTGGCCTTCATTGCCTTGGCTGCGGCGGGCAGTGCGGCCCTGTTCTTTCCGCAAAGCGGCGACGTTCTTTGGGCCCTGTCGCTCTTCGTGTTGGCGAACACCGCCATTGAGCTGGCGATCGTCTTCAACAACGGTTTCCTGCCGGAGCTTGCTCCGTCGGAGAAGCAGGGGAAGATCTCCGGCATGGCCTGGGGCTTCGGCTATCTAGGTGGTCTGCTCTGTCTGCTCGCGGCGCTTTTCGGTTTCGTGCAGACCGATACTCCGCTCTTCGGCCTCGCGAAGGAAGGCGCCCAAAACGTGCGGGCCACCAATCTGCTCGTAGCCGCCTGGCTGCTTGTATTCAGTTTCCCCATGCTTCTCTGGCTGAAGGAGAGGCGTACGCCAAGACCTTCGCAAGGGATAGCGAAAATCGCCAGCGACTCCTTCCGTCGCGTGGGCGAAACTCTGCGAAGCGTGCGCTCCTATCGAGAGGTCTTTTGGCTGCTGGTGGCTCGCGCCTTCTACAACGACGGCTTGGTGACCGTGTTCGCTTTCGGGGCGATATACGCCACCGGAACCTTTGGCTTCGAGACGAGCGAGGTCATCCTTTTTGGAATCGCCCTGAATGTTTGCGCCGGGTTTGGAGCCTTTGCTTTCGGTTTTCTGGAAGACCGCATCGGCAGTCGAACGACGATCGCCATCTCTCTGGTCTGCCTGATCCTGGCGAGCGGGGCGGCTCTCTTCGTGCAGTCGCGAGAAGCTTTCTGGGCATGCGCGATCGCTCTCGGCATCTTTATCGGCCCCAACCAAAGCGCCAGCCGCGTCTTTCTCAGTCGATCCATACCGCTGGAGAAGGCCAACGAGTTCTTCGGCTTCTTCGCCCTGTCCGGCAAGGTGACTGCCTTCGCCGGCCCGCTAGCCTGTGGCCAGCTCACCGCCCTGTTCGGCAGTCAACGCGTCGGCATGGCCGTGGTGCCGACCTTGATGCTGATAGGTTTAGTGATTCTATTGACGAAGACGCGAGAGGCTGTCCGCTAGCGTGGTGTCAAATGACGACATCCCATTGAAATAACAGTTGGGGAGCAACTACTCGGAAATACGTTGAGCATTTTGTTGGTCGAGTTTTCTTTCTAGCTCTTTGATCTTTCTTTCCTGTGCCTGGTTTTTCTTTTCCTGCTCGATCATGTAGAGAGTGAGCTCCTCTATCTTCTGCATCATGATCTTTTGAGCTTCGCCGACTGAAAGGCCCTCTGACTCGACTACAGAAGCCGAAGGTACGTCGGGCAAATGACCATGCTCCTCGATGTGAAGCTCAACTTCGTTTAAAGGCCTAAGATCGTATCCATCGTCAAATACAAAATCCGACCATCCAGTTTCAACTATCACCTCTTTGGCCTGAATAGTTCCATTCACGGAGAGTTCATGGCTAGGAATTGTTGTTCCTATTCCAACTCTTCCTGCTGGATGGATGAACATTGAATTGTGATACCCTACGTTGTAACTCGGTTTTGTGCGAAAGAGCAGACCTGTCGTGTGTCCGCCAGGAGGGATAGCTCCTCGAACTTCAGCGTGCTTGTCGTGATTGTGATACTTGAATACCAGTGCGTTGTCTAAAAGCTTTAATTCGGATGGGCCGTAAACGTATTTGCTTTGAAGGCTGTCTATCATGATATCGCCACCTACGGATAACTTTGCCCAAAGGTTTTCGGCTCCAATTCCGAGGTTTCCTCCATTTATGAATGAGTTTCCTGCTGTATGAAACTGGACCATTTTAATGAACTGAAGGGAAGTATCTGAATTATATAATTCCATCCGGGTAAAACGATTGCCAGATGTGCTTTCTCCTGGATAAAAACCGTAGACACGGTGGGCCGAACCGTTCCCTTTGAACAGAAGATAGTTGCCGGGTGATCTGACGGTAGCATCAGTGCTGTTGTTGATAGTGATCTTTCCGTTTACGGTGAGATCTTCATTTATAGTTTCGGCTACTACAGGAAAGACCAACCCGAGAAGTAGGCTGGTTATTGTGATTCTGTTTTTCATAAAATTATTTGCCAACGTGAAAGCTATCCGCGTAGCTTAGTTTGGAGCACTCACTGGAGTTATATGAGCTGCCTAGTTGGCGTCTTCCATCTCTCTTTCTTTCTCGATCCATTCGTTGGTCAAAAAACCTTTCGAATCGAGGTAGGAAAAAATCTTCAATTCTGATTCCAGTGAGATAGGAGCTGACGTTTTTCCGTGTGCGTATCCAAAGCCAAATACTAGCTCTTTTTCCTTTCTAAACTCAACTTGGAAGACTCCTCGGCAACCGCAGACCGTTCTTGAGTCGCGTGATTCATCGTAGCTCAACAAGGTAAGCAAGGTTTGTGCTTCTTCTTTGGGAAAATCTTTCTCAAATCGTTTGTTGTAGAATTTTCCATGCTTGATCCTTTTGGGTAGGTCCCAAATAGGGACTCTCGTAAACCAGTTTAGTTGGACGATGATTGTATCTGCCTCTAGGATCTTCTCGGCATTCGATTCCCATTCCTGTTCTCGCTCGCTTCCGTTAACTGACGAAGTGACGAAAAGGAATGCAAGAGATAGAACGAGTGTTGATGCTTTCATTATTATAGTTCTGCCAACGTCGAAGTGATATGCTGAGTAGGCCGTAGCCTCACGAGGTTGTATCCATTTGATGGTTAGAATTTTCTTCTTTATCTTCTGGGCGGGACATCACTTCCTTTCTGTTCCATCCGTATTTTTCATAGAGTTGATGGGCGTCTCTCGTTCCAAGAAGACATTTGGTTCTTTTCGTGACTGGGTGAGATATCACACACTCCATCAGCCACTTCCCAAGGCCTTTCTTTTGAAACTCTGGAATTGCGAAAACGTCTCCCAGCCAAGAAATGACGACTTCGTCAGTGACTAATCGTGCGAAACCGATCTGGCGTTCCTCTTGATAAAGTCCGAAACAAACAGAATTTTCGATGGTTTTTTCGACATCCTCTCTTGTTCTTGATGTGCCCCAATACGATGACTTTAGGAAATTGTGGATGACATCGACGTCGAGAATGCTCTTGTCGGTCGAGATCTTGAAACTGTCATTTTCCCAATTCATTTCTTTTGCGGAGTTGCCGTGCGAGCGAAGCGAAACACGGCAACGCCAAGAGGAGGTAACGAGACTGGTGTAGCTGGTACTGGTTACTTCGCTCGTCTTGTTCGGTTGGCTATTTTTTCTTTGGTTTGATCAGTCCTCGAGCTTTGAGAGCTTCATCCACGAGCTGTCTAACGACATAGCCCATAGTCCTGTCGTCTTTTTCGGCTAGGGATCTAACAATCTTTTCGGTCTCTTCGTCGACCCTAACAGAGAGCGTCGTGTTCTTCTTCGTCATTATCAGCGAAAATGAAGAAAAAGTCTTTACAGACCAATTTGATTAACGCAATTATTGCAGTAAACGCAGCAACTGCAATAAATATGATGAGAGGCATGGACTCTGAAACGGTACGCCGCTATGCGGCCGCGAGGAAGAAGATCGACGAGAACGCGGATCTGATCATCTGCATCGCCTCGGTCTTTTCGGTTTTCGAGGAATGGCCGGATGACCGGATCGAAATCAGTCCCTTCGCTCTGGGCAAGCTCAACGACTTGATGACACTCTACTCCTGCGGCATTCTCTTAGCCTTGGAGGATTTCGCTTCTGTGCGTGATGCAGAGGATTTCGTAGAGAAACTAGAAGAAGGCGGTAAGGATCCTTAGCTTCGCCTGTCTATCGCAAGGGTATAGGAGTGACCTTTGTAGGTTTTCTTGGGTCTTTCTACGAAACCGTTTGGTGTCTGTGGGTACAGCGTAATAGGGCTCGCATCGAAAGTAGGCGCCTCCGACTGATCAACTGTTAGGCATCACCTTATCCTGTCGCGTTCCTCGGGTTCTGCGGCTGGAACTTTCTTGAGCAGTCTTTTGAGTTTCGCCTTGCTTCCTTTTTTCGCTCTTTCTTCAAGGTAGTTTTGAGTGGAAAGAGCTGACATCTTCTCGGCCACAGCAGTCGAGATGAATTGATTGATGGAGACACCTTCCTTTTCGGAAAATTCCTTGATGTGTCTGTGTAGCGAATCTGGGAGCCTTAGACTTAGCGAACTCATAGCAACTTCTCCTCATACCGCGATCACGGTATGATCCACGCGTTTTCTGGCATATAGTAATGACGCCCTGATGTCTGCTTCCTCCAGATCTGGAAGCTCCTCTAGGATTTCCGTATGGCTAAGGCCTTGTGAGAGAAGGTCTAGTACGTCTATGACCCTGATACGCATGCCACGGATGCAAGGCTTGCCTCCACACTTTCCGGGATCAGCGGTTATTCTCTCGGTTAAGTCGTTCACTTGGTGAAGGATGTGGTGTTTCTGCGGTTTTTCAATCTTTCAGCCTAAGCTGGCAAAGCCAGAGGCCAATAGGTTTTTAGGCTGTCCTTCGACGGGCTCAGGATCTGCGATAGGAGTTCGGCTGCTTCGATTGCGCAAAGCTTGCTTGAGTAGCCGAACTCGAAAGGGTTTGACGCTGGCGCGCGAAGCGCGTTCCGGGACGCGCTCGCGCCACCTTTCTGTTTGGAGGTGGAACGGGCCGTCCCGGCACGTTTGCGGGTGCGCTGTGGTGAGGCCGTTTAGAAGCGGTACATGAGGCCGAGCTTGATGACGGGATACAGATCGAACTCGTCTAGCTCGTCGTTGACCTCTTGTTCTTCTTGTCGAAGGCGGGCTTGGAAGGTGGGGTCGGCAGCGAGGGGACCGTCGGCGGTGAGCATGGCTTGGGCGGATCCGGAGTCCATCACGCCGATGTCGAGGTAGGCGCCCCAGCCGTTTTCGCCGGGCTTTTTGGCCCAGCCGATTCCAAGGTAGGGGGCGGTGGAGTTGCTCCATTCGACGTCGCCTTGGAGGCTGCCGACTTGGTCTGCGTCGAACTCGACTCCCCCGATCTCGAAGGTCGAGCCGGCGCCGGGACGTCCGACGACGGCGACTTGGTTGTCGGTGAAAACGGCCCCGGCAGCGATGTTGAAGTTTCCTTTGAAGGGATGCCAGCGGAGGAGGGCGTAGGGATTGGAGAGCTCGGCGGATCCGTCGTAGTCGACGCCGTCGGTCGAATAGGTTTCGTCGATATCGAGGGCTCCGTAGCCGGCGGACAGGCTCAATGCGGGGGATGCGGTTATCCAGATGGCTGGCCCGATGCCGGTGGTGCCGCCTTCTGCGGCGAGGGCGACGATGGCTCGGCTGCCGTCGTCGGCGAAGGCGCTGGAGGCGAGACTGGAGCTGAGGACGATGACGAGGGCTTTTCCGAAATTGATGTTTTGGCTCATAGGGCTGAACCATTCGGAAGATCAACCGTTCCCTTGAGCTTCTAGGCTATACCCGCGCCTTGGCCTTAGAGGGTGTTGAATGTATTCGATTCTCGTGTGTAGCCGCGTTCGTGAGAACGCGGGCTGGGTAGGAAAACTCCGCGTTCTCA
>JANQRJ010000017.1 GCA_028284635.1 Pelagicoccus sp.
ATAAGCTGAATAGCTTTATGCCTTTGTCAGAGAAAGCCTTATGCCTTGCGCGTTTTTGGGAACGGAGTTGCGACAAGCGCTGCATTGCGAATGAGGGCGGGCGGGAGGCGAAGCCAGACCCTCCGCGTTTAAATTTCTAACGTTGGAAAGTTAAATACAGAGGATGGGGTCGAAGAGCGCGATTCGAAGCAATGGGATTTTCCGAGTGTCACCGTCCTGTTGGCAGCAACTCGGGCCTAAGGGAAAAAAAGGAACCGTTCCCCGTTCAAGGCGTTGATCCGCAAGTCATCCTGTTAGGTCGCCCAGAACGGTCCCGAGATGCCCATCGACAAGCTCAGGCTCTTCGGACAGGCGCGTCCCCCGAAGAAGAAACGCTTCCCGTCACTTCAAATCGCACCCCAAAGACCCCAAACAATTCCTTAGCCGACGCGCCTGAAGCGCTTCGCGGTCGACCGAATTGATTAGATGATCGAATTGATGTCTTTCGGTCAGTTTTCTAAGGGTTTTCTCGTATTAAACGGCCGACATTGCGTAAAGTGTTTGTAAAATAAGTCCCATTCGTGAAACACACACCTGAAGGAAACCCGCGCGACTAAAATGGAACAAAACCCCGAAACAATCGAACGCCCCACGAGAATAGCGTTCGACCCACAGGGGATTATTCGACTCGCGCACGAAACGCTGCGCGAGCCCGTAGCGATCCATCGGCACCCAAAACTGACGACCTATGGGCTGGCTCGCCTCGAACCGCTCGAAGGGCAAGCGCCCGCTCGTCAAGCCATCGCCGAGCTCCCCCCATTGTATCCCGAGTGGCTCGGCGATCGCTCGTTCAATGAGACCCACCATACCCGATTCGCCTACGTCGGGGGAGCCATGGCCCGCGGCATCTCGTCCGTCGAACTGGTGACAGCTCTCGCTCACGCGGGAGCGATAGGCTTCTTCGGGGCAGCCGGCACGGCCCTGAACGAACTGGAGAGCAGCCTCAAGCGCCTCTCCGCGGAACTCGATCCCCGGGGGCTGAGCTGGGGCTCCAACCTCATCCACACGCCCCACTCTCCCGAGCTCGAAGAGCAGGTTGTCGATCTGTATTTGAAACTTGGAGTCAAGCGCGTGTCCGCTTCCGCCTTCATGGACCTCTCCCCGAGCATCGTTCGCTACGCGTGCCGAGGCCTGAACCGCGATGCCAATGGTCGAGCGATCCGAAGCAACTTCGTCTTCGCCAAAATCTCGCGTCCGGAAGTCGCCAAACGCTTCCTCTCGCCACCCCCCGACGCTCTGCTGGAGAAACTGGTCGTCGAGCGAAAAATCGCTCGTGACGAGGCGGACATTGCAGCTACTCTCCCCCTATCCGAGGATGTGACCGTCGAATCCGATTCCGGTGGCCATACCGACAACCGCCCGCTCGGTTCGCTTTTTCCCGTCATCCAGGAGCTTGCCGTCGACCTGTCCGAAAAATTCGGATACGATCGCCCGATTCGCATCGGAGCCGCCGGCGGACTCGGTTCCCCACAAGGCCTGGCAGCCGCCTACGCCCTGGGAGCCGCCTACGTATTGCTCGGCTCCGTGCACCAGGCCTCTGTGGAGTCGGGGCTTGCCGAAGGCGGGAAACGCATGCTCGCCCAAGCCAACGTTTCGGACGTGGCCATGACCGCGTCCGCCGACATGTTCGAAGCGGGCGTCAAGGTGCAAGTCCTCAAGCGCGGCACACTCATGGCCAACCGAGGCAACACCCTCTATCGGATCTACAAGGAGTATCCATCGATCGAGGACATTCCCGTAAAAACCCGGCTCGAGCTCGAACGCTCCATCTTTCAGGCTCCCTTGGACACGATCTGGAAAGAGACGAAATCCTATTTCGCTCAAAAGGATCCCCAGCAGATCGTCAAAGCCGAGGCCGACCCCAAGCGCCAAATGGCCCTCGTCTTCCGCTGGTACCTCGGCAATTCCAGCCACTGGCCTATCGCCGGAGAGGAAGGTCGGCAAGCCGACTATCAGATCTGGTGCGGCCCCGCCATGGGCGCCTTCAACAACTGGGTTCGGGGCTCCTTTCTCGAAGCCCCGGAAAACCGCCGAATCTCCCAGATCGCCCTGAACCTAATGGAAGGAGCCGCTCGCCTGACGCGTCTCCAGCAGCTACGGGCCGCCGGACTGCCGATCCCAGGTTCCGCCTTTCGATTCTCGCCCCGGCCTCTAGCCATCTAGTCAAGCTATTGTATCCATGAAACCAGCGCAAAAGAAAGCCACGCCTCAGGAGCCCATTGCCATCGTCGGCATGAGCGCCCTCTTTCCAGGTTCGGTGGACCGCCAGCGCTTTTGGAGAAACATCGTAGCCGGCCGCGACTTCATTACCGAAGTTCCACCCAGCCACTGGCTGCCCGATGACTACTTCGACTCGGACCCTCAGGCCAAGGGGAAGGTCTACACCCGACGCGGCGCCTTCCTCCCCGAGCTGCCGCTCAACCCCATGGAGTTCGGCATCCCGCCCAACAACCTGCCCTCCACCGACACCGTCCAACTGCTTTCCCTGCTGGGAGCCAAGCACCTGCTCGAGCAAACCCATTGCTTCGCCGCCGAAAAGGTCTCGCGCAAGCAGGTGGGCATAATCCTCGGCGTCGCCGCCGGCACCGAACTCATCGGCCAGATGGTCAGCAAGATCCAGCGACCCAACTGGCTGGAGGCCATGCGTCGCCACGGGCTGCCCGAGACGGAAGCTCAAGCCATCTGCGACCACATCGAAGACACCTACCCAGCCTGGAACGAAGCCACCTTCCCCGGCTTGCTCTCCAACGTCGCCGCCGGCCGAGTCGCCAATCGCTTCGACCTAGGCGGAACCAACTGCGTCATCGATGCCGCCTGCGCTAGCAGTCTCGGCGCCGTATCCATGGCCGTCGACGAGCTGCGCATGGGCAAAGCCGACATGGTCATCTCCGGCGGGGCCGACGCTCTTTGCGACATCTTCATGTTCATGTGTTTCAGCAAGACGCCCGCCATCTCCTTCACCGGAGACTGTCGGCCGTTTTCCGACAATGCCGACGGCACCATGATGGGAGAAGGCCTGGCCATGTTCGCCCTTCGACGCCTCTCCGACGCAGAACGCGATGGAGATCGTATCTACGCTTTGATTACAGGAGTCGGCTCCTCATCCGACGGAAAGTCCAAAAGCGTCTACGCCCCCGTATCCGAGGGACAATCACGCGCCATCAGACGAGCCTGGGACCAAGCCGGAGCATCTCCCGAGTCCATAGAGCTTATCGAAGCCCACGGCACCGCCACCAACGCGGGCGACGCCGCCGAGTTCGGCGGACTCAAGCTCGCCTTTGGCGAAACCAGCCGCAAAAAGCCCTGGTGCGCTCTCGGCTCCATCAAGTCCCAGATCGGCCACACGAAATCCTCTGCTGGGGCCGCCGGGCTTTTCAAAATTGCCATGGCGGTCAGTCAGAAGGTCTTGCCTCCGACCATCAAGGTTCAGGCCCCAAATCCCAATCTCAAGATATCCGAGAGTCCCCTCTACTTGAATACAGCCGCCCGCCCCTGGATCCACGCTTCGGATACGCCACGCAGGGCCGGACTGAGCTCCTTCGGCTTCGGCGGCAGCAACTTCCACCTCGTGGTCGAGGAGTATCAAAACGGCGAAAACCGGAAAACCTACCAGTCCGACACCCACCTCATCCTCATCGGCGCCAAAACCGCCAAGGAACTCGAGACCCAGGCGAAAAAGCTCTGCGACCTAGCCGAGAACCAAACCCTCGGAGCAGCCGGGCGAGAAAGCCAAAAGACTTTCCAAGCCAAGGCGAAACTCCGCTTGGCGGTCGTTGCAGACGACCCGGGCCAATTCGTCGATCTGCTTTCCCAAGCCCTTCCGCGCATAGGCGATCGACAGGAAGAGAGCTTTTCCATCGATGGAAAATGTCACTTCTCCCGAGCTCCGATATCCACCGGCAAAGTAGCCTTCCTCTTTCCTGGACAAGGCAGTCAGTATCCAAACATGGGATCCGGCCTCGCTCGGGAATTCGACCAAGCGCGCCAGATCTGGGATCGATCCACCGCTTTCGAGCTGGAGGACGGAACTCGTCTGCCAGACGTCGTTTTCCCGCCACCCGCTTTCACCAAGGAAGATCGTATCGAACAATCCGATGCGCTCAAACGCACCGAGTGGACCCAGCCCGCCCTCGGCTGCGCCTCCCTCGCCCAGCTGGCGATCCTAGACACCCTTGGCCTGAAGCCCGACGCGGTCGCAGGCCACAGCTACGGCGAGCTTGTGGCGCTGCACGCCGCCGGGGCCATCAAGACGGACGACGAGCTCCTGCTCCTGTCTCAAGCGCGCGGCCTTCGCATGGCCGAGGCCTCCACCAATATCGCCGGAGCCATGACCGCCATTCTGGCCGACTTCGAAACCGTATCCTCGATTTTGGATACAGGATTCGAAAATATCGCGATCGCCAATCAGAATGCGCCCGAGCAGACGGTAGTGGCCGGCAGGACTGAAGACATCGCCGCCCTGGAAAAGCATCTAGCCATCGACGTCAAGCTGAGCTTCCAACGGCTCCCCGTGGCTACCGCCTTTCATTCCCCCATCGTCGCCGAAGTCTCCTCCGGATTCGCCCAAGACCTAAAACCCCTTCGCATGGGCCAGCCGAAAATTCCCGTCTACGCCAACAGCACTGCTGAGCCGTATCCAAAAACCCCTGCCGCCATCAAGAAACTGCTCGCCGAGCAACTCGCGCTCCCCGTTCGCTTTCGCGACCAGATCCAAGCCATGGCTGACGACGGCATAAGTGTTTTCGTCGAAGTCGGCGCAGGCTCTACCCTCTCGAGCCTCACCCGTAGCTGCCTAGCCGACAGCTCCAATACCGTCGTAGCTCTGGATACGAAAAACGAAACGGGCCTGCAGAGTTTCTGGCAAGGGATTGCAGCCCTTTCGCTCGCCGGTCTGCCTCTCGATTTCCCAGCATTATGGGAGCAATTCGAGCCCGACCTGGCGGACTTCTCGAAGAAGCCTCTCGGCCCAGGGGAAGTGCATTTCAGCGGGGCCAACATCGGCAAGAAGTACCCGCCCGCAGAAGGCGCGTCCGGCAAAAGCAAACCCAATCTCTCGACTCCAAAGCCCATCTCCAGTCCTTCCGCGAGCGGCCCGTCTCCTGCTCTATCCAGCAACATGAGTTCCGACAATATCCAAACTTCCGATACAGAAGCCCGACTTAGGTCGCTGGAGCGCATCCAGCAGAATATGATGAAGGCTCATTCCGACTTCCAAAACGCTCTCTCGCAAAGCCACCAAGCCTTCATAAGAGCTTCCGAGCAACTCATCGCCCAGCTAGGCGGTTCATCTTTCGAGCTCAGCTCGAACCCTGCGAAGCTCGAAGAGCAAAGCATGGACCCTCCTCCCATAGCGCCCATCACCCAGTACCCCACCCCTACCACCCAACCCCCCACATCACGCCGTAGCGCTCTTCATCAGCAAGATGCGAAGGCGGAAGAACCACCTCCCCAGGACCCAACGCCCAGAACCTTCGAGCCCCGCTCGAACCCTGCGAAGCTCGCAGAGCGAAGCACGGGCAACTACAAATCCCTCATCCTTTCCACCGTCGCGGAAAAGACCGGCTACCCCGAAGAGACGATAGGCATGCAGATGGATCTCGAAGCCGAACTCGGCATCGACTCCATCAAGAAAGTCGAGATCTTCTCAGCCCTCCAGGAAAGCATCCCCGAATACGCCGACGCGGACGCATCGCAACTGGGAGAGCTCTCCACCATCGAAGACATCCTAGCCTTTACCAAAGGCATCGCCGGCAGCCAGACACGAGAGGGGACCGAACTAAAAAACTCCTAAGCGGCGCCGCTCCCCCGCCCACAGCGACGCCGCGAACTTCCACCGCTCTCTACGAACTCGCGCTCCAGCCCGCTCCAATCTCGTTGACCGCTCTCGCCGATCTTTCCCAGCTCGGCGCACTCGCGATCATCCCCGACAGCAAAGGGATCGCCCGAGCCCTCGCCGCCAAGCTCCGCAAGGCGGGCATTCCCGCTCGGATCCATCAGAAGCCGCCAGCAGACAGTCGAGCGATTCTCTTTCTGAAATCACTGTATCCAAAGTCTCTTGACGAATCCATATCCAACAACCAGCACGCCTTTAGACTCCTCAAGTCCATGGCAACGGAGGCGACCGAGGAGCTCCGCCTCTTTGTCGCCGTCCAGGACACTGGAGGCAGCTTCGGACTCGACGGCCAATCCACTCCAAACGCCTGGACCGGCGGCCTTGCCGGACTAGCAAAAACCGCCGCACGCGAATGGCCAAACGCCGCTGTAAAATCCATCGATCTAGAAACCGGCGATCTCTCCGCGGAACAGCTGGCGGACCGCCTGTATCAGGAAATCCTTACCGGCGGGACTCAGGTCGAAATCGGCCTGAAAGCGAATGGCGAACGCATCGCCCTCGATCTAGCGCCCGTCACCAACGTAGCGCGGAGCTTCAGCCCGCGACCGCGAAGAATAGATCCTGCAACGCGGTCGCGGGCTGAAGCTCCGCGCTACGGCATTCAGCAAGGCGACACCATCGTCGTCAGTGGCGGAGCCCGCGGTGTCACCGCCAAATGCCTCGTCGAACTCGCCAAACGCAAGCCCCTGAAGTTCGCCCTGCTCGGTCGTTCCGCCCCTCCGGAAACGGAAGCCCCAGAGTTCGCCGCCTGCCAAAGCGACGCCGAACTCAAGGCGAAGATCCTGCAACTCAAACGCCAGGCTGGAATCACTCCCACTCCGCTCGAGCTGAACAAGGAAGCCTCCAGCATCATCGCCGCTCGCGAAATCCGAACCACCTTGGAAACCCTCCAGTCGCTCGGCTCCGAGGCCCTCTACCTGCAAGCCGATGTGGTCGACGCAGCATCCGTGCAGGCAGCTCTCGCCCAGGCTCGCGAAGCTTTCGGCCCGATCCACGGCTTCGTTCACGCAGCTGGCGTCCTAGCCGACAAGCCGATCCGAGACAAGACGGACGAGCAGTTCGACCGCGTATTCAAAGTAAAAGCGCATGGCCTGCGAAATCTGCTCGAGGCCACCAGCTCCGACTCTCTCAAGCTCATCTGCTGTTTTTCCTCAGTCGCCGCCAGGGTCGGCAACCCAGGACAAGCCGACTACGCCTGCGGCAACGAGATACTGAACAAGGTCTGTCAGGCAGAAGCCCGCCGACGTGGCTCCTCCTGCCTGGTGCGGTCCATCAACTGGGGGCCCTGGGACGGCGGCATGGTCAAGCCCGCTCTCGCCAAGCATTTCGCCAAGGCAGGTGTATCGCTTATTCCCATACAAGAAGGAGCGGAGTGTTTCGCCGACATCGCGCTAGGCAAGCGTGGATCAGGTGTGGAGCTAATCGCCGGGGCCAATCTTCCCTCAGCCGACGAGGGAGAGCAGGGTCGAACGAAACGGCGAGCCCTGCATCTGCATGTATCCAATTTTCCCTACCTCGTCGACCACGCCATGCATGGCTATCCCACCGCCCCCATGGTCCTCATCGCCGAACTCGGGATGCGCATCGCCAGGGAGCAGCAACCCGGCAAGCCAAGCTACCAATGTCGCGACGTGACCGCTCTCAAAGGCATGGGAACGGCAAAACTCGCCCGTCATGGCCGTTGGTTCTCCACCGAGGCGACCACGGAAGCGGGTGGAACGCGTATTCAGATCAAGCTGCAAACCCCCGAGCAATTGGTTACGCTCAACTCCAGCTTCGTCCCCAGCGCATACGAAGCCCCCGAGCGAGTACAAGCCCCCAGCATAAAGGGCGAGCCCTGGAATCTCGACCTCGTCGCTGCCTACGCTGGCCCGCTGTTCAATCGAGGCGACTTTATGGTGCTCCAGAAAACGAATACGATTTCAAAGAGCGGTTGCGTCTCCGAACTGGTTATCAAAGAGGACCTGCCCAGTCCCGCATCCGACTGGATGAGCCACCTCTGGCTGCTCGACGGCATCCTGCAAACCGCTACCGAATGGAAGCGTCACCATACCGACCACCACGCTATCCCCTTCCGTATTGGCCGCGTAACCTCCCTACCCGGCTGGGAGCGTTTGACTCGAGCCTCCTGCGTGATGGAAATCGTCAAGGACACTGCCACGAAGACCACCTGGAACGCCTGGCTCGTCTCCCCCAATGGCGAAACCGCAGCAACGCTCGAAGAACTGGAGATGCTGCCCATGCCGCACGACAAGAATATCTGGAACACGCAAAAGGAGATCCTCGACCTGTGAACCAGCGCCCCCACGTCCTACCTTTGCCGCCAGCTTTGGAAACGACAAGCAAGCTGCCTGGGAACGCGGGCAGCTCGTCCGCAACAACATCGGACACTGAAATGCGGGCGAGCCGCCCGCGTTCCCAGGATACCCTCATCCTCGCGGCCCACGCCGCTCTCACCCGTGCCCACCAGGAGCATGTACAAGCTTTGCAAGAAGCCCAAAGCGCCTTCGATTCCTTTAACCTCTCCCTCCAGCAAACCGCCCTGGAGCTGGCAACCGGCTCTCCCCACGCAGCCGAAGTCGATAGACCCTTGATTTCAACCACCTCTCCAAAGTCTATCGACTTCGGCTACAAGTCTGAAGAACCTATCGCCCCCGCATTTCCCAAAACCGCCATTGACGCCTTCCGTCACGGAGATCCCGTGGCGTGCTTCGGCGAGGAACTGGCCGACGCGATCTGCCACACCCGCACGCCTCGCCTCTACGCGCCCGAGAGCCACGCGCTCGCCCAAGTTCTTTCCATCGATCCCCAAGGCGGCAATCATAGACTCGGATCTATCGCTATCGAGATCGCGGCAAACCAGGACCCGGAAACCGCCGCCCTGCAAGCCCTCTCCCTCTACCTCGCCTACCAAAAGGAAACTATCCGCCGAGACGGTTGGCTCTTCGAAAAACTGCTAGAGCGAGACAGCGATACCCAGAGTATCAAAGGTAGGGACCGATCGCCGAGCGGTCCGCAGAGTACAGATACAACAAAGGGATCTTGCAACGCGGACCGCTCGGCGATCGGTCCCTACCAAAACGAAAGCGCATCTCTCCCCAGATCAGAAAACCCCCAACAAGCCCACATCCACATCACCTCTCTCTACAAGGACGAGGATCAGCCCTGCATCACCGCCCGAGTCTCCGTGCCCCAGGTTGGCATCGATTTCCCAACAGGCCTCAAGCTCGCCGTCGCCTATCCGCTCACCTCGTTCCCCGAGCTCGTATCCAATCTGCCAGACACGCGACCGGTTGCCAGTCTGCAAGGCCTGACCTTCGATCAGGCCTCGACCATCGCCTGCTCCCTCGGCGAGCCTGCAAAAGCCTTCGGCCCCGCCTTCATCCACTTCAAGAACGGTCGATCGCCACGTTTGCCCTCCCCTCCCTACAACTGCTGCACCCGTATCACAAAACTGGATGCGAACTTCGCCTCCATGGAAACCGGATCTTCCGTCGAGTTCCTCTTCGATATCGCCAGCGACCCCTGGTACTTCCAGGAAAACGACCAGACCACCATGCCTATCGCGATCCTGCTGGAAGCCGCTTTGCAGCCCTGCGGCTGGCTCAGCACCTTCCTCCTAGAGAAGGAGGCCGCCACCTGGGAACCCCTGTTTCGCAACCTCGACGGCAACTGCCGTTTTCCTCGACCCGTCACGCCCAACGACGAAACCATCGTCACGCGAATCACCCAGTCCATGATCGCCAAGGTCAGCGAGCAGGTGATCGTGAAGTGCGAGATCGAATGCCGCTCGAAAGGCGAAATCGTCATGCAAGGCGATTCCACCTTCGGCTTCTTCACCCAAGCGGCTCTGGACAAACAGGGCGGCTTCCCGCCCAGCGGGAAGGAAATCGAGATTCTAAACGCCCCAGGCAAGGTCGACTACCTGCTCGCGGATCGAGAAAGCGACCTGCGCCAACGATTCGGCTACAAGCTACCGGTGGACAAATTGCGACGCATACACCGTATCACTGATTTCGATACGAAAGGAGGAAAATTCGGCAAAGGCTACATGCGCGGCGAAAATCCAGTCTCCCGAGCGGACTGGGTTTTCAAAGCCCACTTCTATCGCGACCCCGTGCAGCCAGGATCGATTGGCATCGAAGCCCTCTGCCAGCTTCTCAAGCTCTATGCCCTCGAGCTATCTCCTCCCCAGACAGGCAGCGCGCCCGTATTCGAGACCCCGCTGCCGGACCTCGAGGTGAAATGGGCTTACCGCGGCCAGGTCCTGCCTCACAACAAGATGGCCGTCTTCGAAGCGCACATCGAGTCAGTCGAGCAGAGCGAGCGCGGTCTCGCTGTGATTGCCGAAGGCTCGCTTTGGGCCGACGGCGTCAAACTCTACAGCGTGAACAACCTCAGTCTCAGGCTTCGCTTCGAAGCGCTGCCAGACGAAAAGCGAAGAAAAGCCTTCGCTAGGCAACACGGCCTTTCCGAAGCCGGTCTGCGTTGGCAACCGATTCTTCGCCAGTGGGACAACCTTCCCTTCAACCCCACGGCAAAAGGCCAGACGCAAAGCCTCGATGCCGATGCCCTGCGACGGGCTATGAATCGGCGCTTTGGATACAAGACAAGCGCTCTTCGGGACGTTATGACCGGCTTGATCGCCCGCTTTGTCGATGCGGTGATCATCGAATCGCCGGAAGCCTTCGAAAGGACGAAAGGCAAGCCCGCTCTCTATCTGGCCAATCACCAGATCGGCATCGAGTCCGTATTGTTCAACATCTTCGCCAGCATTCTTGGCAAGACTGACTGTCGAATCATTTCCAAGGAAGAGCACCGTCAATCCACTTTCGGAGCTCTTAATAAACTCATCGAAAGCGAAATCGGATTCGATTCCCTCTTCTACTTCGACCGGGCCAATCAACAGGCCATGTTCGATATTCTGGATACGTACAAGATCGAGACCTCCACCCGACCCTACTCTCTCTTCGCTCACGCCAGTGGCACGCGTTCCCTACAGAAGCTCAATCCCCTGAAAACAGTCAGCTCCGCCCTCACCGATCTGGCGATCAAGCGAAAACTGCCGATCATACCCGTCAGATTCGGCCACGGACTGCCAAGCAAACCAGTACCCCAACGCCTGGAATTTCCCTACCAATACGGAAAGCAACGCTACTACGTCGGCACACCCATCGCCTCGGACGAACTTGCTAAACTCAACCTCAAGCAGCGCGCCGAACGCATCTGCGCCGCCGTCAACGAACTCGGCCCCAAGCCAGCAAAGGAATCCCTCATTCCCACAGAGCAACCCTTCCGCAAGACCGTGGAAAGAATCCGTGAAACCCTGAACCTCGCCGAACTGCCCACCACCTTCATCGCCACCCTATTCGCCTACGATCAACCCTGCGACGAGTCGAAGAAGCTGATTTCCTGGATGCAAAGCGGTATGCCGAAAAAACGATTCGCCGAATTCAACCCCGAGACCCAATCTCTGATAAAGCTGCTTTCTTTAACCGCGAATGGACGCTATTGCACACGAATACAATAGGATTAACTCTGTGTCCTTATTCGCGTCTATTAGCGTCCATTCGCGGTTGAAAACCACTCTCTAACATGACCCCACCTTGGCGCTACCTCATCCCCAACGGCATGACCTTTCTGGTCAACGTTCTCGCTCTAGCCAGCCTCTATATCGCCTATGCTCACCAGGATCGTCGGGCTGCTATTTTGCTGTTGGCAGCTGGCGCTCTCGACGCTTGCGATGGCGTGGTAGCCCGCAAACTCGAAGCTCAAAGCCGCTTTGGCAATATCTACGACAGCATGTCGGATCTACTGGCCTTTGGCGTAGCCCCCGCTCTATCTCTTTTCTTCCTCGATTTGCTGCATCCGCTCGTAACAGGATTCTACATACTGGCCATCCAATTGCGCCTTACCCGCTACTCCGCTGCTCCGGAAAGCGAAACTGCTGGAAGCTACTTCCGTGGCCTAGCCTCTCCAGACGCCGTATACATGGGAATCCTCTTCGGCCTCATCCCGTATTCGAACTTCAATTACGGATTTTCGGCAGTCGCCCTGTTCGCCATTTACCCCGGCAAACTCTGGCCCAAAGGTTTGAGAATTCCTAAACTGATCGTAGCAGCTCTGACCATGTGGGCTTTTCTAGCCATCTGAGTTCTTTGCCCACAGATCGCACAGATCCTCACAGATATCACACCCGCTTTCACTGAAGATCATCTGTGAAAATCTGTGCGATCTGTGGGCAAGACTTCACGCCCTCCTCATACGCCTGAAAACAAAAATGCAAAGCAGAAAGACCGCTACCACGACCATTCCAATCCAACGGCCGGCCACCACCGTGCCTTCCATCTTCGAGAGCGAGCCGGCAATGAGTCCTCCCAGGCTCGGAGCGCCGCCCATTATAATGGCGAAAACGCTGAAGGCGCCTCCTCGCTGCTCGGGTTTGGCCTGACGCTGCACGATCACCAAAATCAAGGCGCTGCTGACCCCCATCATCAGACCGCAGACGAAGAAGAGCAGCACCGCAACGGTCACCGAGGCATAGCTCATCCAAAAGATGGATACGCCAGCAAGAATAGCGGACCCGATTGTCGCCAAGCCATGACGTCCCTCGAAATCGATCCGCAGAACGCTGAAGGCTCCGATCACCAGACCGGTACCGCCGAAACTCAAAGCCAGCCCTACTTGCATGGGCGAAAAGCCAAGCGCTCCACTCATGAAGTCGGGAGCCAGGACTTCGATTGGGCCGGTCAAGCCGATGCTTAAGAGAAGCGCCACCAGAAAAGTCTGCCCCAACAAGCGATTGCCCGCGATGTAGGAAAAAAGCGTCCCTAGACCTTCTTTGAAAGTCACGCTTTCCCGCGACAATTTCGCCTGGTTCTCCCACTTCACGCGCGTGGCCAAAACGAAAGACGAAGCGCTGAGAACGGCCAACGATAGGAACAGCCACGGCCAATCGAACTTCAGCCGCAGCGCGCCGACGAACAATGGAGCATAGGCCAGAGAAACGGTCGCCAGCGCATTCACCCAGATGGTGGAACGTTCCGCTCGCTCCGGCCCTACCACCTCGGGAAGAATGGCCAAAAAAGCCGGATACTGGACTGTGTAGGAAGTACCGTAGATCAAAATAATCCCCCCCAGAAACACGCCTACGCGCAGCTGGGCAACCCCGCTCGCCATGTATTCTTCGAACAAGTACAAGCCTCCGAAAAGAACTATTGGACAAAGCAGACTCCACATCAGGAGGCGGAGCTTGGGAAGGCGGTCCACCAGATGTCCGCTAAACAGCCCCACTGCAAGATAGGGAGCGAAAAGGCAAAAGTAGAAGATGCCCGCCCACTGCCCGCCACCCATCTTCTCGAAGCCATAGACGATCGCCATGAAGCCGAACATCCGCCGACACAGCGAGCCGAGAAAAAAGGACGCGTAGAAGCAGCTCATCGAGATAGAAGATAGATGAAACAGAATGCAGGCCCAGCCGCCAAGCTGCTATCGAAGCGATCGAGTATCCCGCCATGTCCTGGCAGAATCGTACCAAAATCCTTGATACCGAGTCGCCGCTTGGCCAAAGAAGCCAGCAGGTCGCCCAGTTGAGCGAAAAAGCTGATCGCCACGGCAAAGAACAGTAGCAAAGGCAAAGAGAATTCCAAACCTAGGGCGTACTCGAAGAGAGCCGCCAAGGCTATCGTGACTGGTATCACTCCTATGCTGCCCTCCACCGTCTTTCCTGGGCTGATGCTCGGAGCTAGTTTCGTTTTTCCAAAGAGCTTTCCACAGAAATATGCCGCCGTATCCGAAATGTTGATCAGAAAAAAGGCGAACACGCACAAGGCCGCGCCCTGCGGCTGGACACGCAAAACCGCGAACGCGAAAAAACCAGCCACCACCCAAAGCAGGCCCGACGACTGCCAAGCGAAACCGTGAGATTTCGTCGCTCGCAACCATTCCCGACCACCGAGAATCGCCAGGAGCAGTAGTGAAAAAAACGATACGGCGCTCGGCAAGGCGAAAGCCAGATACATACAGACGTAGATCGCAGCCAAAGTCGCTCCTCGACCTCGATCCACCGGACGCCCTCTCTTGCCGGCAACTCGACTGATCGACCACATGGCCACCAATAAAGTCAGCATCAAGGCAGGAAAGAAAATGCCCAACTCGTGGATACTGGAATCGGAGAACGACATCGGAGGACAAGAGGAAAGGAGAAAGCGGTTACGAGAATAGTCGGAAGCAAAATCATTAAGGGCAAAATCATTTCGCAAGCGAATCGATCGAGCTTTCTCGCGGAGCGACGAGCTGCTCTGGAAAACGGGTGCGATTGAAGCCGGTGGGGTTCCCGAGAATCAGATCACTTTCACTAAAACGCACCCGCAAACTCGGAGGTTCGATCTTTTTGCTAGGCGAAGCAGGGGCTTTGCGCTAAGCCTCCGCCCTTTCATACGGCGTCTTCTGATCGACGCTGGCTATGCGCCGACAGGAAACGACTTTTTTTCGGAACGCCTAGCGCTCAACAACAGGCCAGACCATGGCCTCCCGAAGTCGCCTGATCGGACCCGTCGCGAGACGCGGCCAGCGACTTTTCATACCAAGAAAACTATGCCATTCGCAAAACTCGGGCTTCGCCCGGAACTCGCCGCCGCTGTCGCCAAGAAGGGCTACGCCGAACCTTCTCCCATTCAGGCCCGCGCCATCCCCGCCGTTTTAGAGGGCCGCGACGTTCTAGGCGGCGCCCAAACCGGTACGGGCAAGACGGCGGCATTCGGGCTGCCGCTTCTCCAGCGCCTGGCCGCTTCGGAGTTTCGCAGCAAACGGCCTCGGGCGCTGATTCTCGCCCCTACTCGCGAGCTCGCCGCCCAAGTCCACCAAAGTCTCGTCGACTACGGCAAAGGGTTGAAACTCCGCTCCGCTGTCATCTTTGGGGGCGTTGGTTTCAATCCGCAGATCAGCGCTCTTCGTCGCGGACTCGATATCGTAGTGGCTACGCCAGGCCGCTTGCTTGACCTTTGCCAACAGGGCGAGGCAAAGCTCTCCGCCGTAGAGATGCTGGTGCTGGACGAAGCCGACCGCATGCTGGACATGGGCTTCATCCACGACATCAAGAAGATCCTCAAACACCTGCCGGAGAAGCGGCAGAACCTCTTCTTCTCCGCCACCTATTCGAACGAGGTCAAACGACTCGCCGACTCCATGCTGCGCAACCCGGTCGAAGTGGAGGTCGCTGCTCGTAACTCCACGGCCGAGCGTGTCGACCAGGAGGCCTACGAGGTCGGACAGAAAGCGAAACGGGAAACGCTGTCCAAGATGATCAAGGAAGGCGACTGGAGCCAGGTACTGGTCTTCACCCGCACCAAGCACGGAGCCAATCGCCTGGCAACCCAGCTCGACAAGGACGGCATCACCGCCATGGCAATCCACGGCAACAAGAGCCAGTCAGCTCGCGAGCGAGCCCTGGCCAGCTTCAAGGCAAACGATATTCGCGTCTTGGTGGCGACCGACATCGCGGCGCGCGGGCTGGATATCGCCTCCCTACCCTACGTGGTGAACTTCGAGCTGCCGAACGTACCGGAGGACTACGTGCACCGCATTGGCCGCACGGGACGCGCAGGCAAAGCGGGCAAGGCCATCTCGTTGGTATGCGAAGCCGAGGAGGAGTACCTTTGGGACATCGAGAAGCTGCTGAAACGGCGAATCCCTCTCTACCGTATCGACCGCAGGGGCGAGCGCGTGAAGGTGGAGGAGGACAGCCGACCAAATCGACGGCCTGTATCCAAAAAACCCGCGCAACAGAATCGCGGAGGCGGTGGGCGACGGGGACCAGGCGGTGGCGGCAGCGGCAAGGCTCGGCGGCCAAACCGTCAGGGCAAGCGCCAGCGCGGCTCAGGCAAGCCTGCGGAGCAGCGCTCGTCGGCCAACCCAACGCCAGCCGCGACCTCTAGCCGACCAAAACGCTGGAGTAACCGAGGCAGGAGCTAGAGAAGCTCCGCGCTACGGCTTCGCAGCTTTCCGGATACGAAGAAGCCTCTCGAATCGAAATCCGAGAGGCTTGGAAAGTGGAGCGGGCGAAGAGATTCGAACTCTCGACAGCCACCTTGGCAAGGTGGTGCTCTACCAACTGAGCTACGCCCGCTTGTTGAAAGAGGTGGCCAGAATCCACCTCAGACTACCCAAGTCAACAGAATTCTTGGAGCCGATTGAAGGTAGGGACCGATCGCCGAGCGGTCCGCTTTGCAGGATCCATTCTTCGCGGCTCGCTCGGCGATCGAGCCCTACCTTCCGCGTTCTCACGAACGCGGCTACGCGTTCGTCGTCTAGCGGTCCAGCACATCCAGCTCGGGCCACTGCTGGAGCTTGCGGTGCAGAGTGCGACGACTGATGCCAAGCAGGCTGGCGGCTCGAGTGCGGTTGCCTCGGGCGTCGGCCAGGGCCTCGCGCAGGAGGCGCTTCTCGTTTTCCTCCTTGTCGAGCGGCGAAACGACGCGACCGGAGCCGTCGATAGAGCGGCTTTCGCCGCGAAACTTGGCTTCGAGATCGTAGTCGTGAATGACGCCTCCTCGGTGCAGCACGACGGCGTTTTCGGCGAAGTTGCGCAGCTCGCGGATGTTGCCGGGCCAACTGTAGCGACGCAGGCATTGCATGGCGCCGGGCTCGAAAGTGGGCGCCTCCATGCCGTTTTCCTCGGCGAATTCCTCGAGGAAGTGGTTGAGCAGCATGGGCAGGTCCTCGGCTCGCTCGCGCAGGGCGGGCATCTGGATCTGAACGACGTTGAGCCGGTAGTAGAGGTCCTCGCGAAAGCTGCCGTCCTTGGTCATGGCGAGCAGGTCGCGGTTGGTGGCGGCAACGAGGCGAGTGTCGACCTTTATGGACTTGGAGCTGCCGATACGCTCGAAGGTACGTTGCTCGAGAAAGCGCAGGAGCTTGACCTGGGTGGAGAGGTTTATCTCGCCGATTTCGTCGAGGAACAGGGTGCCGCCTTCGGCCATCTCGAAGCGGCCTACACGGCGCTCCGTGGCGCCGGTGAAGGATCCCTTTTCATGTCCGAAGAGCTCGCTTTCCAGGAGATTAGCGGGCAGCGCGGCACAGTGCACAGCGACGAAGGGGCCCTTGGCTCGGCCGCTGTTCTGGTGGATGGCTTGGGCGATGAGCTCCTTGCCGGTACCGGTTTCGCCTCCGATCAGCACGCTTGCTCGAGAGGGGGCGACGAGCTGGACGCGTTCGATGACGCGCTTGAGCTCGGCGGAGCTGCCAATGATCCCGTCGAAGCTGAACTTCACGTCGAGGCGTTCGTGCAGCTGCTTGACCTCGGTCTCGAGATCGCGGGACTGCAGGGCTCGCTTGATGAGGATTTCGAGCTTCTCGAGATTGACGGGCTTGGTGAGGAAGTCATAGGCGCCGTGCTTCATGGCCTCGACCGCCGAATCGACGTCGCCATAGGCGGTCATCATGATGACGGGCGGGCGGTTGGCTAGGGTGAGGGCCTTGTCGATGACCTTCATACCCGACTTGCCTGGCATGCGCAGGTCGGTGAGCACGAGATCGAAGGTCTCGCTCTCCATGAGGTTGAAGGCCTGCTCGGCGTTTTCGGCGAGGTAGACGTCGTACGAATCCTCGAGGACCTGCATGAGGCCTTCACGGGTGTGACGCTCGTCGTCGACAATGAGAACAGTTGGCACCATGGCAGCGAAGATTGCTCAGGTCTTGAAGAGGGGTCAAGTGGGAAGGTTTGGCACACCCGTCCGCTTTGCGGACGGGTGTGCCAAACCTAGGTGTTTAGGTTTTAGGTCTTTAGGCTGTAGGCTCGCACCTTGATCCCTACAGCCTAAACACCTAAAGCCTAAACTACCTGCGCAGCTGCGCTGCGCTAGCCTTCCAGCATTCGGATGCGGCGGTTTTCCTTGGGGAAGTCGAGCGTGACTACAGTGCCATCGCCGGGCTGGCTGTCGATTCCCACGTGGCCGCCATGCTCGCGCATGATGCGCTGCACGATCATGAGACCGAGGCCGTTGCCATCCTCCTTGGTGGTGTGGTAGGGCTCGAAGACTCGAGGGAGATCGGCCTGCTGGATGCCGGAACCGGTATCGCCGAACTGAAGGAAGATGCGTTCCTCGTCGCTGCGGGTCTTCACTTGGAGAGAACCACCGGGCTGCATGGCCTCCATGGCGTTTTTGATGAGGTTGAAGAAGACCTGTTTGAGCTGATTCTTGTCGGCCTGGACAATGGGGAGCTCGGAGCTGGTGCCCATGTCGACTTCCACTTCGACTGAGATTTCGCGATCAGTCAGCTCGGAACGGACGAACTGCAGGACTTCCTCGAGCACTTCGTGGAGGTTGAGCAGCTGGAGATCAGGGCGCTGGGGACGGATGGCCTCGAGGAAGTTTTTCACGATGCCATCGAGGCGCTCGACCTCGCCCCGGCTGATTTGGAGCGAGTCGGCTAGCTTTTCGGTCGAGGGCGTCGCTTCGAGCTTCTTGAGCTGACGCTCCATCAGTTGGAGATGGATGGTGAGAGAATTGAGGGGGTTGCCGAGTTCGTGGGCCACTCCGGCCGCGAGGAGGAGAATGGAGGCGATCTTCTCCGACTCGAGATTCTCTTCGGAGGAGATCTTGTCGCGCGTGATGTCGGATAGCATGACCACGAATTGCTTGGCTCCCTCTTCCACCGGTTCCTTGAAGGGCAGGATGTAGATGCGGGCGTAACGGGGCTCTGGATACGTGAGTTCGAGTTCGCGCGAGCGAATGGAGTCCCGCAAAGGCTCTCCGTCGAGCAGACCGAGCGAGCCGCGTAGGCTGGGGATGAGTCGCCAGAGCACGGCCGAGCCTACATCGGCCTGATTGAAGCCTATCATGCGGCAGCTCGATTCGTTGGCGTACTCGACGACGCCGTCTTCGTCGACCACCAGGATGCCTTCGAGGGTGGTGTTGAAAATGGTCTCCAGGTAGGCGCGTTCCCTGGCCAGCTTTTGGGCGAGGTTGGCGAGATTCGTTACGTCGAGGGACTCGATGCGGCCCAGAACTCTGTCGAGAGAGGATTCTTTCCTAGCCATAGATGCGGGCCAGGTTACGGAGACGAAAGGTGGTTTGGCAACCCTTCCAGGAGCCACTCGGAAGCTTGTCGGAATCCATGTTGCAAGATCTTGCATTGCATAGCCCAGGACGGGCTTTTAATCGGGCCTGTTGGAGACGCTTTGCTTCGGTCCTGCTTGATTTATGCGATGACCGGCTCTTATGTCCTGCCGAGTATGGATTCGCGCCCGCTACGCATTTCGCTTCTCAGCTCCGTCTCGATCTCGATCCTGCTGTTTTCCGGCTGCCGAAAGGCGGAGGTCAGCGTATACCAAGCCCCTAAGGATCCGGTCGCCGAAACGAGAACCGCACCGGCTTTGCAAGCAGCCGCGGAAAGAGACAGCGAAGTCGTCTGGACTGCGGATCCGTCTTGGGAAACGCTGCCGGCCACCCAATTCCGCAAGGGCAACTACCGGGCCGCTACGGAAAGCGGCGAAACCGTAGAGATCTCGGTGTCCTCATTTCTTGGCGCCACGGGGGGAATCCTGGCAAACGTCAACCGTTGGCTCGGACAAGCCGGGCGGGAGCCGGTAACGGAAAGCCAGCTCGAGCAGATGGTTGGCAAACGAACCCTGCCCTCTGGCATCGAAGCCTCTTTCGTCGATCTGCGCGGAGATCCGCAGGACGATTCGGCAATCCGCATCATCGCAGCGACTTTCTTTCACGCCGGGCAGAGCTGGTTCTTTAAAATGAGCGGCCCGACCTCCGCCGTCGAGGAGCAGATCGAACCCTTCAGCCGCATGTTGGCTGGCTTGGAGATCAAGGCGAAAGCTCCGAGCGACTCGCAGGGAGGCGCGGCGACGCAGGAGGAAAAGATCGTGTTCGACACGCCGCAAGGTTGGGTCGAATCCCAGGGTTCAAGCCTGCGGCTGGCCAGCTTGAGCATAGAGAAGGAGGGGCTGCCTCCTGCGGACTTCGCCATCACCGCGTTTCCCGGCGACACTGGCGGCTTGACCGCTAACGTGAACCGCTGGCGACGCCAGATCGGCCTGCCAGCCTGGACCGAGGCGCAGGTGGTAGCCAATCAAACGCAGTTCACCAACGGGCAGGGACACGCCTTCCAGGTTTTCGACTTGAAGTCCGATCCAGACGGCGCTCGCGCGGCCGAAGACCAGCGCATCCTCGCCGCCATCCATTCCAGATCGGACAAGTCATGGTTTTTCAAACTCCGCGGCGACGCCCTTTTGCTGGATACGCAACGCAACAATTTCCAGGCTCTTTTGGAGAGCGTGGACTTCGCCCCCAAGAACGACGTTCCCTGACATGAAGCCTCTGCTGAAACTACTTTCCTCCATGGAGCTGGCCATCGGCACGCTCGTCCTATCGATGGTCCTGATCTTCTTCGGCACCCTCGATCAGCAGAACCTGGGCATCCACGGAGCGACTGAAAAGTACTTCTACTCCTTTTTCGTCTACAGCGAGATACCCTCGCTCGGATTGAAGATACCCTACATGCCTGGAGGATACCTGCTCGGCTTTGTCCTGCTCGCGAATCTCTGCACCACGGCTTTCATTCGCTTCAAATTCTCCGCGGCCAAGTTCGGCATTTGGATGCTCCATCTCGGCGTCATTCTGCTCCTCATCGGCGAGTTCGTTTCCAGCGTCTTCCAGGAGGAAGCGAGCATGACCATCGACGAAGGCTCGAGCAAGGACTACACGGAGAGCTTCCGACTGGCCGAGCTCGCCCTGATCGACACCACCGATCCTGAGATCGACACGGTCTACGCCATCCCCGATGCGATGCTGAAACGCGAACAGCAGGTGACCATAGACGGGCTGCCCTTCTCTCTCAGCATCGACGACTACATGGCGAACTCCATCGTACAGCGCCGGGCCCACTCCAACGCCGCGGCAAACAAGCTGGCTAACCGCGGCATCGGCCTGAACAACGTCGCTATCGAGATCCCCAAGACCGGCAAGACCGACGAGCGAAACATCCCAGCCACTCTGGTCACCATCTACACCAACGCGACCGGCGGCCAGCGTTCCGAAGTGCTTGGAACCTGGCTGGTGCGCGAGTTTATGGCTCCCCAGAGCTTCACGTATGAGGATCGCGAATACACGCTCACCGTGAGGCGCGAGCGCGAGTACACCCCCTACGAGATCACTCTGCTCGACTTCAGCCACGACCGCTATCTCGGAACGAATATACCGAAGAACTTCTCCAGCCAGGTGCTGATCAGCGACAAGCGCACTGGACTCGAACAGGAGTTCCTCATCTACATGAACAACCCGCTTCGCTACGACGACCTGACCTTCTACCAGCAAGGCTTCATGAACGACGACAAGACCTCCATCCTGCAAGTCGTGCGCAACCCCGGTCGCAGCCTGCCCTACATCTCCTGTACCATTCTTACCCTGGGACTGCTCTACCAATTCGGCTACGGCCTGATGCGCTACAACGCAAAACGAAAGAAAGCCGCCGCATGAAACGCTACCTCGCTCCCATCTTCTCCATCCTTTTCCTGCTTCTGTACCTGGTCAGCAACTACAGAAACCAGACGCCAAAGTCCGACTTCGACTTCGATCTGCTCGGCTCCACTCCTGTCCTGCTCAACGGCCGTATCCAGCCGATGGATTCAGTCGCCCGCAACTCCCTGCTCGCCATCAACGGCAAGCGCAACGCCAAGTACGAAGACGGCACCCGTCACCGAGCCATCGAGTGGCTCGCCGAGCTGATGCTCGACGGCAGGAAAGCGGAAACCCGTCCCGTATTCAGAATCTACGACGATGGGCTTCGCTCCATTCTGCCGACCAAGCAGCAGAAGGAGGACGACGAAGACGAACGCTCCCCCATCGCCGCTCTGCTCCTGGGCAAAGGCAGCTCCCAGTTCTACTACTCCTTCGCCGAGATCATGCCACTTTACGAACGCCTCCGCATGGACGCGATCGCCGCCTCCGAGTTCGATGCTAAGGAACGCAACCGCTACCAGACCGCGGTTATCGAACTGGTAAACGGCCTCGGTGTCTTCCACGCCCTGCGCAACTCCGTCCACCACGGCGAACTCGACAGCTTCCGCGAAGAGCTCGAGATACTGCAGACCACGCTGCCCGCCGGCATCGAAGCCCTGAACAAGCAGCAGGCGGGCGAGACCTTCGACGAAGAAGCGCTCGCCAAGATGATCAGTTTCGCCCGCATCTACCAGAACTTCGAAAAGCAAGGGCACTTCTTCACCCATCCGACGCTACAAGCCGACGGCGAACTCGACTGGAAGAAAGCCGGCGCCTTGCTCGGCGAGATAAGCGCCGACGGAACGCCCAGCCCCACCACCCTCGCCTACGCTTCGATCGTCGACGCCTACCGCCAAGGCGACACCGAGAAGTTCAACGCCTCGGTAGCCGAATTGCACCAAGCTCTGCGCGACGTCTCGCCCCAGACCTTCGGAAAAAGCGCCGCCGAAAGGACCTTCAACTACCTCGAGCCATTCTACATCGCGATGGTCGGCTACGTCATGGTGCTCCTGCTCGCCATTGTTTCCTGGATACGCTGGCCAGAGGCCCTCAGCCGCGCCGCTTTCGCCACCGCCGCGCTCAGCCTGCTCATCCATACCGCAGGCATCGGCTATCGCATCTACATCATCGGCTACGCGCCCGTGATCAATCTCTACTCCTCGGCGATCTTCGTGGGCTGGGGCGCCGTCGTGCTGGCCCTCATCCTGGAGCGACTCCATCGAAACGGGATCGGAAACGTCGTCGCCTCGCTGGTCGGCTTCTCCACTCTGTTGGTGGCCCACCACCTGGGAGACGATGGCGACACGCTCGAAATGATGAGAGCGGTGCTCGACTCGAACTTCTGGCTGTCCACTCACGTCATCACCATCACGATCGGCTACTCGGCCACCTTCCTGGCCGGGGCGATCGCCCTCGTATTCGTGCTTATGGGACTGTTCACCGCTCGCATCACGCCGGACATGGAGAAGTCCGTCAAAGGCATGGTCTACGGGATCATCTGCTTCTCCATGCTATTCAGCTTCGTCGGCACAGTGCTAGGCGGCATCTGGGCCGACCAGTCCTGGGGACGCTTTTGGGGTTGGGATCCGAAGGAAAACGGAGCCATTCTCATCGTGCTCTGGAACGCCGTCATCCTGCACTCTCGCTGGGGAGGCTTCATCAAGACGCGCGGGCTCATGGCGATGGCCATCTTCGGAAACATAGTCACCAGCTGGTCCTGGATGGGCACGAATATGCTGGGCATCGGCCTGCATTCCTACGGCTTCATGAGCGCCGCCTTCTACTATCTCGTAGGCTTCGTCGCGTCGCAGCTCGTTTTCATCGGCCTCGCTATGCTCCCCACCCAAATGTGGAAGAGCAACATCAAGGCTTAGCCGTATCCAGGAATCGACTACTCCATGACTCGTAAGAATCCCCATGCTCTCGAGCCAGGCGAAACGCTCGCCGAAGACGTGTTCAATCTAGACGGCAACCTCCTGTTCAGCCAAGGCAAGATCCTGACCGGCAAGCGGATCGAAACGCTCATGATGTGGGGCATAAGCTCCGTCGCAGTGACTGGAGGAGCGGACGCCAAGCCGCAGGTGGATCTCAGCAGCTTCTCTCAGAAGGCCATCCGGCAAGCCGAGAAACGCATCGAAGAACGCTATCGTCTCAACAAATCCTCGCACCCCGCAGTCGAACTCATACGCCGCATCAGCGTGCAAGCCACCGCCCAACTCGGGAAAAGAGCGAACCGCCAGCCGTGAGCCGGACGCATCGCTTTCAATCATCCCCCATGAGTCCCTCCCTGCAGAATCTCCTCGACGACCCAGCCTCCGTTCCCCCTCTCCCTCAAACCTACATCTCCATCAACGAAGCGGTGGAGGATCCCGAGTCTTCGTTTGAGGACATCGCCCATATCGTAGCGGAGGACGAGGACCTGGCCCCGCGAATACTGCGGCTCGCCAACAGCTCTTTCTACGACTATCCCAGCCGCGTCAGCGCCATTCCAGAAGCTTTGAACGTCATCGGCCTCCAGCAGATCGCCAGCATGACGCTTGCCGCGAAGCTCCCAAGCATCTGCCAGCCGACGCAAGACAGTCCGCTCGACGTCACCGAATTCTGGCGGCACTGCATTGCAGTAGGCCTCTGCTCGCGAATCATGGCCCTGGACCTGCGCGAAGCGAATGCGGAACGCTTCTTCCTTGCCGGACTCTTCCATAAAACCGGTCGACTCGTTCTCCTCAAGCGCGACTCGAAGCTGGCTGCCGACCTCCTCGATCGTACCCAAAAGGAGAATACTCATCTCTCTACCCTAGAACGGGAGGCTTTCGGACTGGAATGCGGCGAGGTTTCTGCCGCCCTGCTCTCCCATTGGCAGCTTCCGGAGAACCTCCTGGATCTGGTCCACTACTACGCGAAACCGGTGCTCGCCAAGAACGCCGTCCGCGATGTGAGCCTGCTGCACATCGCCGATTTCATCACCCAGTCCCTCGCCATCGGCAATGCAGGCGAGCGCTTCGTACCGGAATTCTCCGAAGCGGCTTGGGACTATAGTGGCTTGAAAGAGAGCCGCCTTTACTACGTAGTCGAAGAGTTGCGACGACAAATCCTAGATGTGAGCCCCGTTTTTCTCCAAGCCCCATAAGCCACCCCCAGTCTACCCCCCCTCCTAATGTCGCAAATGGATCTCAGCTATCTGCGGAAGCACGAGCAAGTGCTGAGTCGCTTCGAAGCGCTCGACCTCTTTCAACGCAAGCTTCGGGAAGCGGCGAATCTGAACGACGCGATCAAGATCACCGAAAACGAGATCGAAAGCATCTACCACTTCCCCTCCAGCGGCTTCTACCTCGTCGACCAAGCGGAAGGCGGCTTCGAACTCCAACGCAGCAACCCGCAAGCAGACTACGAAGTCTTCGAACGCGTCGTCGGGCGAGCCATCCGCCAAGGCTCCTTCGCCTGGGCCCTTCGCCAGCAAAAGCCTCTCTTCTGGGTAGATGAAGAATTTGGATACAAGCTGGTGATGCACGCCCTTTCCACCCGAGAGCACACGCTTGGCATGTTCATCGGGCTCTTCGACCGGGAGAATCCGCAGGAGCAGCAGAACATCGTCTTCACTCACATCTCGCTCGTGCTGACCGCCATGGCTACCACCATGGACAGCCTCATCCTCAGCCACCGGCTGCGACAGCACAACCAAAGCCTGGAAGACACCATCGAACGCCGCACCGCAGCCTACCTGGCCGCCAAGGACGAAGCCGAGCGCGCCAACAAGGCCAAAAGCGAGTTCCTCGCAATGATGAGCCATGAGCTCCGCACCCCCATGAACGGCGTTATCGGCTTCACCTCCCTCCTCATGGAAACCAGTTTGGATTCCGAGCAAAAGGAGTTCGTGCGGACCATTCAAAACTCCGGAGAGTCTCTGCTCAACATCATCAAGGACATCCTCGACTTCTCCAAGATCGAGGCCGGACGCGAAGAGCTAGAGCTCCTCAGCTTCAACCTGCATTCAACACTGAAGGAAGCGCTCGACGTGGTCGCCCCCATCGCCCGAAAGAAGAAACTGTCCACTCGTCTCGAATTCGAAGAGGGCATGCCCGAGTTCGTCATAGGCGATCCGGAAAAAGTGAAGCAAGTCGTTCTCAATCTGGTAGGCAACGCCATCAAGTTCACCGACAAAGGAAGCGTCACCGTCCAGGCAAGCCGCTTCGAGGATCCCAAACTCTGCTCGATGGTTCGTATCTCGGTCGTGGATACAGGCATCGGCATGGACGAAACGGTCCAGGAACGCGTTTTCCAGCCATTCACCCAGGCGGACTCCTCCACCAAGCGCAAGTATGGTGGCACCGGTCTAGGGCTCGTCATTTCGAAACGCCTCGCCGAAATGATGGGAGGCGACATCAATATCGAAAGCGAAGCGGGAAGCGGCTCCACCTTCCACTTCACCGCGCTGCTCGAGTCCAGCGTTCACCAAGAGGAATACAAGGTCGATCCTCCTCCTGTAGGCCCGCGACTCGCCGCGCTCGGCCGACTCGAAATCCTGGTGCTCGAAGAGAAGGCCGACAACGGAAACCCGATCGTAGGCATGCTGCGAAAGTTCGGCTTCAAGGCCAAGGTCCTGACTACCCCAGCAGAAGCGAACTCGTTGTCGGAAACAAGTGGATACGACCTCATCTTCGTGGAATGCCAACAGCCGACCGGGGAAGGCTTCGAGATGGCTCGAAACATGCGCAGCAAACTCAAGGCGGTCGACTCGCACACGCCCATCATCGCCCTCACTGGGTCACTGCAGGACGAGGACCGAGACCGGCGCCAAACCGCCGGCATAGACGACTTCCTAAACACTCCCGTCCAGATCGAAGCTCTCCGACAGATGATCCTGAAATGGGGCAAGCTCGGCTAAAGCTGCCCCAAAGAAAACCCTCCCCCCTAATCCTAATCTTCCTCCTCCTCTTAATCTCAATCCCAATCCCCTCTCGGATTGGATGATGAGGAGGAGGAGGATTAAGATTAGGATTAAGAGGAAGATTAGGAGGGGTAGCCTGCTCTAATCTCCGACGACTAGCTGTAATTGGTCATCCACTACGCTAAACCGAACCTCGGTTCCCTCTTGAACTTGGCCGCCAATGATGGCCTTCGCCAGATCCGTCTGGATCGAGCGCTGCATGAATCTGCGTAAAGGGCGGGCGCCGTAGACGGGATCGAAACCTTTGATCGCGATCCATTTCACCGCTTCCTCGTCTAGACAAACCGCAATGCGACGGTCTTCCAAAGTCCGGTTCAGATCTGCCAGCAACAGAGCTACGATCTTCTCTATATCCTCCAAATCCAGCGGCCGGAAGATTACCGTCTCGTCAACGCGGTTCAGAAACTCGGGGCGAAAATGCTGCCTCAGCTCGGTCATAACCGCTTCCCGCGAAGATTCGCTGATCTCTCCCCCGATCGCGCCAGAGAGCAGATGCTCGCTGCCGATGTTGGAGGTCATGATCACGATCGTGTTCTTGAAATCGACCACCCTGCCCTGCGAATCGGTCACCCGGCCGTCGTCCAATATTTGCAACATAATGTTGAATACGTCTGGATGGGCCTTCTCCACTTCGTCGAAAAGGATTACCGAGTAAGGCTTCCGGCGGACCGCTTCCGTCAACTGACCACCCTCCTCGTATCCGACATAGCCGGGAGGCGCGCCGATCAGGCGAGCGACCGAATGCCTCTCCATGTATTCGCTCATGTCGATACGCGCGATGGCGTTCTCGCTGTCGAAAAGCGTATTGGCCAGCGTCTTAACCAGCTCTGTCTTGCCCACGCCAGTCGGACCGAGAAAGATGAAGCTGCCGATCGGGCGCTTCGGGTCCTTAATGCCTGCCCTGGCTCGTAGTATCGCCTCGGATACGTAGCGAGCCGCCTCAGCCTGACCAATGACTCGCTCCTGCAAGGCATCTTCCAGATGCAGCAGCTTTTGCCGCTCGCCTTCCAGCAAGCGATTGAGCGGCACGCCCGTCCAGCGCGAAACGATCTCGGCAATCTCCTCAGGCGAAACTTCCTCTTTCAGAAGCGAACTCTGCCCGTGAGTGGATTCAGCCTCGGCCAACTCCCGCTCGAGCTGAGGCAGTCGTCCATGCTTGAGCTCGCCTGCCTTGTTCAAGTCGTAGGCCCGTTCCGCCCTCTCGATCTCCAGCTTGGTGGCTTCAATAGATTCGCGCAGTTCCTGCAGCTTGGAAATGGCCTGCTTCTCGTTTTCCCAAACACGACGCTGGGCGGACTCCTCCTCTCGCAGGTTGGCAATCTCCTGACGAACTCCGTCCAAGCGCTCCTTCGAGCTCGTATCCTTTTCCTGGACAAGGGCAGCCTCCTCGATCTCGAGCTGCATCAAGCGACGCGTCAGGGCATCGAGCTCCTCCGGTAGACTGTCCATTTCGGTGCGGATGCTCGAACAGGCCTCGTCCATCAAGTCGATGGCCTTGTCCGGCAGGAAACGATCGGAGATGTAGCGGTTCGAAAGGACGGTGGCGGTGACCAGGGCGCTGTCCTGGATACGCACGCCATGGTGCACTTCGTAGCGTTCCTTCAAGCCGCGCAGAATCGAGATCGTATCCTCCACCGAGGGCTCGTCTACCTGTACGCTCTGGAAACGGCGCTCCAGGGCCGCGTCCTTTTCTATATACTGACGGTATTCGTCGAGCGTCGTAGCGCCGATACAATGCAGCTCGCCCCGAGCCAGCATAGGCTTGAGCAGGTTACCCGCATCCATCGCCCCGTCGGTCTTGCCGGCGCCGACAATGGTATGCAGCTCGTCGATGAAAAGCAGGATGCGACCATCGCTGGACTTCACTTCCTGAAGCACCGCCTTGAGACGCTCTTCGAACTCCCCACGAAACTTCGCTCCAGCAACTAGCGAACCCATATCGAGCGAAAAGATGGTCTTCTCCTTCAGCCCCTCCGGCACGTCGCCGCGCACGATGCGCTGGGCGAGGCCTTCCGCGATAGCCGTTTTGCCCACGCCCGGCTCGCCGATCAACACGGGGTTGTTCTTCGTCTTGCGAGAGAGGATACGGATCACGCGGCGAATCTCGTCGTCGCGCCCAATCACCGGATCCACCTTGCCCGCGCGAGCCCGTTCCACGAGATCCGAGCCGTACTTCTCCAGAGCTTGGTAGGTGGCCTCGGGATTCTGCGAGGTGACACGCTGATTGCCGCGCACGCTGCGCAAGGCCTCGAGCAACTTGACTCGATCCAGGCCAAAGCTCTTCAGCAACTGGGCAAGCGCAGAGGGCTTGGCCACGGTGGCCAAGGCAAGCAAGAGATGCTCCACGCTAATGTATTCGTCCTTCAACGACGCGGCCTCCTCCTCTGCTTTGGTGAAGACCTCGTTCATGGCCTGCGTGACGTAGATCTTCGAACTGTCGACGCTCCCGGAGACCTTCGGCAGACGGTCCAGTTCGCGGTTCAGAGCCAGCGAAAGGGCCGAGTCCGAAATGCCAAGCTTGCCGAGGACGCCCTGCACAATACCAGCTTCCTGCTCGGTCAGAGCGGATAGCAAGTGCAGGGTATCGGTTTCGTTGTTCTGGTTGCGACGAGCGATACTCTGAGCCTCCACCAGAGCCTCGCGGGCCTTCTCGGTCATTCTGTTGGGATCCACCATATCTGAAAATTCCTCCCTCTTGCGGTTCGCGTTTGCACGCCTCGCTTGCACGAAACGCGCCCTAGCGAAACCAACTGGGACGCGTTTCGCAAGTATCTAAGCGCAAGGAGTTAAGATCGAATCGAAAACCAAATCCCATCCAGAGCCCGCGTCACGCTGGCGTGGATACCCGACGCCTTGTGTCGCTTTGTCACGCCCGTAGCGCGGAGCTTTAGCCCGCGTCCGTTACCTTTCTTCATCCTCATCATCTTCTTCATCCTCATCTTGATCCTGGGATGAGGATGAAGATGAGGAAGGTGGATGAGGAGGACCAATCGCGGCCGCGGGCTGAAGCTCCGCGCTACGGGCCTAATGATCCATCGCCTGCTCGATATCCACGGCCGGACCGACCCCTTCGGGCTCGCGAATCGTGTCGATCAGCTGCTGAGCTCGTGGTCCGGCGGCAGCGCAGAAACGAGCCAAAACGAGAGTGACCGCAAAATTGAGAATCATGCCGAGCGAGCCGATTCCTTGCGGGTTGATGCCTTGCTCGAACAAACCGAAGGTCCACTTTTCCATGCCGAGAAACTGAACGCCTATGATATAGAAACCAGTGAAGCCGATGCCAACAAGCATCCCGGAGATCGCTGGAATCGCCCCAACCCGACGAGAGAAGATGCCGAGTACGAGCGCCGGGAAAAAACTGGATGCAGCCAGACCGAAGGCAAACGCGACCACCTCGCTGACGAAACCAGGCGGATTGATCCCCAAGACTCCAGCAACCACCACGGCAAGCCCGATCGTCGTGCGACCGATAAGCAGCTTCTTGCTATCCGGAGCTTCGGGGTTGATGATCCTCCCATACAAGTCGTGCGACACGCTGGAGGAGATGACCAGCAGCAGACCGCTCGCCGTAGAAAGAGCGGCCGCCAGGCCACCAGCGGCCATGAATGCTATGATCCAGTTAGCCAGCTCCGCCATTTCGGGCGTGGCCAGCACGATGATATCCTTGTCTGGACCTGCAGTCTTGGCATGCTTCGCGAGCTCGATGCGACCATCCTCACCCTGGGCCCCTTTCGAGCCAACCCAAAGAGCATGGCGTTCGCGAATGGAATTGAAGCTATCGCCAGCGGCGCCGCGATTGAAGATCTCGTTGTCCGCGCCTTTCGAATACACGACCTTTCCATCTCCATCGTCCAGCCAGGCGACGAGTCCCGTCTTCTCCCACTTGACGTACCAGCTAGGCAGATCTTCCCTTGTCGCTCCGTTGAGGGTCTCGATCATATAGTACCGAGCGAAAGCGCCGGTGGCTGGAGCGGTCAGATAGAGCAGCGAAATGAAGAGCAAAGCCCAAAACGCGGACCAGCGCGCCGCGCCGATATTCTTCACCGTATAGAAACGCACAATGACATGCGGCAACCCAGCAGTCCCGGCCATCAGGGCGAGAGCAACGAAAAACACGTTCCACTTGTCCCAGTTGCCGACGAACGCTTCAGTATAGGAACCAAAACCAAGGGCCTCTTGAATGCTGTTGAGCTTATCGAGCAGGTAGATGCCCGATTCGCCGTCGACAAGGCTTTCCTTGAGTGTCGAGCCTAGACCGACCTGGGGCAGTGGCGTACCCGTAAGCTTGATACTGATAGCAATGGCAGGGATGAGAAAGGCGGTAATCAAAACCCAATACTGAGCTACTTGCGTGTAGGTGATGCCCTTCATCCCGCCAAGCGTCGCGTATATGAAAACGATAGCCATGCCGATAAGGATGCCGACGTTTATATCGACTTCCAAGAAACGGGAAAACACGACGCCAACGCCCCGCATTTGACCTGCAACGTAGGTGAAGCTGACGAAGATCGCGCATACAATGGCAACTCCGCGAGCCACGTTCGACTCATAGCGGTCGCCCACGAATTCCGGCACGGTATAGCGCCCCGACTTGCGAAGAAACGGAGCCAACAGCAAGGCGAGCAAAACGTAACCGCCAGTCCAACCCATCAAGTAAACGCCTCCGGCATAACCCATGGTCGAAATGGATCCAGCCATGCCGATGAAGGAAGCGGCGCTCATCCAATCCGCTGCAGTGGCCATGCCGTTGGCCGGAGCGGGCACGCCGCGACCGGCGACGTAGAATTCGCCCGTGCTACGGACACGACTGCGCCACGCTATATAGAGATACAGGGAGAAAGTGGCTCCGACAAAGATCCACGTCCAGGAGTTGATGCTCAGGGCTTCGCTCATTTTTCCTGCTCCTTTAGCGTTTCAAGCTCCTCGTGGTGCTGGCGATCGCGGCGATTCATCGCCAAACAGAAGGCTAGTATCACAAGAACGAATACGATAATGCTGCCCTGCTGAGCGAACCAGAAGCCGAGCGGATAGCCGCCGATGCGATATTCGTTGAGCTCGGCAGCAAAGAGAATGCCGCAGCCGAGCCCAGCGAAGGCCCAGACGGCAAGCAGGCATAGCATGAGACGGATGTTGCGAGCCCAGAATCGACGCAGGCAACTCCGGTAGGCTTCGCTTTGAGCGGGCTCCGACGAAGGGGGTTCGGGAGTATTCATAGGGGCGGTGTGGTTTTCCGCGTTCTCACGAACGCGGCTACAGGTACGCGGTCCCGCTCGGCGGGATCCGCGCTACGGGTTGGAAGCTTCAGAACGTTTCGTATCGGGAATCCGATTACGCCGGCGGTTTTGGGGATTCCGCCTTTTCGGGCTCGGCTGGCAGCTTGGGCTCGGGATTTGGTTCTGCAGCCTCATCGGCTTTGGCAACCGGCTCGGGCGCGGCTTCGACCTTCTCAGGTTCAGCTGCGGACTCGACTTGAGGAGCCTCTTTCGGTTCGTCGCTCGCCACTGGCTCTGCTGGAGTCGGCGCCTCAGCATCAGGAGTCGAGGTCGCCTCCGGCGACGCTTCTGGAGCCGAACTCGACGACTCGGGACTTTTCGCTTCTTCGGGGGACTCTTCTTGAACCGGCTTGGTCTGAGGCTTGGGCTTCTCCCGCGGCGTAGGAGCCTCGATAACCGGTTGGGAAATGAGGGTGTCGTCTTCGAAATGACTGACGTAACCATCGGCGATTAGCCAATGCAGATCGCGCAAGAGCTTTTTCTCGTCGATTTTCTCGTCGGGCGACTTCTCCTGGATGGAAGCCGCGATCGCAGCTGGGAATTCCTTGGCTTTGATCCGAGGATTCGATTCGAGGAAAGAAATGATGCGATCCAGATCGGGCGCCATCACCTGGCCGGGCTGGCGGAAGTTGCGCTTGGCGGAGCAGACGTAGGTCACGCCCTTGGCTCCCTTCTTGTAGATGCTGAACTTCTCGCGACGCATGCGGCCTCGAATGGCGTTGGCAGTTTCGAGCGGGAAGCGCTGCTGGCGCTCGCGTTCGCCCTTCATCGCCTTGAATGCCTCGGTCTGCTGGTGCTTTTCCAGAACGACGCCGTGCACGCGAGCGTAGCTGACGGTCTTCACCACCCGGCTTCGAGCGTCGCCACGCAAGTAGCCGAGCGCATCCTCGGCGGATTCGAAGGTCTTCGGCTCGGCGCCCTCCTCCTCTTCCTTGGCCGTGTAGCGGGTAGCTTTCTTTTGAGTCTCCAGCCATTGGGCGACCACTTCCTCGTCACGCACGGTCTCGATAGAGGCCTGCAGCTTGGCGAACGGCATATTCGTCAAACGGTCGCGATGGTGCTGAAGCAAGGTCGCCTCGTACTTGTGGTAGTTTGGCGGGCCAAGCAGTTCCTTGGTGAAGGGACAACGGTTGACGAAGGGAAAATTGCCCTTTGGGGCCTCGACCTCCACTTCCTCCACGGAAAAGAACTTGTCGGCGTGGTGGCTCATGGCATGGGCGATCGCTTCGTCCTCGGTAGCAAAGGGCATGTCGTCGCAAAGACAGATGGCAACCTTCTCAGGCTTTTCGCCCGCGGCGGCCTTTCGGGTGATACTCGCGATGAAACGGTCGGGCTTTTCGAGGAAGAGCTTGGCGACGTGAAAGAGTTCGTAGGTAGTGTGATTCGCTCGCATCGCCTTCACGATGGCGGCAAAGCAATTGTCCTCCGGATAGAAGCACACGTCGAAAACCGGGCTCTCGTAAGGCCGGTACGGCGCTTGGCCATGGGCTTGCCGTCCACCGTGCCCACCACGAGCAGGACGATCGCCGCCACCTTCATGGCGCCCACCGCCTCTAGGACGGTCACCTCGCGGGCCGCCCCCTTGATGGGGAGACGAAGGTCTGGGAGGACGACGGTCTCGGCGCTCGGGCGGTCTTCCTGGCCGACGGTCCGGACGATCCCCTCTCGGTCCGCCCCGGCTGGGACGGGCGTCTTTCGACGAACCTGGGGATTTGGTAGCTGGGGACCATTGAGTCCCGAAGCTGAAGCTTTTGAGATCTGACAAATCGACGGACTTGGGCGTCTCGTCCTCTTTGGGTTCCTGGGAACTTGGATCTGGCATGGCAGCTAAAAAAAGGGAGCCGGCGGATTAGGCGGCTTCCGGAGGTTTGGAGAATAAAGCGAGGCGAACGAACTAAAGAGTTTCTGAGCAGAAGTCGCACTCACTACCCCGCCAGCAACCGAGAATCAACCCAATATGCAGAATTCCCAAATTCCTCCATTTTGACTCTTTACAAACGCGAAAATGTTTCCATTTCTTTGCGGCCTCTATTCGCCTGCTCAGGTGGTGGAATTGGTAGACACGTACGCTTGAGGGGCGTATGGCGCAAGCCGTGGGGGTTCGAGTCCCCCCCTGAGCACCAGCCTTCGCTCGCAGCGCAGCAAGAGCCGAAGGCTGTCACGCCGGAGTCCCGCAGGGCGAAGGCGGACCTACGCTTCCACCCCAAACGCTGCGAGACT